>JAOXSC010000068.1 GCA_025800215.1 Marinibacterium sp.
CCATGCTGGGCGACCCGGTCGAGGTGTCGGCCCTGTCGCGGGTGTTCCGCCGGTCAACGCCTGATCGGCAGTTCTGCGCGCTTGGCTCGATCAAGGCCAATCTGGGGCACCTCAGCTGTGCGGCCGGGGTGGCGGGGCTGATCAAGGCCGCGCGGGTGGTCGAAACCGGCGATGTCCCGCCCAACCCGCATTTCATGCTGCCCGCACCGGGGATTGATTTCCCCGCCAGCCCGTTTTTCGTCAACCGCGACGCCCTGCATCTGGGCGATACCGGGCAGCCGCGCCGCGCCGGGGTCAGCTCGTTCGGGGTGGGCGGCACCAACGCCCATATCCTGATCGAAGAACCGCCGCGCCGCGCACCATCCGGCCCCGCCCCGCGCAGGCAGTCGCTGGTGGTGCTGTCGGCACGCAGTGCTGCTGCGCTGGATCGGTTGAGCATGGCGCAGGCGCGCCAGATCATGGGCGCGGATGGCCGGGGCCTTGCCGACATTGCCTATTCCACCCAGACCAGCCGCACCCGGTTCGACCACCGCCGCTATGTGCTGGCCGATGGCAGCAATCCCGCAGGTGCCGCGCTGGCGCTATTGTCGGGCAACCCCGAGCGGCAGCGCAGCATCCGCGCGACCGGGCAGGATCGGCCGGTGATCTTCATGTTTTCGGGGCAGGGGTCGCAATACCCCGATATGGGGCGGGGTCTTTATGAGGTCGAGCCGGTCTATCGCCGCGCCTTTGACCGCTGCTGCCGGGCGGTGCGGGGTGCGGTCGGGCTCGATCTCAGACCGGTGGTCTTTCCGCCCGAGGCCACGCGCGATGACGCCGCCGACCGGCTGAAACAGACCGAGATCACGCAGCCCGCGCTGTTTGCGGTGGAATATGCGATGGCGCGGCTTTGGATGTCGTGGGGGGTGCAGCCCGCAGCGCTGATCGGGCACAGCATCGGCGAATATGTGGCGGCGGCACTGGCCGGGGTGATGTCGCTGGGCGATGCCGCGCGGCTGGTGGCGCAGCGCGGCGCGCTGATGGCCAGCTGCGATCCCGGCACGATGCTGGCGGTGCCCCGCCCCGAACGGGATCTGCGCCCGATCCTGCCCGATGACATTGCGGTGGCGGCGGTGAATGCACCCGGCATGACGGTATTGGCCGGGCCAGCGCCGTCCATTGACGCGCTGGCAGAGCAGTTGGGTGCGGGGGGCGTGGCGGTCACGCGGCTGCGCACATCTCATGCGTTTCATTCCGCGATGATGGATCCGATCCTTGATCCGTTTCTGCGCGCCTTTGATGGCGTGCGCCTGCGTGCCCCCCGGATCGACATCCTGTCGAACCTGACCGGGCAGGTGCTGACGGCGCGCGCGGCGCGCGACCCGGCCTATTGGGCGCTGCATCTGCGCAGCGCGGTGCGCTTTGCCGATTGCATCCGCCATGGGCTGAGCTGGCCCGAGGCGCTGTTTCTTGAGGTCGGGCCGGGGCGCAGCCTGACCGGGCTGGCTGGCCTGCAGGCCGGCGGCGACAGCCATGTGGCCATCGCGTCGATGGACAGCCGGTCGGGGCAGGTGCCCGAAGCCGATCTGATGATGGATGCGCTTGGCCAGCTTTGGGCGCATGGGGCACGGATCGACTGGCAGACCCATTACAAAGGGCAGATCCGCGCACGCACCGCCCTGCCGCCCTATCCGTTCGAGCGTGACAGCTATTGGGTCGGCGGCTCGGAAGATCCCAGCATCGACGCGGCCGCCGCGCGCAAGGCGATGGTGCACTGGGCCCATGCCCCCGACTGGCGGGCGGCCGATCTTGATGCGGTGCAGGACCTGCCCGACGACGCCCGCGTGGTGATCTTTGGTGATCGGGGGGCGCTGGCCAGGGATCTGCTGCGGGCCCTGCCGGGGCAGGCGGTTCTGATCACCCGCGCGCGCCGGTTCGGAGCGCGCAAGGATGGGGGCTTTGCGGTGGATCCCGACCGGCCCGCGCAGCTGGACCGCCTGTTCGAAGCACTGCGCGACGGCGGCGCGATCAGTCATGTGATCTATCTGTGGCCGCAGTCTGAACCCGAAGCCGATGCCGATGCCCACGCCCTGCGCCTGCAGCGCGTGGCGCAGGGGCTCGCGCGGGTGAACGGGCTCATGCGGCTGCATATGCTCTGCGTGACCGAACAGGCCCAGCCCGCGCGCCCCGATGGCACCCTGTCGGTAAACGCCGCTCCGGTTCTGGCGCTGGCCAAGGTCATCGGGCAAGAGATGTCGGCCCTGCGCGTGTCGAGCGTGGATCTGGCGCAGGGGGATCCGCCCGCGCAGGTCGCAGGCTGGTTGCTGGCCGAGCTGCAGGCGGCCGACTTTGCGCCCTCGGTCGCCTATATCGGCGGCGCGCGCCATGCCTTGGGCTTTGCGCCCGTGCCGCTGGATCCGGTTGATCATGCCCCCTTGCTGCGGCAGGGCGGCACCTATGTGCTGACCGGCGGGCTGGGCAATATCGGGCTGACCGTGGCAGATCGGCTGGCGCGGCGATACGGGGCCAATCTGGTGCTGATCGCGCGCAGCGCGCCGCCGCCACGCGGCGACTGGGCGGATCTGGCCGCTAGCGCGGACGAGCTTGACGCAACAGCCAGATTGGCGCGGCGGCTGCTGGATCTCGACCGGGCAGGGGCGGTACGCGTGATGCAGGCCGATGTGACCGACCGCGCTGCGCTGAGCGATGCGCTGTCGCGCGCACGGGCCGAATTCGGGGACATCCACGGCGTGTTCCATCTGGCCGGCAATGTGCGGGACGGGTTCGGGGCGCTCAAGACGCTGACCGGGGATGATCTTGCGCGCCAGCTTGCCCCCAAGATCACCGGCGCGCGCATGCTGGCGGATGCGCTGGCCGATCACACGCCCGATTTCGTGATGCTCGGGTCGTCGCTGTCATCGGTGCTGGGCGGGGTGAACCTGGGCTATTATGCCGCCGCCAACCAGATGCTTGACAGTTTTGCCGCCAGCCGCCCGACACCCTGCCGTTGGATCAGCGTGAACTGGGATCAGTGGGGCTTTGCCGATCAGGCCCATGGCGACAGCGCGCTGACCCCTGCCGACGGGGCCGAGGTTCTGGACCGGGTGCTGGCCCTTTCGGCCGACCAGCTGGTGATTTCGACCACACCGCTGGCGCGGCGTCTGGCCGAATGGGTCGACTTCACCGCCACGCCCGAGGCGACCAATTCAGCCACCACCGGCCACGGGCGGCCCAATCTTGCCACCCCCTATGAGGCGCCGAAATCGGATCTTGAGCAGGTGCTGGTCGACATTTGGGAAGACCTTCTGGGCCTCAGCCCGGTGGGGATCCATGATCGGTTCTTCGAACTGGGCGGGCATTCGCTGCTGGCCATCGAAATGACCATGCGCATTGACGAACGCTTTGGGTTCGCGCCCGAGGTGGCGCAGATCTTTGATGCCCCGACGATCGCCGGGCTGGCCCCCCTGATCGAGGCGCGGATCGGGAAGGATGCGGGCGCGGCGGCACCATCGCAGCCTGCGCCCGAACCCACGCCCGACCCCGAAACCGACCCCGAACCGGCCCCGCAGGATCTGGATCGGACCAAGCAGGGGTTTCAGGACATGTATGACGGGGTGACCCGGCAGCTTGACGGGTCAGGCTTTGGCGCCTTTGCGCATTTTCTGAACTATGGCTATGTGCCCACCGATGCGCCTCAGGCGTCTGAGATCGCTCTGGGGGCGGAGGTGATCAACCGCAATTCGGTCAAGCTGGCGCTTGAACTGGTGGGCCGCCAGCCGATCGACGGCTGTGACGTGCTGGATGTGGGCTGTGGGCGCGGCGGGACGGCACGCACATTGGTCGACTTCTTTGATCCCGCATCGGTCACCGGGCTGGATCTGTCGGGGGCGGCGATTGCGTTCTGCCGCAAGACCCATACCGACCCCAGGCTGCGCTTTGTTCAGGGGGATGCCGAAGATCTGCCCTTTGATGAGGCCGGTTTCGACATCCTCACCAATCTGGAAAGCTCACACACCTATCCCGCGATCCAGCGGTTCTATGGCTCGGTCCGGCGGGTGCTGAAGCCGGGGGGCGCGTTTCTCTATTCCGATCTGCTGCCGGTGGGCAAGCTGCGCCAATGTCTTGAGATGCTAAAGGATCTTGGCTTTCACATCGAAGATGAGCGTGACATCACCGCCAATGTGCTGCTGTCCTGCGACGAGATCGCCGCCAGCCGGCAGGGCGCGTTCGGGGCCGATCAGGACATGAGCAATTTTCTCGCCGCGCCGGGTTCGGCGGTCTACGAGGCGATGGTAACGGGCGACTGGAGCTATCGCATCTGGCGGCTGAGACGTGGATCGGGGTCTTGCGGCGAGCCCGAGACGCGCTAGCTGACGGTGATGTCGACCGAAATCAGCTGATCGCGCCCCTGTCCCAGCCCGGTGATCACCAGCGCGGTGGAATAGGCCGCCCCGGCGTGAAAGCGCTCGGCATCCAATGGCACCATCACCTTGACCGTCTGTTTCTGCCCCGGCACCAGCGTCAGCAGATCGGGGATCACATCCACCATCGCCCCATCCACCGCCACCCCTTCGGCATCGAGCACGGGTGTTGTCGAGACGCGCGGGCTGACCGTGGCGGCGGTGCTGTTTTCCACGTCAAAGCTGGTGGCAATTGTTGTCCCGGCCTCTCCGGTCAGGGCGATCGCCGCCGGGCGCGGGTCGGGCGCGGGCTGCAATCCGGCCATCCCGCGTGTGTTGAGGAAATGAAACAGCTCGTCCGTATAGCGTTTCGACAATGCCTGCGCCGATGCCGCATAGCGGATCGCCAGTTGCAGCCCCTCTTGCGCGATTTCGGCACCTCGGGTTTCGGTGAATTCGCGGTAGAGATCGGCCAGTTCCGGCGCATAGCCCTGTTCGGACAGCCGCTGAAACTGCGCGCCCGCATCGCTGTATTGCTGGGTGAAGGCGGTGTAGATGGACTGGAGCTGGCGATAGGAGTCCTCCATCGCGGCATTCAGGTCCGGCGCCTGCGGATCGGCCGGGCCATTGGCGCGCGGCGGTTCGGTAGGGTCGGGCGATGGGGGGGCGGTGTCGGCCATGGGGTCCTCGGGTCTGCGCTTTGCGTTCATCCTGCGGCTTCGGCTTTGGCATTGCGGGTCAGGGCGGCCTGATACCAGGTGCCAAGAAGTGCAATATACCCCGCAAGGTTGGCCGATGTCACCGCCGCTGTCTGCCCGTGCGGCCCGGTCAGGCTGCGTCGAGCGGCTAGAAAGCCATAGTGATTTATCACCTGAAGGATGAGATCGGGCGCGGCATGGGCCAGCGACAGGTGCTCAGGCTCCCACACGGTATTGAAATATAGAACCGCATTCAGATCATCGGCAAAGCGCATCAGATCGTCCAGATCCTGCCAGTTCACCGTCATGATGCAGGCCGAAATGCCAAAGGGGCGCCCGTGATGGCGCGAATACTCGGCCAGCCAGCGGGCATTTTCGATCACCGCGCCGAAATCGGCCCCGCGCCGGATCGACAGATAGCTGTCGCGCCGCACGGTATCGAGAGACAGCCCGATATGAAAATTCCCGCGCTCCAGCAGCGCACGGGCCCGGTCAGGCAGGATCGCGGCATTGGTCTGCACGGTGATCTCGCAATCGGGGTTGCGCGCGATCAGGCGTTCCCAGATCGGATAGTAGATCCGCATCAGAAAGGGCTCGCCCCCGTAAAAGGTCGTGCCTTCAAGATGGGGGATGAAGTCATCGAGCTCGTCGACAAACTCGGCGCCATAGGTCTGCGGCAGCGGCGCGCGCCCTTCGCGATAGCGGCGGATGCGCGATGACAGATCGCCGTTGCACATGATGCATTCCAGATTGCAGGCATTGTGCAGCTCGAACGAAAAGGACGTGGGATGGTCGGGGTGGCAGCTCCAGCGGTCGAAATGCTGGGCCACCACGGCGCCGAAATTGCCGGTTTCGATCTGTGAACCGCAGCCGTTGCAGCCCCCGCCCAGATCGCCATCCGAAATGCGCCGGCACAGGGTCTGGCGCGCGCGGCCCGTCCAGATGTCGCGGATCGACTGATCGGGGTAGCGACCCAGAGGCGTGCGGTTGTAACAGCAGCTCGACACCAGCCCCCCGGTGCCGAAATACAGGCTTGTCGACGGGCTGTAGCACAACAACGGGCGCGGCCCCGCGCGGCGCTGCTGGTTGTAAAGATACGTCCAAAGCGGGTTCACATCGCGGCCCTCGCCCGGCTGAGCTGATCCGATCATAGCACAGTTCGGGGCAGGCCGGGGGATCCTTTGGCCGCGCGCAGAGGCCGATCCGCAGGGACCCGCCGATCAGTCCTGCAGAATGGCGCTTTCCCAGGCCCTGAGAAAGCTGTCCTTCTTGAACCGGTCAAGGTGAACCAGCAATCCGGGGCCCAGCCGGATGTAACGCAGATGCGCGCCGCTGGCCGGACCGGTCTGCGACAGGCGGTCGAATTCGTAGCCTTCGGTCGTCTTGCCCAGCCACGCAATGTCCAGCATGTGATCCAGAAACCGCCCGGCCGCCTGCGGCGCCTGCGTGCCGCGTGAAATCAGGGCGGTGCGCAGCATGACGGTGGTGAAATCCTGCGGCTGGATGATCTCGTACCGGTCGGCATCGGGGCGGGCGCGGGCATAGCTGCCCAGCACGTTATAGGCCACCGCAAGATCGCCGCGTGCCACTGCGTCGATCATCGCCGACGAGCAGCAATAGAGCTGCGCATCAAGCGATCCCATGATCTCGGTCAGGCGCCAGTAGCTTTCTGACATGCGCGCATCCTGCGTGGCAAAGAGATAGCCCAGCCCCGAGGCGCGCAGATCATAGGTGCCGACGCGGCCGTGAAACCGGTCGGGGTGCTGGCGTAGCAGGGCGATCAGATCCTGCCGGCTGCGGGGCAGGGGCAGGCCGCGGAATGCATCGCGCGACAGCACCAGCGTTGCGGGTTCGCGGGTAAAGGCAAACAGGTGATCACGCCAGCGCGCCCAGTCGGGGATGGTTTCGGTGGTCGCCGACCGGTGTGACAGCGCGAACCCGTCATTGGCCAGCTTGGTCTGCAGATCCATCGCGCTGGAAATCACCACATCGAAATCCTGCGGGCGCTTGGTCATCGCGGCCATGACCGCGCCGGAACTGGCCACAATGTAGTCCACGGCGATGTCGGGTTCCTGGATCAGAAAGGCGCGGATCACCGGGGCAAAGACATCCGTGTCGGCGGTGGACAGGATCCGCAGCACCTGCGCGGCGCTGTCGGGGCCAAAGCGCCTGCGGTCTTCGACATCCAGCGCCTGCACCGGGTGCGCGGCGATGATGCAGGCCAGTGTCAGGGCCAATGTCAGAGCTCTGATCAGGCCATCGGAAAGCGCAGGGATACGCATGCTCCACCTCCGTCGGGGTTGTTGCGCAGATCCAGCGTGCCGCCATGGGCGCGCATGACCTCGTCCGCGATGGTCAGCCCCAGCCCCGAGCCGACGATCCCGTCCACATTGGCGCCGCGCTGAAACCGGCGGCGCAGCCGGGTCATGCCATCGGGCGGAAAGCCCGGACCGGTATCGCGCAGCATGACCACGCCCTCTTCGCCCTGTCGGGTGACGGTGATGCGCACGGCGCTGCCTTCGGGGGCGTATTTGATGGCGTTGTCCAGCACGTTGCGCAGCGCGTTCTGCACCAGGATCGCATCGCCCCGGATCGGCACCGGGTCATCGGCGCGCGCCTGCAGGGCAATGTCGCGCAGATCGGCGGTGGGGCGCAGCCGGTCGGTCAGATCGCGTGTGACCGCGCCCAGATCCAGATCGGTTTCTTCCAGCTGGTCGGCCCGAAAGGTGACCATCGCGTGGTCCAGCAACTGCCCCGCCGCGCGCGAGCTTTCGTCGATGGCCCGGATCATTTCGCGCACGCTTTTGCGGTTTTCTTCGCGTTCGACCCGCTGCAGCGTGACCTCGGCCTGCATGCGCACGGTGGCCAGCGGCGTGCGCACGCGGTGGGCGGCTTCGGCGATGAAGTCTTCGGACCGGGCCAGCGATCCGCGCAGCCGTCCGATGAAACGGTTCAGTGCGGCCACCAGCGGCACCATTTCCAGCGGTACCGGCGCCGTGACCGGGCGCAGATCCTGCGGCCCGCGCCGGGTCACCGACAGGGTCAGCCGCTCAAGCGGGGCGATGGCTGACCGCGACGCCGCCAGCGCCAGCACCGCCGCACCGGCAAAGACACCCAGCCCAACGGCGGCAGCCGCGCGCGAGATCCGCGTCAGCGTGATCTCCTGCCCCGAACGGGTCTGTGCAAGGGTCGCGCTCAGCCGGATCGGGGCGCTGTCCTGTCCGCCGCCCGGCCCGAGCGCGCGTTCGGCGGTGACCACGCGCACGTCCTGATCCAGAAAGGACCGGGTGGCAAAACCGGGCATGTCGGCCCGCGGCAGAGGCACTGCGGCCAGATCGTCATAGCCGGTGAGGAATGTGTCATCGGCACGGATCGCGTAATAGACCGCGTCGTCATGCAGGTTGGCCAGCATGGAAAAGGCCGAATAGGGCAGATCCAGCACCAGCGCGCCGTTTTCGATCCGGGCTGCATCCAGGATCGAGGTGACGGATGCGGAAAGAATATTGTCCTGACTTTCTTCGGCCAGCTGACGGGCAAACCCCTGCACCACCCAGAACAGCGCCAGCGCAAGGATCGCCGAGCCGCCCAGCAGCAGCACCATCAGCCGCCCGCGGATCGACCCGGTGCCCGGTCCCGCGCGGGTCATTGGGTGCCAAGCCTGTAGCCCAGCCCGCGCACCGTCACAATGCGCACATGCGACCCGGCCAGATGCCGGCGCAGGCGCGCGACATAGACCTCGATCGCGTTTTCGCTGACATCGGCGTCATAGGAAAACAGCCGGTCCACCAGCTTGGCTTTGGAAAAGATCTGGTTCGGTGCGGCGATGAAGACTTCAAGCAGGCGCAGTTCGCGGTTGCGCAGATGGATCACCCGGTCGGCGATCTGCAACGTGCCTGCCAGCGGATCAAAGGCGATGTCACCCAGCACCCGCTGATTGCGCGCACCTCCGCCCCGCCGGCGCAGCACGGCGCGACAGCGGGCTTCAAGCTCGGCAAAGTCGAAGGGTTTGGTGACATAGTCATCCGCCCCCAGATCCAGCACCCCGACCCGGTCCGACACTTCCGACCGCGCGGTCAGCACGATCACCGGGGTCGCACCGGCCTGCTTGCGATGGGCCTCAAGGAAATTGCGACCATCGCCATCGGGCAGCATGATATCAAGCAGGATCAGGTCATAGCCCGCAATGGCCATGAAATGCCGCGCCTGTTCGAGCGTTGGCGCGTGATCGACCACGTGGCCGGCCAGCGACAGCCGGTCCGACACCGCCTGCGCGAGGCTCTCATTGTCCTCGACCAGTAGATACCTCATCCCCGCGTGTCCTCCCCAGCACCGCGTGTCAGGTTCATGTCAGCTTGATCCGCTTTTCTTGAAAGGTGCGCGGCCTGTCATGCCGCTGTCAACCGGGAGGAACTCATGACGACATTCACGATGGGCCGCCGCGCCCTGATGGCGGCTGCTGCGGCAACGCTGTGTCTGGCCACATCGGCGCTGGCCGATGGCCATCAGGTGGTCGAAAAGATCCATTTCCTGATCCCCGGCGGGGCGGGCGGCGGCTGGGACGGCACCGCGCGCGGCACCGGAGAGGCGCTGACCAAATCGGGCATCGTGGGATCGGCAAGCTACGAAAACATGTCAGGCGGCGGGGGCGGCAAGGCCATCGGCTACATGATCGAAAACGCCGACAGCCTGGGCGACACGCTGATGGTGAATTCCACGCCCATCGTGATCCGGTCGCTGACGGGTGTCTTTCCGCACAACTTTCGCGATCTGACGCTGGTGTCCGGCACGATCGGAGACTACGCCGCGCTGGTGGTGGCCAAGGACAGCCCGATCCAGTCCATGGATGATCTGATCGCGGCCTTTGATGCGGACCCGTCAGGCACGGCCATCGGCGGCGGATCGGTCCCCGGCGGCATGGATCATCTGGTGGCGGCCATGGTCATGGAAGCCGCAGGCAAGGACGCGCTGGCGGTGAAATACATCCCCTATGATGCAGGCGGCAAGGCGATGGCGGCGCTGCTGTCGGGCGAGATCAAGGCGCTGTCCACCGGCTTTTCCGAAGCGGTGGCGCTGGCGGATGCGGGCGAGGTGCGCATTCTGGGCGTGACCGCGGATGAACGCGTTGACGCCTATGCCGACGCGCCCACGATGAAAGAACAGGGGATCGACACCAATTTCGTCAACTGGCGCGGGTTCTTTGCCGCACCGGGTCTGCCTGCCGAAACGCTCGCCGCCTATCAGGCCGCGATTGCCAAGATGTATGACACCCCCGAATGGGAAGAGGTCCGCGCCCGCAACGGCTGGGTCAACATCCACAATTCGGGCAGCGATTTTCAGACTTTCCTTGAAAATCAGGAACAGGCCATCGGTGATCTGATGAAAAAGCTCGGGTTCCTCTGAGGCCCGGCGACGTCCCGGCCCCAAGACCTGCGCCCGGCCTTGCGTGGCCGGGCGCCCCATCTGCACACGATAGGAGACCCCGATGGCGCTTGATCGTTGGATCGCCCTGATCATCCTGCTCATGGCGCTGGCCTATGGCTATGGCGCGTTCTTCACCATGGATCAGGGCCTGCCCCCCTTCATGCAGCGCAACCCGATCTGGCCCAGCACCTTTCCCAAGCTGCTGTCGGTGATGGCCGTTCTGGCCGCGCTAGTGATCCTGCTGGGGCTGGAACGCGGCACCCCCGAGCCCAAGAGCGGGGACATAGATTACCGCAGGCTGGGCGATTACAACCTGGGCCAGGCGCTGACGCTGCTGGCGCTGATGGTCATCTATGCGCTGCTGCTGCGCCCGGCAGGCTTCCTGCTGGCGACATCGGCGTTTCTGGCGCTTGGGGCCGTGGTTTTGGGCGAGCGGCGGTTTCACATCCTCATCCCCGTGGTGGCGGTGGCCACGGGCGCGGTTTGGTATCTGGTCGAAGGTGTGCTGGGCATTGTCCTGCGCCCCTTGCCCGGGTTTCTCTAGGGGGATCGCGCGATGCTCGAAGGTCTTCTGATCGGTCTCTCGACGGCGTTTTCGGTCACCAATCTGGCCATGGTCATCGGCGGCTGCCTGATCGGCACATTCATCGGCATGTTGCCGGGGCTGGGGCCGATGTCGATCATTGCCATCATGATCCCGGTGGCCATCACCATCGGGGATCCGTCGGCGGCGCTGATCCTGCTGGCCGGGGTGTATTACGGCGCGATCTTTGGCGGATCCACGTCCTCGATCCTGCTCAATGCGCCGGGGGTGGCGGGCACGGTCGCGACCAGCTTTGACGGCTATCCCATGGCGCGCGCGGGCAAGGCGGGCAAGGCGCTGACGGTGGCGGCGATTGCATCCTTTGCGGGTGGGACGCTGGGGGCGGTGCTGCTGATGGTCTTTGCGCCGATGCTGTCGAGCGTCGCGCTGCTGTTTCATTCGGCCGAGTATTTCGCGCTGATGGTGGTGGGCCTGTCGGCCATTGCAGCCTTTGCGGGCACGGGCAATGTGGCCAAGGCGGTGCTGATGACCCTGCTGGGCCTGATCCTGGCCACCGTGGGCGAAGGCGCGCTGTTCAACATGCCGCGCTTTACCATGGGGATCATGGATCTGCAGTCGGGGCTGAGCTTCATCACGCTGGCCATGGCCATGTTCGCCCTGCCCGAGGCGCTGTTTCTGGTGCTCAACCCGGCCCGGTCGGTGCAGGGCAGCGGCGGGGGCAGCAAGATCGACAATCTGCGCATCTCGGGCGCTGAAATGCGCAGCATTGCCCCGGTGATCGGGCGTCAGTCGGTGCAGGGCTTCTTTATCGGAGTGCTGCCGGGGGCGGGGGCCACGATCGCGTCCTTTCTGGGCTATGCGGTGGAACGCAACATCGCCACCAAGGATGAACAGGCCGAGTTCGGCAAGGGCTCGATCAAGGGGCTGGCCGCGCCCGAAACAGCCAACAACGCCGCCTGCACGGGGTCTTTCGTGCCGCTTCTGACGCTTGGCATTCCGGGGTCGGGAACCACGGCCATTCTGCTGGGGGCGCTGATCGCGCTGAACGTGACGCCCGGCCCGCGGCTGATGGTGGACAACCCCCAGATCTTCTGGGCGGTGATCATCTCGATGTATATTGGCAACCTGATCCTGCTGATCCTGAACCTGCCGCTGATCCCCTATATCGCCAGAATTCTGGCGGTGCCGCGCACCTACCTGATCCCGTTCATTCTGTTTTTCACGTTGATGGGCAGCTATATCGGCCAGAACAACGCGACCGAGCTGTTGATCCTTGTGGGGCTTGGGGTCTGTGCCACGGTGCTGCGCTTTGCCGACTACCCGCTGGCGCCGCTGTTGATCGGCTTTATTCTGGGGTCGATGCTGGAAGACAACTTCGCGCGCTCCATGCAGCTTTATGACGGGATCGGGTTCATCTTTGAACGGCCGATGACGCTGGGCCTGCTGGTGATCGCGGTTCTGCTGGTGCTGGTGCCCAGCTATCGCGCGCGCCGGGCGCGGGCGCGGCAGGCGGGGGTGGCCGATGGCGACTGATCCGCTGCGCGGGGTGCGGGTGCTTGACCTGACCAACGTGCTGGCGGGGCCCTATTGTTGCTATCAGCTGGCCCTGCTGGGGGCCGAGGTGATCAAGATCGAACGCCCCGGCAGCGGTGACCTGGCACGCCAGCTGGGCGCGGATGCGGCGCGCAACCGGGCGGGGATGGGGATCAGCTTTCTGGCGCAGAATGCGCAGAAGCGGTCGGTGACGCTGAACCTCAAGCATGCGCGCGGCAAGGATCTGCTACGCCGCATGGTGCGCCGCGCCGATGTTCTGGTCGAAAACTTCCGCCCCGGCGTGATGGCGCGTCTGGGGCTGGGCCATGACAGGCTGTCAGAGGACAACCCGCGCCTGATCTATTGCGCAATCTCGGGCTTTGGTCAGGACGGGCCCTGGGCGGGGAACCCGGCCTATGACCAGATCGTGCAGGGGATCAGCGGTGTGATGTCGATCACGGGCGACGCCGACAGCGCCCCGCTGCGTGCAGGCTATCCGCTGGCCGACACGGCGGGGGGCATGGCGGCAGCCTTTGCCATTGCCGCAGCTCTCAACCAGCGCCCGCGCGGTGGCTATCTGGACGTGTCGATGACCGATGCCGTGATTTCGGCCATGGGCTGGGTGGTGTCAAACCACCTCATGGGCGGGGTGGATCCGCAGCCGCAGGGCAATGAAAACATGACCTCGGCCCCATCGGGGACATTCCGCACCGCCGACCGGCCCATCAACATTGCTGCCAATCGTGACACGCAATGGCAGGCGTTGGCTCGCCATCTGGGTCGGGATGATCTGCTGGCGCATCCCGACTATGCCACGCGCGAGGATCGCAAACGCAACCGGATCGCCCTGCGCGACACGCTGGAAACGGTGCTACGCACGCAGCCTGCTGCGGTCTGGGTGGATGCGTTGAACCGCTTGGGCGTGCCCGCCGGGCCGGTTCTGAGCGTGCCCGACGCCCTGCAGACGCCGCAGATCCGCGACCGCGATCTGGTCACGCGGGTGGCGTGCGGGGACGGGACCATCCCGCTGACCGCGTCGCCGGTGATGATCGACGGCACCCGGCCTGCGCCGGATCAGCCGCCACCCGCGCTGGGGCAGGACAATGCCGCGCTCTGGTCCGAACTGGGTCTGGCCGCGCCCGAGATTGCGGCCCTGCAGGACGAGGGCGTGATATGACCCGCGACGTGGCCGACTGGTGGCGCACCGCGATCATCGACATGGAACCGGGGCGCATCGACATTCGCGGCCACCCGATCCAGGACCTGATCGGACAGCTGACCTTTGCCCAGATGATCTGGCTGATGCTGCGCGGGGACAGCCCCGAACCCGGTCAGGCCGCCCTGTTCGAAGCCGCGCTGGTGGCTGCGGTGGATCACGGGCCTCAGGCCCCGTCGATTGCCACGGCGCGCATGGCGGTGACCTGTGGGCTGTCGCTCAACAATGCGATGGCCAGTGCTGTGAACATGCTGGGGGACGTGCATGGCGGAGCCGGGGAACAGGCGGTTGCGCTTTATCATGCGGTGCAGGCGTCTGGCGCTGCGCTGCCAGTGGCTCTTGATGACTGGCGGCGGGTGCACGGGGCAATCCTGCCGGGTTTTGGCCACCGCTTTCACAGCCCCACCGATCCGCGCGCCCCGCGCCTGATGGCGCTGGTGGATGCGGCGCGGCAATCCGGTGTCTGCGGTGGCGGCTTTGCTGCAACCGCGCGCGCCATCGAAGCCGAGATCAGCCGTCAGAAAGCCCGCCCGATCCCGATGAATATCGACGGGGCCACAGCCGTGATCTATGCCGAGCTGGGCTTTGCCCCGCCGCTGGCGCGGGGGCTGTTCTGCCTGTCGCGCTCGGTCGGGATCCTTGCCCATGCCTGGGAACAGATGCAGCAGGGGGGGCGCAACAAGGGGCCGACCCCGCCCGCCTATCGCTGGACCTTTGACCCGCCCGCAGGCTGAGCCGGTGGATCAGCCGGGCCAGCGCGGATGCAGGTCGTCGATGATCACCGGATGCGCGTGCTGTCTGGCATGCTCCTGCAGGTGGGGGTGATCGGGCGGCAGGTCATCATGGCTGTGCGGCAGATCCGCCGGGGCCCCGCCGGGCCAGAGCCGCACCGCCAGGCCCAGCCCGACCGCCGCCAGCAGGGCCAGCACCACAAAGGCCGCATCCAGCCCCGGCCCGGCCCCCAGCCACCCGGCCAGCGGGTAGCAGACCAGCCAGGCCGCGTGGCTCAGCGCGAATTGCGTGGCAAAAAGGGCAGGGCGGTCTTCGGCATGGGCCGAGCGGCGCAGCAACCGCCCCGCAGGCAGCTGCGCGATGCTGAAGCCAAAGCCCAGAACCGCCCAGAGCCCCAGCAGCGCCCCATAGCTGTCGGCCAGCGGACCAACGCCCGCCCCCAGCGTCAGAAGGGCCGCACCCGTCAGCATGGCGGCGCGGTCCGGGATCTGTTGCATCAGGCGCGGCAGCGCCAGCGCGGCCAGCATGGATCCCGCGCCAAAGGCCGCCAGCGCGATGGCCACCGCATGTTCGCCGCGCGCCATCGGGCCCTTGACCAGCACCACGGTGTTCACGATCACCATGGATCCCGCAGCGGCCACACAGAGGTTCAGCGCCAGCAGCCCGCGCAGCCGGGGCGTGGCCAGAAAGATCCGCACCCCCAGCGTCAGCCGGTCGCGGAACGGGCGTGGCGTTTCGGCCCCAGGCGTGGGCAGGCGCACCGACACCACCAGCAGCGCCGACGCCAGGAACCCGATCACCGTGCCTGCAAAGAGCATGTCGAAACTGACCACGCTCAGCAGTGCTGCGGCCAGCATGGGCGACACCAGGCTTTCCAGATCATAGGCCAGCCGCGACAGCGACAGCGCCTTGGTATAGTCGTCTTCATCGGTCAGCACATCGGGGATCGTGGCCTGAAAGGCCGGCGTGAACCCCGCCGATGCCGCCTGCAGCAGAAAGATCAGCAGATAGATCTGCCAGATTTCGGTGACAAAGGGCAGCGCCAGCGCCACGCAGGCGCGGATCAGATCGCAGGCCACCAGCCAGCGGCGGCGCGGGATGCGGCTGGTTAGCGCCTGCGCCAGCGGCGACAGGGTGACATAGGCCACCATCTTGATCGCCAATGCGGTGCCCAGCACCCGGCCCGCATCACCGCCCGCCAGATCCCAGGCCAAAAGCCCCAGGGCGACCGTTGCCAGCCCGGTGCCCAGCAGGGCGACGATCTGCGCCGACAGAAGATGACGATAGGTGCGGTTTGACAGGACAGAAAACATGGCTCTCACAGATAGCGCGCGATGGCGCGCAGGTCGTCGATGGCGTGGTCACTGCCCAGGCAGTGATCAAGATGGTCATGGATCAGCGCGCGCTTGGCATTGGTGATGGCCTTTTCGACCGCCGACAGCTGTTGCGCGATCTCGGCGCAGGGGCGTTCGTCTTCGATCATGCGGATGACCGATTGCAGATGCCCGTCGGCCCGTTTGAGCCGGGTGATGATGGCGGGGTGGCTGGCATGGGTGCTCATGGGGCGACGTTATCCCCCCGGGGGGGATACTGCAAGGCGCACAAGGCCTCCCGCACAGCACCGCATGCGCCGCCCGGATCGGCGGATGGGTGTGCCAGAGATGTGGCACGATTGTGCTCATATCTCATGCGGTTAAATGCAGGTTCCGAAAGACGGAACCAACGGGCTTAGTCCTTGTCGATGTGATCACGAACATGAGAACATCCGTGAAGAATCGATTCGGATCAAACGCGATTCGCACTGTGTGCACAGGAGGTTTCCATGAATTTCAAACGTTTGGCAGTCTTGACCGCTGCCGCCGCGCTGGCGGCGAGCGCGTCTTTGACGCCTGCATATGCGCAGGATGACAAACCGAATATCCTCGTGATCTGGGGGGATGACATCGGCCAGTCGAACATTTCCGCCTATACGCTGGGATTGATGGGCTATCAGACGCCCAATATCGACCGCATCGCCGACGAAGGCATGATGTTCACCGACTATTATGGCGAACAATCCTGCACCGCCGGCCGGTCTTCGTTCATCATGGGCCAGTCTGTGTTCCGCACCGGTCTGTCCAAGGTGGGCCTGCCGGGCGCCGAAGAAGGCATGCAGATCGAAGATCCGACCATCGCGGGCCTGCTCAAGGCCGAAGGCTATGCCACCGGCCAGTTCGGCAAGAACCACCTGGGCGACCGCGACGAACATCTGCCGACCAATCACGGCTTTGACGAATTCTTTGGCAATCTCTACCACCTCAACGCCGAAGAAGAGCCCGAGAACGAAGACTATCCGGGCGATCTGGTGCTGAATGACGGGCGCACCTTCCGCGAGGCGTTCGGCCCGCGCGGGGTCATCAAATCATCGGCCGATGGCAGCATCGAAGACACCGGCCCGCTGACCAAAAAGCGCATGGAAACCGTGGATGACGAAACCGTCGCCGCCGCGCTGGATTTCATCGACCGGGCCGAAGCCGAAGGCAAACCCTGGTTCGTGTGGTGGTCGGGCACCCGGATGCATTTCCGCACCCATGTCAAAGACGAGCTGCGCGGCATTTCCGGTCAGGATGAATATTCCGACGGCATGGTCGAACATGACATGCATATCGGTCAGTTCCTCGACAAGCTCGAAGAGCTGGGCATCGAAGACAACACCATCGTCTTCTATTCCACCGACAACGGCCCGCACATGAACACTTGGCCCGATGCCGGCATGACGCCATTCTGGGGTGAAAAGAACACCCAGTGGGAAGGTGGCTGGCGGGTGCCTGCCATGGTGCGCTGGCCCGGCAACATCGAAGCGGGCAGCGTGTCGAACGAGATCGTGCACCACATGGACTGGCTGCCGACTTTCCTGGCTGCCGCTGGCAACGACACCGTCAAGGAAGACCTGCTGACCGGCGTCACGGTGGCCGAGCTGGGCCGCGACTATCGCGTGCATCTGGATGGCTACAACATTCTGCCGATGCTCACGGGGGAAGCCGAAGAAAGCCCGCGCAAGGAAATCTTCTATTTCACCGATGATGGTGATCTGGCCGCGCTGCGGTGGGATGACTGGAAAGTGACGTTCCTCGAGCAGAAATCCTGGGGCACGTTCCGGGCGTGGATGGAGCCGCTGACCCCGCTGCGCGTGCCGCTGATCACCAACCTGCGTCGCGATCCCTATGAACGCGCGATCCGCACGTCCAACACCTACTACGACTGGATGCTTGACCGCGTGTATTTCCTGGTGCCTGCACAGCAATATGTGGCGGCCTTCCTTGAGACGTTCAAGGAATACCCCCCGCGTCAGGAAGCGGCCTCGTTCAGCCTCGACAAGGTCATGGAGAAGCTGCAAAGCCCCGGCGCGCGCTAAGCGACGGGCCCTGATCGGGGTGTGATGCCCCGATCGCAGACAAAAGACAGGGCGCCGCGCGGATCCGTGCGGCGCCGGTTTTCCATCAGGAGGATTTGATGCGTACCCTTGCCTTTGCCGCGGCTCTTTGTCTGGCCGTTCCCGCCTTTGCCGATCCGCTGCCATCCTGGTCAGACGGCGACAGCAAGACCGCCATCATCGACTTTGTCACCAGCGTCACGGATCCTGCATCCGACGCTTACGTGACCCCTGCAGACCGCATTGCGACCTTTGACAATGACGGGACGCTCTGGGCCGAACAGCCCGTCTATTTCCAGCTTTTCTATGCTCTGGATCGCCTGCGCGAACGCGCGGCCGCAGATCCGTCGATCCTGACCAGCGATGCGCTGAAAGCGGCGGCCGCCGGGGGAATGGAAACGCTGATGGCCGGCGGGCAGGAGGCCCTTATCGAAGTCGTTGACGCGACCCATTCGGGGATGAGCGTCGAGGCGTTTCAGGCAGATGTGCGCGACTGGCTGGCCACCGCGCAGCACCCGCAGACCGGCATGGCCTATGACGACATGCTCTATCAGCCGATGCTCGAACTGCTGAGCTATCTGCGCGACAATGACTTCCAGACCTGGATCGTGTCGGGCGGCGGTGTGCATTTCATCCGCGCCTTTGCCGAAGAGGCCTATGGCATCCCGCCCCAGCAGGTCATGGGCAGCGCCTTCAACACCCGCTACGAGGTGGTTGATGGCAAAGGTGTGGTGATCAAGGAACCCGGTATTGCCTTTGTCGACGACAAGGCGGGCAAACCCATCGGCATCGACAGCCGCATCGGCAAGCGTCCGATCCTGGTGGGCGGCAATTCGGATGGCGATTTCGAAATGCTCGAATATGGCGACAGCGGCGATGGCCCGTTTCTGGGGCTGATCGTGCACCATACCGATGGCACCCGCGAATTTGCCTATGACCGCGACAGCGCCGTGGGCAAACTGGAGCGCGGGCTTGACGAAGGCCCCGAACGCGGCTGGCTGCTGATCGATATGGCCGGCGACTGGGACCAGGTCTGGCCGTCCGAATGACCGGGGCACGCGAACAGATCGACGCGCTGCGCGCGCGCATGGCTCAGTCCATCATCGGCCAGACCGGTGTGATCGACCGGCTGATCATCGGGCTTCTGGCCAATGGCAACCTGCTGGTCGAAGGTCTTCCGGGCCTGGCCAAGACGCGCGCGATCAAGGCGATGGCGCGCAATCTGGAATGCGATTTCAGCCGCATCCAGTTCACCCCCGACCTGCTGCCTGCCGACGTCACCGGGACCGAGGTCTATTATCAGGCCGACGGGCGCGGCGAATTCCGGTTCGAAGCCGGGCCGATCTTTGCCAACATCGTGCTGGCCGACGAGATCAACCGCGCGCCCGCCAAGGTGCAGGCGGCCTTGCTTGAGGCGATGGAAGAACGGCAGGTCACGGTGGCGGGCACCACCCACAAGATGCCGCCGCTGTTCATGGTGATGGCCACCCAGAACCCCATCGAACAGGAAGGCACCTATCCGCTGCCCGAAGCCCAGATGGACCGGTTCCTGATGCATGTGCTGATCACCTATCCCCCCGTCGAAGACGAGGTGCAGGTGATCCGTCTGGTGCGCAGAGAAGAGCTGGCGGCGGGCACACCGGCCGCTGATGCTGCCGAAGCGCCGCCCGCGATCCCGCAGGACGCGGTGTTCCAGGCGCGCGCCGAGATCGGGCAGATCCATGTGTCCGAGGCGATGGACCGCTATATGGCCGATCTGGTGAATGCCACGCGCATTCCGGCCGAATTTGGCGACAAGCTGGGTCGTTGGATCGAGGTGGGCGCCAGCCCACGGGCGTCGATCGCGCTGGACAAATGCGGGCGCACCCATGCGTGGATGGCCGGGCGCGACTATGTCGATCCCGAAGACATCCGCGCCATCGCGGGCGATGTGCTGCGCCACCGGCTTGGGCTCAGCTTCGAGGCGCAGGGCGAAGGCATCAGCGCCGATCAGGTCGTGGCCGAGATCCTGGCCCAGGTGGCCTTGCCGTAAACGGGGAAAGGACGCGTCATGCGCAACCGGTCTGCCCCATTTCGTGCGGCCTTGTCGCGAACAGGCCAGCAGCCGGCGCGCCCCGCGCCGTCTGACGATCCCCGGATCCATGTCAGCCTGCCGGGGCTGCTGGCGCTCGAACCGCTGGCACGCCAGATCCGCCTGTTGCCGCACCAGCCTGCCGGGTCGGTGCTGAACGGGCGCCATGCGTCGCGCCTGCGTGGGCGCGGCCTGAATTTCGAAGAGCTGCGCGACTATCTGCCGGGCGATGACATCCGCGCCATTGACTGGAAGGTCACCGCCCGCACCGGCACGCCCCATATCCGGGTGATGACCGAAGAACGCGACCGCCCGGCGCTGATCGTGGTGGATCAGCGCATGTCGATGTTTTTCGGCTCGCGTCACAACATGAAAGCGGTCACCGCAGCCGAGGCCGCAGCCCTGGCCGCCTTTGCCATTCTGGGGCAGGGGGACCGTCTGGGCGGCATCGTCTTTGGCGATGATCTTGTGGCTGAAATCCGCCCCGAACGCAGCCGCCGTGCGCTGATGCGGTTCCTGACCGCCCTGACCGAGGCCAACGCCCTGCTGCATGCAGGCGCGCGGGCCGATGCGCCGCTGGGGCTTAGCCAGGTGCTGCGGGCCGTGGCACGCATCGCGCCGCGCAATCATCTGATCCTGGTGCTCAGCGATTTTGACGGGCCCGATGACGACACCGAACAGCTGATGGGTCAGCTCGCGCGGCGCAATGATCTGATCCTGGGGCTCGTGACCGATCCGCTGGCCCGAACAGTGCCCGAGGATCTGCGCATGGTCGCGTCCGATGGCGATCTGCAGGCCGAGATCCGCGCCAGCGACGCCCAGGTGCATCGCGGTTTTGAAACCTTTCTGCACGACCGGCTGGCCGGGATCATGGGCTGGCAGGCGCGGCTAGGCGTTCCGGTGCTGCCGCTTTCGTCGGGCGAAGACACGCTGCCGCAGCTGCGCAGCCTGCTGGGGCTGGGCCCGCGATGACCGAACCCGCCGCCGAACTGCCGGAAAATCTGGTTGATCTGCTGAACAAGCTGATCGAACCGCCGCCGCCCGACCCGGTGGCGATGTGGCCGCAGACCTGGGGCTGGGCGGTGCTGGCCGTGCTGGGGCTGGGTCTGGCGCTGCGCTGTCTTTGGCGCTGGCACCGGCGCTATCGCGCCAATGCCTATCGTCGGGCAGCGCTGAACGAACTGCAGGGGCTCAGCGACGCGGCCGAGATTGCCGCCCTGTTGCGCCGGACCGCGCTGGCGGGTTTCGCCCGGCGCGATGTCGCGGGGCTGAGCGGGCCGGACTGGATCGCCTTTCTGTCGCGCTCGGGCGGGTTTCCCCAAGCGCTTGGCGCCGATCTTCTGGCTGCCCCCTATCGGGCGGGGGTGACGCCGGCATCGGACGATCTGCGCGCCGCGGCGCGCCGCTGGATTGTCACCCATGACAGCACTGCGGGGGCGCCATGATCAGTCTGGCTGCCCCCTGGGCGCTGCTTGTGGCGCCGCTGCCGCTGCTGGTCTGGTGGCTGGTGCCCGCCCGGCAGAACCGCGTCGCGGCCCTGCGTCTGCCGTTTTTCCGCCAGATCGTCGCGGCCACCGGGGTCGAGCCGCGCGCAGGGGCCACGATCCTGACCCGGCGCCGGTTGCAGATGGTCGCGGCGGTGCTCTGCTGGGCGCTTGCGGTGCTGGCGCTGGCCCAGCCCGAATGGCTGGGCCCGCCCGTCACCCAGGACAAGGCCGCGCGCGATGTGGTGCTGGCCATCGACGTGTCCGGGTCGATGGACGCGCGAGATTTCGAAACCCCCGACGGGACGCGCCAGCAGCGGCTGGCGGCGGTCCGTGACGTGGTCAAAGGCTTTGTCGCGGGGCGTGACGGGGACCGCATGGCGCTGATCGTGTTCGGCTCGGCGGCCTATGTGCAGGCGCCGCTGACCGATGATCTGGACACGATCCTGGGCCTGCTCGACCGCACCCAGGTGGGCATGGCCGGGCCGCATACGGCGCTTGGCGATGCCATCGGCCTTGCCATCCGCACCTTCGAGGTCAGCGAGGTCGACCAGCGCTTTATGATCCTGCTGTCGGATGGCAGCGACACGGCCAGCCGCATGAGCCCGGTCAACGCCGCCGAGATCGCCGCCGATCGCGGGGTCGAGATCTACACGATCGGCGTGGGCGACCCCGACGCCCAGGGCGAAGACAGGGTGGATCTGGACACGCTCGGGACCATCGCGGCGCGCACCGGCGGGGCCTATTTCTATGCCGATGATCAGGCGGCGTTAACGGCCGTCTATGACCGGATCGACGCGCTGGCCCCGCGCGAGGTCGAAACCGTCAGCTACCGGCCCCGTCACGCGCTGGCCTGGGTGCCGATGCTGGGTGCTGCGGTGCTGGGCCTGCTGACGCTGATGGCGCTGCATCTGCGCGCCCCCCGGCCGGAGGATCGCCCATGATGGCGCTGGCGCTCGAGGCGTTTCATTTTCTGCGGCCCTGGTGTCTGGTGCTGTTGCCGCTGATCGCGCTGCTGTGGTGGCGTATCCGCGCCGCGCGCGGGCGCAGCGACACCCCCGGCACGGGCATCGCCCCGCATCTGCGCGCCGCCCTGATCGTGGGCGGCGATGGGGCGCGGTGGCTGCAACCGGTCGATAGCGTGGCGCTGATTCTGGTGCTGGCGGTGCTGGGTGCGTCGGGGCCGACCTGGTCGCGTCAGGTGGATCCTTTTGCCGCGCAGGCCGCACCGGTGGTTGTGGTGCTCAAGGTCACGCCGTCGATGCTGGGGGATGACATCGCCCCCACCCGGCTGGAGCGCGCCAAGCAGAAGATCCGCGATCTTCTGGATCTGCGGGCCGGGGCGCGCACCGCGCTGGTGGCCTATGCGGGCAGCGCCCATGTGGTTCTGCCGATGACCGAAGATCCCGCCGTCATGCGCCCCTATCTTGAAGGGCTGTCGCCCGAGGTTATGCCTGTCGAAGGCGACCGCGCGGGCGATGCGCTGGCGCTGGCGACCGATCTGCTTGGCGCCGAAGACAGCCCCGGCGGCATTCTGCTGGTGGGCGATGGGATCGACCCGGCGGATGTGGCGGCGGCCCCCGACACGCTGGTGGTGCTGTCGATGCTGCCCGAAGGCACGCGGGATCGCGGCTTTGACGCTCTGGGCGCGCCTGTTGTTGCGGTGACGCCCGATGCCGGGGATGTGCGGCGCATCGACGGGCTGTTGAACACCGCCTTTCACCGGGCCATGCTGGATGACAGCGAACAGCCCTGGCTGGACCGGGGCCCGTGGCTGGCCTGGCCCATGGCGCTGCTGCTGGCGCTGTGGTTCCGGCGCGGCTGGACCATGCGGTGGGCGGCGGTGGCCGGGCTGCTGCTGATGCTGCCCACCCCGTCGCAGGCCGGGGTGATCGACTGGTTCCTGACACCCGACCAGCAGGGGCGGCGCGCCTATGAGGCGGCAGATTTCGAACGTGCCGCAACCTTGTTCACCGATCCGCTCTGGCGGGGCTATGCGCTCTATCGTGATGGCCAGTATGCCGAGGCGGTGCAGGTGCTCGACCGGGTCGAGACCGCGCAGGCGGCGTCGATTCAGGGCATGGCCCATCTGAAATCGCGCGGCTATCGCGACGGGGTACGGGCCTTTGAAACCGCGCTGGAGCGGGATCCCGATTACCCCGGTGCTGCCGAAAACCTCGCCACTGCGCGCGAGATCGTAGAGTACATCGAACGGGTGCGCGAACAGTCCGACACCGGCGAAGAGCGCGGGCAGGGCGCCGATGACGTGGTCTTTGACAACGAAGCCGGGCGCGGTGCCGACACCCAGATCCAGGCCGAAGACGAAGACCAGATCGGCGATGGCCTGATGTCTGCCGATCAGTGGATGACCACCGTCGACACCCGCACCAGCGATTTCCTGCGCCAGCGCTTTGCGCTGGAAAACGCACAGGCCGGGGATGCTCCGGCCGATAGCGCGGCGGGGGACAACGAATGATCCGCCTTCTGATCCTTTTCCTGCTGCTGCCCACGCTGCTTTATGCGCAGGATGACGGGCTGCGCCGCGATGGCGCGCGGGCCGTTCAGGCGCAGACGCAAACGCCCGATGATGCCGTTCCGCAAGAGCCGCTGATCAGGATCCAGTTCGACGAGACCGAGGCGATCCCCGGCCAGCCTCTCAGCCTGCGCATGACGGTTCTGGTGCCCACCAACCTTGTGGCACCTCCGGTCTGGCCCAGCCTTGAGGCGCCCAACCTGCTGGTGCGCCTGCCCGAACGGTCGACCGGCCCGGTGTCCGAACAGATCGGCGGCGACACCTGGTCCGGTGTCAGCCGTCATTTCCGCATCTCGCCCATGGTGCCCGGCGACTTTACCATTCCCCCGCAAGAGGTCGCGATCCGCTGGCAATCCCCCGATGGCCCGCAGGACACCCGGCTGCAGACCGATGCCATCGCCTTTTCCGGCGTGATCCCCGACGGGGCCGACGGGCTCGACCCGTTCATCGCCGCACAATCGCTGGAGCTGTCGCGCGATCTGCAGGGCGATCCGCAGACGATGCAGCCCGGCGACAGCCTGACACTGACATTGACCGCCCGCGTGGGCGGCGTGTCGCCGATGTTCCTGCCGCCGCTCAGCCCGCAGATCGCGGTGCCGGGCATCGCGGCCTATCCCGACGAGCCGGTGGTCAGCGAACAGGATGACCGCGGGGTGCCCGGGGGCACGCGTGTGGAAACCACCAGCCTTGTGGCCGAAGGCGGCGGCACGGGCGAGGTCCCCGCCGTCACGCTGGACTGGTACAACATCACCAGTGGCGTGGTGGAAACCGCGACGCTGACGGCACTGCCCATCACCGTGGATGGCCCGCCCGCCCGCCGCGCCAACCCGCGTGATTGGCGGGTGCTGGCGCTTGGGGGGCTTGCCTGCGCGGCGGCGCTGGCGCTGCTTGGCTGGGCGGGCTGGCGCATCCGGCCGGTGCTGCGCACGGCGCGGCAGGCCCGGCGCGCGCGCTACATGGCATCCGAACGGCAGGCCTGGGACGCCCTGC
The DNA here is from genome assembly GCA_025800215.1 of Marinibacterium sp. Lineage (GTDB taxonomy): Bacteria > Pseudomonadota > Alphaproteobacteria > Rhodobacterales > Rhodobacteraceae > JAOXSC01. Next base: position 25,014 of record JAOXSC010000068.1, read on the forward strand.
AACAGGTGATCCGGGCACGCGATCACACCCGGCTTTATGCCGCGCTTGACCGCTGGGCCGGACGTTGCCCCAACGATCCGCGCCCTGAGGCGCAAATGGCCCTTTTGGCGCTTGGGGCCGCGCGCTATGGTTCGCAGGCGTCCGGCACGGACACGGACATGGACACTGACACAGGCACTGATACGGGCACCGTCTGGCGGCAGCTGTCCACCGCCCTGCACGACGCCCGCCGCATCCAGACCAGCAAAGAGGCCACGTCACCCATGCTCCCCCCTCTGAACCCCGCGCGGACATCCGGCACATGAAGGCTGGCTTTGCCGCTCTGGCGCTGCTCTTCACGGCCTCATTGGCGCAGGCCCAGGTTCAGGACGGGCGCGGCTATGTCGGGTCCGACGCCTGCACGGATTGCCATCAGGATGCCGCCGCCGACTGGCAGGGCTCGCACCATGCGCTGGCCTGGACACCGGCCACCCCGGACAGGATCCGCGCCGATTTTGACGGCACCCGGTTTGATCTTGACGACATGAGCGCCCGGTTCCGCATCGACCCCGATGGCACCCCCCATGTGTCGGTCACCGAACGCGACGGGGTGACCACCGACTATCCGGTGCATTCGGTGGTGGGGGTCGAACCGCTGCAGCAATACCTGCTGGAAACCGAACCCGGACGCCTCCAGAGCTTTGACGTGGTCTGGGACACCGAAAAAGGGGGCTGGTTCCACCTCTATCCCGATCAGAACCCGCCGCCTGACGACGCGCTGCACTGGAGCGGGCCCTACAAGAACTGGAACGCCCGCTGCGCCGAATGCCACGCCACGGGGTTCGAAAAGAACTACGATCCGGCGACGCGCAGCTACGCATCGACCCAGGTGGAAATCGGCGTGGGCTGCGAAGCCTGCCATGGCCCCGGCCAGCGGCACCTGGACTGGGCGCTGGAAACCACCCGCACACCGCCCCCCGAAAACTACGGGTTCACGGTGGATTTTTCGGATCCGCAGGCCACGCTGGATCAATGCGCCACCTGCCATTCCCGGCGCGAAGCACATCTGGACGGCAACCCGATCCCCGGCACGCCCTATCACAACGCCTATAACCTCGCCCTGCTGCGGCCCGGCCTTTACGAAGCCGACGGGCAGATCCTGGACGAGGTCTATGTCTACGGCTCGTTCCTGCAATCGAAGATGCATGAAAAAGGCGTCACCTGTCTGGATTGCCACCGCCCCCATGAGGCGGAACTGAAAACCCAAGGCAATGCCATCTGCACCCAGTGCCACAATCCCGGCGGCAACCCGGCCTTTGCGTCGCTGCCGCTGGCCGATTACGACACGCCCGAGCATCACCACCACCCCGAGGGTGCGCAATGCACCTCCTGCCATGCGGTGGAACGGGTCTATATGGGCAATGACTGGCGCGCCGATCACTCGTTTCGTGTGCCGCGCCCGGATGTGGCGGCGGTCACCGGCGGGGCGGATGCCTGCACCACCTGCCACACGGATCGCGATGCGGCCTGGGCGGCGGATCAGCTGACGGTCTGGTATCCCGACAGCCAGCATCGCGGGCCGCATTACGGGCTGACCCTGGCGCAGGGCCGCATTGCCCCCTTCGAGGCATCGGGCGATCTGGCAGATCTGGCGCTGGATCGCAGCGCGCCGGGCATCGTGCGCGCCACCGCCCTGTGGCTGCTGGAACAAAGCGGCGATGCGGGGGCCGCCGACCGGGTCGAACCTCTCCTGTCCGATCCCGATCCGGTGATCCGGGCGGCCGCAATCGGCGCACAGCGGCTGGCGCCCGCCACCACGCGGGTGCAACGGGTCGTGGGGCTGCTGGATGATCCGGTGCGCACGGTGCGCATTGCAGCGGCGCGCCAGATGATCGACGCGCCGGTGGCGCGCTGGCCCAACCGCATCGAACGACAGCTGCAGGGCGCGATGGGCGAATGGCAGCAATCGGTCGGCAACCGGCTGGATTTCCCCGAAACCCACCTTCAGCTGGCCGGTGTCTCGCTGATGCTGCGCAATTTTGCCGCCGCCGACCGCGCCTTTGTCGAAGCCCTGCGGCTTGATCCCCAGCGGATCGAAGCCTGGCGCATGCGCGTGCGCATCGCTGCCGAATTGCAGGGGGCCGCGGCGGCGCTGGCCATCGTGGATCAGGCGCTGGCCGCCAATCCCGGCGATCTGGGGCTGCTCGACATGCGCCAGCAGCTCGGCGGCGCGCCCATGCCCCCCGACAGCCTGCTGCCGCCCCAGGACTAAACCACATAAACGCCGGGGCCATCTGCGCGCGCGCCCCGGCTTCTTTGTGGCCAAAAATACCTGATGTCGAAACCGATGCCGCACGCGCCGCACCCGCCTGATGCGCGCCGCCGGATCAAGACAGACCAGACGCCAGACCCCACAAGCCAAACAAAAAACGCCGGGCGGTTGGGGCCGCCCGGCGCTGATCTGCGGATGCAGGGGTTGGCTTACATCATGCCCGTGTCCGAGAAATCCAGACCGATCAGGATCGGATCATGGTCCGACGACCGGAAGGGCTCGCTGCCGTCAAAGATCGACGCATCGCGACCGAAATCGCTGTTGTAGTCGATCGCGTCCGGCTCGGACGAGTTGATTTCCCAGATCGCCGCGCCGGTGACATTGCCAAAGGCCTCGCCATTGGCAAAGGCATAGTCCAGCGTGCCGCGCTGACCATCAAAGACAAAGCTGGTCGAACCGGGCTGGAATTCCTCTTCGAGGTTGCGATAGCCGCTGCCCACCAGCACGTCGATCGGGTCTTCCTTGGCATAGGCATTGAGATCGCCCAGCACGATGACATCTTCGTCGGCGATGACATCAAGCCAGTCCACCAGCGCCTCGACCCCTTCGGTGCGGGTTTCGTTATAGGCCCCCGCGCCGTCGCCCTGATCGACATTGTTGCCGGTTGCACCGCCCGGACCCTTGGACTTCATATGCGTGACGGCGACGGTGAAGTCTTCGCCGCTGGCCTTGTCGGTGAAAGTGGCCGCCAGCGGGGCCCGGTTGGTGCTGGCCCCGTCGAACACCGCATCCGATCCGTAATCGCCGCCAAGCGACGGCAAATCCGCATCTGTCAGGGTCTCGACCGAGCCCATGACGACCTCGACACTGGCCACCTTGTAGATCATCCCGACCGAAATCGCATCGCCGGTATCGACAAAGCCCGCGCCCGGATCGACCGACGCCCATGTGCCTGCACCGTAGACATCGTTCAGGGCGTTCACCAGCTCGTCGATGGCCACAAGGCCATCGCCATTCTGGTCGCTGCCGAATTCGTTCTCGATCTCGACGAGGCCAAAGATGTCGGCGTCGATCTCGCCCAGGGTGACAACCAGCTTTTCAAGCTGACGGTCATATTCGGCCTGATTGTCCGCGCCGCGCGGGCTCAGACCGCTGGGGCCCGAACCGGGGTTGCCCGACACATCCAGCGTGGTGAAGAAATTCAGCACGTTGAAGCTCGAGACCGTCAGGGTGCCGCCCACATCCGGCGGGGTCTCGTCGCGGGTTTCGGTGTCGACAAAGGTGTTCGCCCCGTCTTCGACCGAGCGCACACGCCAGGTGTTCGGGCTCGCACTGTTGCCGCCCCAGCCCCAGGTCAGAACCCCGGTCAGGTCATCCACGGTGTCGCCCATGCTGAAGCCGTCCGCGGTGTTGAACACGCCGTTGCCGTCCAGATCGGCGTCGTCGATGATGGCGCCGTTCTGCACGTTCAGCCCGTCATCATAGACGATCTGGTTGGATCCCACGCTGCGCTGATGGGCATCAAAGCCCGCCGCGTCGGGTTCGTTGGTCTGGGTGAACTGCACCGGACGCTCGCCCGCTGTCAGGCGCATTTCGTTGAACCGATCCAACTGGAACAGTTCGCTGACGGTCAGCGTGTCGGTGAAGGACACCAGCATGCCTTCATAGGCTTCCAGATCCGGCACATAATCGCCATCGCCATCGGTGATCACGTCGCCGATCGACGACAGGGACACGTCCTGGGCCATGCTGTCGATGTCGCTGACCGCACCTGCGGTCACCACGCTGACGCTGCTGGCGGAAATCTGCGTCTGATCCTGGAATTCGCTGACGGTGCCGGTGACTTCAACCAGATCGCCCACGTTCACATCGGTGCCAAAGGCCCCTTCGAACACGTAGATGCCTTCCGATGTGGCAGCATCGCCATCATGGTCCGCGTCCTCTTCCTGCAGGTAGAACCCGCGCAGGTCGCGGCTGTCATCGGCATCGCCGGTCTGGAAATCACCCACGACGATGGCGCGCACGGTGACGGTCTGACCGACCAGGGACGATGCGGCGCCGCTGCCCTGGATGGTGCTGATCAGCGTGGGCTCAGACGGGTCGACGGGATCGCCGCCGCCGTCGCCGTCGCCGCCGCCATCGCCGCCGTTTTCCGCGCCCGGTGTCGGCGCCTGAGCCACAAAGTCGCCTGACCCGTTGGGCACGCGCGACAGCGACTCGGTGTCTTTGTTGCCGTTGGCGTCTTCGTTGTACTGGGTGCTCAGCCCAAGTGCGCTCAGCAGCCCGGTGTCATCGGCGTCATTGGTGTCATAGACAATGGCATCCACGAGGTTTTCGGTGGTCGCCCCCGTCCCGGCAAAGTCGTCGACCTTGTAGAGCGCCACCGCATCGGCCCCGTTCTGCAGCCCGTTGGTGGTGAACTCCACAAGATCCACATTGGTCACATTGGACGACCCGATGACGAAATAGCCGTTGGCATCGGTGGAATAGCCATCCAGATCGATCACGTCATACCGCGCATCGCCATTGCCGTTGAACAGCACAACCACATAGCCATCCAGCGACGCGTTGCCGATGCCGCCATCGTAAAGCTCGATGAATTCGGCGCTGTCGGTGCTGGTCTGGTCGGCATCGACCTCGTTGATGACCAGATCGACGGTCGGTGCCGCGCTGCCCGGTGTTGGCGTATAGACCGAACTGTCACCGAAGGATCCGATTTCCCAGTCACCGGTGCGGTCGGTGCTGCGGAAGGCGCCGGGCGCCAGGAAGACCCCGTCGGGGCCAACCACCGGGGCGCCGGCATAGGTCATCGGGTTGTCGTCGTCGATCAGTGCTACCGCATCCAGAATGCCCGAGAAGTTGAACACATCCAGCACGCCGTCATCATTGGTGTCCAGATCGTCGAACAGGTTCAGGTTGCCGTCATAGCCTTCGACCAGCAGATAGGTGCCCGAGCTGTTCTGGAACGTGTTGTTGTTGAACGACTGGTTTGCGGTGACGCCAAAGGTCTGTTCGGCCTGTGCGCTGGCCGCCAGGAAAAATCCGTTATCGCCAAAGCTCTGCCCGCTGAAATCCAGAACGCTGCGCACATCGCCGTCGCCGTCGATCTGCAGCAGGGCGATCCCGTCCAGCGATGCGCCCGCTTCGCCGAACAGTTCGACAAATTCGAAATCGGTGCCGGTGGTGCTGACGACAATCTCGTTGAGACCGGTCGCGGGCGGTGCGGTCACGCCGGGGGCGTTGTTTTCACCCGGTGTGGGGGCCTGTGTGACATAGTCGCCCGACCCGTTC
>JAOXSC010000073.1 GCA_025800215.1 Marinibacterium sp.
AGAAGCGCTGGCCCTCTATGCCGCCTGCGCGCAGGCCGGCCTGGTGTTTTTACCCTTGAATACCGCCTATACCGTCGATGAGCTGACCTACTTTATTGAAAACAGCGGTGCCTCGCTGATTGTCTGTGACGCCAAAAGTGAAGAGAAACTTGCCCCCATTGGCGCGCAACTGAGCGCGCGCGTAGAGACCCTGAACGCGGATGGCAGCGGTAGCCTGATGGAAAAGGCATCGGTTATGCCTATCAGTTTCGACACAGTCGATCGGGACGGCGAGGATTTGGCGGCATTCCTCTACACATCGGGCACCACGGGCCGGTCCAAGGGCGCGATGTTGACCCAGAACAACCTGTTGTCGAATGCCGAAACGCTCGTCGAAGAATGGCGTTTCACATCCGACGATGTGCTGCTGCACGCGCTGCCGATCTTTCACACCCATGGGCTTTTTGTGGCCACCAACATCACGCTGCTGGCGGGCGGGTCGATGATCTTTCTGCCGAAATTCGACACCGATGCGGTGTTGGCCGCGCTGCCCGGTGCCACGTCGATGATGGGGGTGCCGACCTTCTATACAAGGCTGCTGGATGATGCGCGCTTTACCGGCGATCTGGCGCGGCACATGCGGCTGTTCATTTCGGGCTCGGCGCCGCTGCTGGCCGAAACCCATCTTCGCTTTGAAGAGCGTACCGGCCACCGCATCCTCGAACGCTATGGGATGACCGAAACCAACATGAACACCTCAAACCCCTATGACGGCGACCGCCGCGCGGGCACGGTGGGGTTCCCGCTGCCGGGGGTCGAGCTGAAAATCACCGATGCCGACACCGGCGTGCCCCTGCCACGCGGAGAGATCGGCCAGATCGAGGTGCGCGGGCGCAACGTGTTTCAGGGATACTGGCAGATGCCAGAAAAGACCGCCGCCGAACTGCGCGCCGACGGGTTTTTCATCACCGGCGATCTGGGGCGCGTGGATGAAGACGGCTATGTCCACATCGTGGGTCGCAACAAGGATCTGATCATCTCGGGCGGGTACAATATCTATCCCAAGGAAATCGAACTGGCGCTCGACGCCCAGCCCGGCGTGCTGGAAAGCGCCGTGATCGGTGTGCCGCATCCCGATTTCGGAGAAACCGTGCTGGGCATTCTGGTGGCCGAAGCCGGGGCCAGCCCCGACACACAGGCCATCATGGATGCCATCGGCGATCAGCTGGCCCGGTTCAAGCACCCCCGCCAGCTGATCGTGATCGACGCCCTGCCCCGCAACACCATGGGCAAGGTGCAGAAAAACATCCTGCGCGACCGCTATCGCGATCTCTATTCCGCCTGATCACACCCCAAGGGAACACCGCCATGACCATCACCCGCATCGACACCGGCCCCCGCATGAGCAAGATCGTCATCCATAACGACACCGTCTATCTGTGCGGTCAGGTCGGCAGCGGCGACACCGTGGCCGAGCAGACCCGCGATTGCCTGTCGCGGATCGAAGCGCTGCTGGCCAAGGCCGGATCGCGCAAGGAAGACCTGCTGCAGGTCACCATCTGGCTGGCCGATATGGATGACTTTGCCGCAATGAACGCGGTCTGGGATGCCTGGGTGCCCGCAGGCCACGCCCCGGCGCGCGCCTGCGGCGAAGCGCGGCTGGCGCGTGATGTGCTCAAGGTCGAAATGATCGCGACCGCCGCCGTCACGTCCCCCGACTGAGCGGCGGAAACCGGTATCGGTCGGCGGCCTCGGTCCAGTCCATGTGGTTGCGCACATATTGCTGGCTCGCATCCGATGGCGGGTTGTAATCCCAATGCTCACCGGCGCCTGCCTCCATCGCCGCATGCAGGGCGCGGCGGGCTTTCTGGGTGGCGATGACATCGGCGCGCAGGCGTGCGCTGTCCCACCGGCGGGCCACCTCGGCGGCAAAGTCGGCAGCGGCGGTGGCATAGGCAGGATCGCGGGCGCGGTTGACCTGTTCGTCGGGGTCGCGTGACAGATCAAACAGCTGCGGTGGGTCCACATCGCAATGGATATATTTCAACGCCCCGCGCCGGATCATGAACACGGGCCAGGGGGTCATCTCTGCGCAGTATTCGCCGATGGCCAGATCCACCGGATCGGCCTGCCCGCGCGCCAGCGGCATCAGGCTGCGCCCATCCACCGGCGCCCCCAGCAGACCGGGATCGCCCCCGGCAATGTCAAGAAAGCTGGGCAGCAGATCCACCAGCGAACAGGCCTGCGCCGTGTTTCCCTGCACGACCCCCGGACCCGCCATGATCAGAGGTACACGGGCCGAGTGTTCGAAAAAGGTCATCTTGTACCACAACCCGCGATCCCCCAGCATGTCGCCGTGATCGGCCGTGACGATGACGATGGTGTTGTCCAGCTCTCCGATTTCGACCAGGGTCTGCACGATCTCGCCCAGCTTGCTGTCGAAATAGCTCACATTGGCCAGATAGGCGCGGCGGGCGCGGCGGATTTCGGCATCGCTGAGCGTCACCACGCTTGCTTCGATCCCGTCCATGACCCGGCGCGAAAACGGATCCTGTGCGTCGGGGCTGCGCACATGTCGGGGCATGTCGATGTCATCGTCGGAATACAGATCCCACCATTCGGGCTTGGCCACGTATGGGTCATGGGGGTGGATGAAACTGGCCACCAGCGCAAAGGGCGAATCCCCGCCCTGCGCCCGGTCGCGGCCCCGGTCGATCAGCCAGCGGCGCGCGGCAAAGCCGACCTCGTCATCATAGTCGGTCTGAAACGTGGCCACGGCGACGCCGCTTTCGCGCACCGTCTGCATGTTGTGATACCACTTGTCGATGCGCTCGTCCGGGGCTTCCCAATCGGGGGTCCAGGCAAAATCGGACGGGTAGATGTCGGTGGTCACGCGGTCCTGAAACCCGTGCTTCTGGTCGGGCCCGACAAAATGCATCTTGCCCGACAGCGCGGTGCGATAGCCAAGCGCCTGCAGGTAATGGGCAAAGGTCGGCACGCTGGCCGGGAATTCCGAGGCATTGTCATAGGCCGCAATGCGACTGATCAGCTGGCCCGACATGAAGGCAAAGCGCGACGGAGCACAAAGCGGCGAATTGCAATAGGCCGCATCAAAGCGCATGCCGCGCGCGGCGAGCGCATCCATATGCGGGGTGTGGGCCACCGGGTGGCCGTAGGCGCCGCAGAACTGCGGGGCAAGCTGGTCGGCCATCACGACCACGATATTGGGGGCACGTGTCATCTGTCCGCTCCTGTTCTGATCCTGTCCGAAAGATACGATTGTCCTGTCCCGGTCGTCAGGCGGGGGGCGGTTCGTATCGCATCGGTTTGGGAACACGGATCATCCGGCAGCCCCTTTGCGTTTCCACGGACCCGCCCCCGCACCGGCAGGTACGAGGGCGGGGAAAACGATCACACCTCGAGCCATTCGCGGCGGATCGCGTCATCCTTCATCAGATCCTGAGGCGAGCCGTCGAACACCATATGCCCATGGCCCATCACATAGACCCGGTTGGTCACGCGCATGGCGATCGTCAGCTTCTGTTCCACCAGCAGGATCGACACGCCCCGTTCGGCGATCTGCACCAAGAGATCCCCCACCTGCTCCACGATCTTGGGCGCCAGCCCTTCGGTGGGTTCGTCGATCATGATGAAATCGGGATCCCCCATCAGCGCCCGGCAGATCGTCAGCATCTGCTTTTCGCCCCCCGACATCAGCGACGCGTCCACATCCGCCCGCGCCCGCAGGTTGGGGAACATGTCGAACATGTCTTCGATGCACCAGCGCCCGTCGCCATCGCGCTGGCCCGGCTTGATGCCCAGGATCAGGTTCTGTCGCGTGGTCAGCCCCGGAAAGATGTCGCGGTTTTCGGGCACATAGCCGATGCCCGATTTGGCGATCTCAAAGCTTTTGCGCCCGGCGATTTCCTGACCGCGAAAGCGGATGGAGCCCACCGGGGCGACTTCGCCGATGATGGCCTTGCAGGTGGTCGAGCGGCCAACCCCGTTGCGTCCCAGAAGCGACACGATTTCGCCTTCGCCGACCGTCATGTTGACGCCCTGCAGAATGTGGCTTTTGCCGTAATAGGCGTGCAGATCCGTGACTTCGAGCATCACACCGCCTCCTCTTCGAGGGTTGTGCCCAGATAGGCCTCTTTGACCTTGGCCGATGCGCGCACCCGGTCGGGAATGTCGCTTTCGATGATCTCGCCATAGACCAGCACCGAAATCCGGTCGGCCAGATCAAAGACCACACCCATGTCATGTTCCACGATCAGAAGCGTCTTGTCTTCGGTCACCTTGCGGATCAGATCGACGATCAGATCGGTTTCGGAATGGCTCATCCCGGCGCAGGGTTCATCGAGCAGGATGATGTCGGCCCCGCCGGCAATGGTGATCCCGATCTCAAGCGCGCGTTGCTCGGCATAGGCCAGCGTGCCCGCCAGCAGATCGCGCCGCGACGACAGGTTGATCTGTTCCAGGATCTCGTCCGCGCGTTCGGTCACATCGCGCTGCCGCCCGATCATGTGCCAGAACGAATAGCGATACCCCATGGTCCACAGCAGCCCGCAGCGGATGTTTTCGAACACCGTCATGTTGGGAAAGATGTTGGTGATCTGGAACGACCGGCTGAGCCCGCGGCGGTTGATCTCGTAAGGCTGCAGCCCGCTGATCGTGTCACCGTGCAGGCGCACCTCGCCCGAGGTGGGAAAGAACCGGCCGGTGATCAGGTTGAACAGGGTGGATTTGCCCGCCCCGTTGGGCCCGATGATCGCATGGCGTTCGCCACGTGCGATGTCCAGATTGACCCCCTGGATGATCTTGGCCAGGCCGAACTGCTTGTGCAGATCGGTCAATGAGATGGCTGGAACGCTCATGCGGCACCTCCGGCGTGATTGGCTTCGTCCCAGGCGGCTTTGATTTCGGGCAGGATGCGCGACACCAGAAACAGCGACAGCGCTGCAATGGCCAGTGTCACCAGAACCGACCCCATGCCACCTGCATCAAATGCGATCCCGTAAAGGGACATGGCGTGGTCATCGCCATAGGAATGGCGTTTGTGATGCAGGATCTCAAGCAGGGCGGCCAGCGACAGAACCGATGTCGCTGCCGGGATCGCCACCTTGAGATAGGGCCGGACCAGCAGATGCATCTTGCCCAGGGCCAGCGGCCTGCGGTGCATCGCGATCAGCCCCGCAAACCCGCCCGGAAAGAACATCACGCAGGACACGAACAGGATCCCCAGATAAAGCGCCCAAAGCTCGGTATGCAGGCCCAGCACCGTCTGCAGCAGCGTGAACACCACCGCCCCGATGATCGGCCCCACAAAAAAGCCCGCCCCGCCGATGAAGGTCACCAGAAGGATCGTGCCCGAGGTCGCGAGGTTCAGGTTCTCTTCGGTCAGGATTTCGAAATTGATCGCAAAGAGCGACCCCGCCACCCCGGCAAAGAAGCCCGAGAAGCAGAACGAAATCCACCGCACCTTGCGCTGCGAATAGCCCAGGAATTCGGCCCGCTCTTCGTTGTCACGCACCGCATTGGCGATGCGCCCGATGGGCGTGCGCGAAAACAGGAACATCAGCAGCGCTGCAAGCAGCAGCCAGGCCGCCGTCAGGTAATAGACCTCAAGCTGCGACAGGAATTCATAGCCAAAAACCGGAGGACCCATGGTGCGGTCGCCCGAGACGCCTTCTTCGCCGCCAAAGAACACCACGATGATGATCGAGCAGGCCGCGATCAGCTCACCCACACCCAGCGAGATCATCGCAAAGGTGGTGCCTGCACGGCGCGTGGAAAAGGATCCGATCAGAAAGGCAAACAGCAGCCCGAACAGCCCACCCACGATGGGCAGCAGCGGCAGCGGCAGCCACAGGCCGTCTTCAACCCAGTTCATCACATGCATGGCAAAGAAGCCGCCCAGCCCCATATAGACCGCGTGGCCAAAGGACAGCATGCCCCCCTGCCCCAGAAGCATGTTGTAGCTCAGCGCAAAGACGATCGTGATCGCCATCTGGTTCATGATGGTCAGCGCCGAATTCGACTGGAACACCAGCGGCAGGCACATCAGGAAGAGTGCCGCAAACGCCCATGGCATCACCGAACTGAGCGAAATCAGCCGCGTGCTTCCCGCCGTCAGCGGGGTTTTGGAAGCAATGGTCATGTTTCACGGTTCCCCAGCAGGCCCGACGGTCGGAAGACCAGGATCAGGATCATCAGCAGATAGGGCAGGATCGGCCCCAGTTGCGGCAGGGTCAGGTTCCACAGATCCTGCAGCGGGTGATCCCAGATCATCTCGGGCTTGGTAAAGCCCATCCAGGTCAGCACCTGTTCGGCCGTCAGATTATAGGCCGCCGCAAAGGTCTGCAGCCAGCCGATGATCAGCGACGCCACCAGCGCGCCCCAGAGCGACCCAAGCCCGCCGATCACGATGGTGACAAAGACGATGGATCCCAACTGGACCGCCATGCCGGGGAACACCCCCAGCACCGGCCCCGCGATCACCCCGGCCAGCCCCGCCATCGCGGTGCCCACGCCAAAGACGCCCATGAACACCAGCGGCACGTTGTGGCCCAGGTTCTGCACGGTTTCGGGATAGCTCAGCGCGGCCTGAATGGTCATGCCGATGCGCGTCCGGGTGAGGATGTAAAGCAGCGCCAGAAAGATCCCCATGGCCACGAAGATCATGAACAGTTTATAGGCCGGGAACGTGTTGCCCGCGATTGCGAAGGCCGGGAAATCCAGCGCCTCGGGCGCCGAAAAGGGCAGCTGGCTTTTGCCCCAGAAGAACTGCACCGTTTCTTCGATCAGCAGCGCCAGGCCAAAGGTAAAGATCAGCTCGGGCACATGGCCGAACTTGTGCACGCGCCTGAGCCCGTATCGTTCGATCAGCGCGCCCAGCACGCCCACGATCACCGGCGCCACGATCAGCCCCATCCAGAAGCCCGTCACCAGGCTGATCTGATAGGCAAAATAGGCGCCCAGCATGTAAAAGCTCGCATGTGCGAAATTCAGAACGCCCATCATTGAAAAAATGAGCGTCAGTCCGCTGCACAGCATGAACAGGAGCAACCCTGTCACAAGACCGTCCAGCACGTTCACCAGGAACAAGGCCATGGTTGGTTTTCTCCGTCGGTTCAACTGTCAGGGCCCCGCCCGCAGGACATGCGGGCGCAGGCCATCGTGATGGGCCGGGCCAAAGCCCGGCGGATCAGACAGCTACCTTGGGATGATGGGGCGCTTGGCCCGCGATGTGATCGCCATGATCAGTGTCTCCTCCCTAGACATGATCGCCCCTGATGGGGCTGGTTGCGGCATCGCGGCGGTGGCCTTGTTGATGGCCTGACCGTTAGTGGCGCATTTTGCGCCCGGCCCTCTGGGACCGCGAAACCGATATTCGATTTCCTCCTCTCGCGTCTGCGATGGCAGAGCGGGTGCCCGCGGATGATGTGCCCTGACCTCCTATCAGGGCGCGCCCGCTACGCACCTTCCCCTACGACACGGCGAACGACCCCTTCTGTCAAGGGACTGCAAGGGGCTGCGCCAGTCTACGCCACGTCAACTCTCCCCAACTGACGACAGACACAACATAGAGGCCGGGACGGCCTCCAGATCAGGCATCAAGCATCCAGCGCAGAGTATCTATTAGCTCGTGACGCTCGAACCGCCCGACCAGCTTTTCAAGCCGTGATGAATCCCCGTTCAGAGTCTTGATCTCGCCTGACCGGACAAAGGCGGGATTGACCGCAACCTCGATGTCATGGCCAGTAGCCGTGCGGCACATGGCAATGACGTCCTGAAGCGCCGTGGCCCGACCCGAGCATATGTTGACGGTTTCCCCCGACGGAGCGGCATCCAGAAGACTGCGATACGCTTTGGCGACATCGCGAACATCCGAAAAATCGCGTGCCACATCGATGTTCCCAAGTTCGATCCGCGGTGCTCGGGCCCGGAAATGAGATACGATCTTGGGCAGAAGGAATTTCTCGTCCTGGCCACGCCCCGTATAGTTGAACGGCCGTGTTACGATGATCGGCAACCGGTCCATGAAGAGCCGGGCCACCAGTTCCATCGACAACTTCGATACGGCATAGTCATTGGTGGGCGCCGGATCAGCAGTTTCAGAAATCGGGCTGCGCAGAGAATTGCCATAGATGTTGGCGCTGCTGGCCAGAACAATGCCATGCTGACCATACCCACCATCGGCCAGAACGCCCAAAAGATTGCGCGTTCCGATCACGTTGACCTGGTAGAAATCAGACGCGTTCCCATGAGCCACAAACGCAATCGCGCCAAGGTGCACCACGGCATCGGGGCGAATATCGGCAACGGCATCCGCCAGCGCCGCGGCGTCCGTCAGATCTGCGGTACGAAACTGCGGGTCGGCCTCAGCAGGCGCATGTGTGCCGATGCCCCAGACCTCCCATCCTGAACGCGCAAGCTCTTCTGCGACGAATCGCCCGGTAAACCCGTAGCGACCCGTGACCAAGACGCGCCGACCTGAAGACATCAGTATACCATCCCCTTGGCATTGCGTTCGAGGTCCGCTTCCACCATCAGGCGGCAGAGCTCTTCAAGCGAAGTCTTCGGCTCCCAGCCAAGTTCGGTCTTAGCTTTGGTCGCATCGCCGATCAGCAGGTCAACCTCAGCCGGGCGATAGTATTTCGGGCTGATCCGGACCACAGTCCGGTTGGTCTCGCTATCCACGCCGACCTCGTCGGCATCACGACCTTCAAACCGCACTTCGATCCCGGCCGCCTTGAAGGCCATCGACACGAAGTCGCGCACCGTTTCGGTGCGGTTTGTCGCCAGGACATAGGTGTCGGGCGTATCGGCCTGAAGCATCCGCCACATGCCATCCACATATTCCTTGGCAAACCCCCAGTCACGTTTGGCATCAAGATTGCCCAGTTCGAGACACTCAAGCTTGCCCTGTTTGACCTTGGCCACGCCGTCGCTGATCTTGCGCGTCACGAATTCAAGACCGCGCAGCGGGCTTTCGTGGTTGAACAAGATGCCAGACGATCCGAAAATATCGTAGCTTTCCCGATAGTTGATCGTCATCCAATGGGCATAGAGCTTGGCCACACCATAAGGAGACCGGGGCCAGAACGGGGTATCTTCGGTCTGCGGGATTGCCTGAACCTTGCCGAACATTTCGGAGGTCGACGCTTGGTAAAAGCGGATCTTGGGATTCACGATGCGAATGGCTTCCAGCAAGTTGAGCGCACCAATCCCCGTGATCTGCGCGGTTGTCTGCGGCTGATCAAACGAAATACCCACAAAACTCTGCGCGGCGAGGTTGTAGATTTCATCGGGCTGCGTGCGTTCAATCAAACGGATCATCGCACCCATGTCGGTAAGATCCATCTCGTGCAACTCGAGATTGGGGTGATTGCGAACCCCGAGGCTTTCGATCCGCCAGAAATTGGTTGAAACGACACGCCGAAAAGTTCCGATAACGCGGTACCCCTTTTCAAGCAGAAGCTCAGTCAGATAGGCGCCATCCTGCCCGGTAATACCCGTGATGATCGCTGTTTTCGCCATTTCGGCCTCCAAATTTCGTATTCTACGATGCCAAGGCGGTGCCTACGGCAATTGCACTGTTTAGGACAGGGCTTTGACTGAAAACGCCACCCTGTCGGCGATTTTCATAATCTCTCTGCACAGGTTGCAACGCGCGACGCAACAGGTCCTGTCAGATCCCGTGTCACGTGCGCCCCAAATCCAGCGCGCGGGCAAGCTGCTTGCTGCTTTCTTTCCAGCTGAGATACGGCATGCCTGTGGATTTGATCCCCTTCCCGGCCTTGGCGCGCGACAGCCAGTCTAGCACCGCTGTCGCCAGATTGTCAGATGAAGACCCATCGAAGAAGGCGGCAAATTCACCGCCGACTTCGCGGAAAACGGGGATGTCACGCGCCAGGATGGGCAAGTCGTAATGCGCCGCCTCGATCAGGGGCAGGCCAAACCCTTCTGCTTCGCTTGCGGCAATCAGGCACGCACACGAGCGGTAAAGATGTTCCAGCTCTCCATCGGAGGCCGAATTCAATACAAACAGGCGCCGGTCCCGTTCGGGGTGGCTGTCCAGCCGTTCGCACAGCTCTTTGTTGCTCCACCCGACCTTGCCGAGAATGACCAGATTGACATCCTGCCCATCGGCCCAGAGTTTTTCAAAGGCGTCCAGGGCAAAGGCATGCCCTTTGCGCGGCTCGACCGTACCAACCATCAGAAAACTCGGGCGGCCTTCGGACAGGATCGATTGCAACCCTGCAATCTGATCGTCCGTCGGTATGGTCTTGGCCCCCGTAAAATCGGCACCCAGATGGAACCAGCCGATCTCGGGGATGAGACCGTTGGCGGGCGGGTGCTCTGCCAGACGGGTTTCGACCTCCGACGCGACCGATCGCGAAATACAGATCAGCCGGTGACCAAGTGACGCGCAATCGAACCACCTGGCAAACTCTGTTGTCGGCCCGTGAAAATGCTGAGGCACCAGAATGGGCAGCAGATCATAAACAACAAAACTGATCTCGACCCCCGCCGCCGCCATCTGATGCAGACCATCAGTAAGCCTGGAAACCGCATGTGGCGCCAGATCCAGACCGACGAAATGATCCCCTTCCCAATAGTCGACAAGCGCATCTTCGGCCCAATCGTCGGGGATGCCCAGAAACCCGCAGGTGAAACGCTGTGCATACCGGTAGCGGCCCGCAGCAGGATCTGCATAGACCGGTTCGACCCTCCAACCAACGGGCGGGGTCTTGAGCCACTGCAACAAGACGGATTTGACCACACGCTGAATGCCGGTATTCGCATCCGCCCGTGCAAGTTCGCTAACATCCACAAAGAGCTGCTTGCGCCGTGTCAGAGGTGGCAGACTGTCAGCCACGGCCTGCGCGACATCTGCCGACGCGCCCGCGTCACGGCCCAGTTCGACCAACCGGCGATACAGATCGACCTTGGCGCCCTGATGCCGCCGATAGCTCGCTTCGATTGCTTGGAAATAGGCTGCGCCACAGACCTCGGGGGCGTGCTCCTGCAGAACCAGGGCTCTGGCCGCACCACCAATCTGGCGGCGCAGGTTTTCGTCTTCGACCAGACGGTCAATCGCCTCGGCCAGTTCTTCGGCACTGAACCGGTCCGGAACATGCAGAACCGTGTCTTCCGGCAACTCGGCAAGGCCGCCATGCGCGTTGACGATGGTTGCGAGCCCATGGTTCTGGCAATCCAGCACCGCAGCAGATGTTTCGCCACGGGATTTGGCGCGAAGCTGCACGGCAAAATCGGCGGCCAGCAGATAATCACCGTAGAGGTCACCGGGCGCCCAACCGGTCACCTGGACCCGGTCCTTTAACGGCGATCCTTCCAGATCTGACATCACCCGATCACCGTGTTCGTTGCCGGCACCGACAAAGACAAGGCGCACATTTGCGTTCTTAGCGGCGCGGGACTGCAAAAGCCCCTCGACCAGCTTGCGGGGCCGTTTGAGGGGGCTGACATGACCAAAACTGCAGATCAGAATGTCGTCATCCTTGATCCCGAGCCGTGCACGCGCATCGCCTTTCGCCTTGTCCGTCAATTCCGCCGGGAGCCGAAGAAGTGGTATGACCGACCAATTGTCAGCGAATTCCCGAGCATAATATCGTCTGCCCAGGGATCGGGCGTATTCGGAATGCACGATCACGCCAAGCGCCGACTGCAACGCACGTTGATTGACGGGCCAGTTCCAGGTGCAGTTGTCAATTCCGCTCAGCCCCGATGGCGGTTTGTACCGATCCATCATGGCTGGATAGCCATGCGCCTTGAAAAGGGTACTGGTAAAGGCAACCGGGTCCATATGCGCTTCGATACCCGACAGGAAAAAATCGTGCAAAACCGTGACGCCCGGCACCTCTTCGATCAGATCGAACATATGCGCGTGAAAGTCCGAGTTGCCGAACTGATAGACCACCCGGTCAAACTCGTGCGCATGATCGCGGAACCAGTCGATGCTGCGCAGCGGCAGACCTGCGACCGCCGCAGGATCAGGCGCATCCTTTTGATCAACGACAAGCTCTATGTCGTAATAGTCCTGCAAAGTCGGCAGCAGTTCAGCGGTATAAAAACTGATACCACTGGCCGCCGGAGGAAGAGGCGAAACCATCGCCAAGCGCGGTTTTTTGGCGTTCGCCGCAGCATCGCTTTTTTCCTTGTGCGCGGGGCGCCCTACCTCGTGCAGAACCTGCAACGTGCGGCGCGCTGCGTCCGCCCAATCGAACTTGGCTGCCTGTATCGGAGCGTGCTTCTGCAGGTCCTGACGAAACGCATCATCTGTCAGAACCCTTTCAATCATCCCGGCCATCTCGTCTACAGAACGCGGGTCGAATAGCGCGTCGTCCCGACCGATGACTTCGGGCAAGCTCGAAACATTCGACCCGATTACCGCCGCTCCGCACCGCATCGCCTCAAGCGCGGGCAATCCAAAGCCTTCATACCAACTCGGGAAGACAAAAGCCCTGCAGATGTTGTATAGGTCCAGCAGCATCTGGTCGCTGACAAAGCCCGTAAAGACAACACTGTCATCCGGCAGACCTTCGGCCTTCATCTGGTCAGCGAGGCGTGTCCGATCCGAGTCGCGGATGCTACACACAATTGCAAGCTGATGTTTCGCAATCACCCCTGCAGGCAATTTTGCAAAAGCACTGATCAGACCTTCGATATTCTTTCGGTGATCTATGCCACCCGTATACATCAAAAAGGGTCGGACCAAACCGAGTTCGGATTCAATTTGCCTGCACCTCGGAAGATCGACTTTATGTGGCGCGAAACGAGCATCCACATCAGATCCGATATTTGTGACCTGATTATCCAAGAGCCCCAGGTATTTCACGGCGTCGCGCGCCGACGCTTCGGATATTGCAAGTAGATGCGCTGATTGCTTCAGCAATTCTATCTTATCAAGATACCATTCTCTAAGCGCATCGTTTTCAAGATATGGGTCCTGAAAGATGTAAGGGATCAGATCGTAGAGAACGACCACTGTCGGGCAGTCAGTCACCTGCGTCACACAGTCGTCTCCAAAACCTTCGAACAGGCTAGTCAGCAAGACTACATCAGGACAACAATCCGCTATGACGGCGGCCCGGATCGCTTCGGCGGTCTGCAAACGCTGCGACGGGGTCGGCGCGGTCCAGACACGCCACTCAACATTTGGCAGACCCACCGCGAATGTCCTGCGCAACACGTCAGTCTGCCCACCCACAGCCCCATTCAGAAGCAGGATGAACTCGTCCTCATCCTCCGCGCCACTCAGCATATGCGTCACCAGAGCAGACGTATAGCGCCCAATGCCCCTGTTGCCATTCGGTGGCGACTGCAAAGCCTGAAGATCAATGAGTATTCGCATCTTCTGTTACCTTCTGCGCTCGGCAGCTGCCCGCATCGCAGCGAGGCGTTTCGAAACACGGTTCGCCTGCGGACTGAGGCCCGGCAGCCGATCCACCCCGCCCCCTGTCGCTGAATTCAGTTCGGCCCGAGCCTCGCGGAATACCTCAGCGGGCAGCTCCACGGCATCCCGCAGGTACTGATAGTCGGTACTTGTCAGCCAGCGCCGGAACGGGCTGTGGGGACGGCCATCAGGATGCAGGATCAAGGGCCGGAACATCGAACGCGGCTTGCCGCTGGTGTGAAACAACAGTCGCCGCACCGCCTTTTTGGGTTTCCCGGAAGGGCGAAAGGCGATCCGGATCCAAAGCGGCCGAGCCCCGGCACCGGCCTCTCCCTGAGCGCCCGCACCGATCGGGACCGCGTGCCTCAGGCTCTGATATTCGGCACTTTGCATCCACTGGCGAAATGGCCGGTGAGGACGGCCATCGGCCCGCAAGACCAATGAGCGGAACAAGCTTCGCGGCTTACCGCTGCTGTGGAACAACAGCCGGCGCACCGCTGTTTTGGGGCGGCCCGACGGGCGGAACGTCATCCGCACCCATAACGGCTCGCAGATCCACGCGACCGCCGACAGAACCGGCTCATGACGTTGGAAATGAGCATTGACCAGGGCCTCAAGGTCCCGCGCATGATCACTTATCTGCGCGCGCGTTTCCGACTCGGAACCCGTCAGACGCTTTGAAATTTCGTCAAGCTCGTCCAGTTGCACCTTTTGCTGCCGCGTCGCCTTGTCACACGCAGCAAGAGAAGCCTTGGACGCCTCTGCAAAATCATGCAGGGCGACCTTCTTCTGCTCGGCGAACTCCGACAGAAGATCGTCTTGGCGAGCCGACAGCTCTGCCATTTGTTTGCGCAGGTCCGCCATCGCCTCGGCGCCTGCGGCAATCAACTCTTGCCGGACTTGTTGCGCTGTGGATTCCATCATCTGAGCCCGCGCCTCTTCTTGTCTGAGCCGAAGTTCGGCAGCATCCAGCCGAGCCGCAAGGTCAACCTCACGCGCTGGTCGAGCCTCATCGAATAGGTTGGGCGGCGCATCAAAGGCCTGCACCAGTTCAGGGTGCTCGTTCGCCACATAGTAACGGTTGAGCCCGTCGAACCAGACAAACCCGTAGCCCGCCTCAAGCAGCGCTGGCTCCCAAGCTTCATGGTTCGGAATTTGTGTCATCGGCACAGTGGCTTCGACAACGACTATCCAAGGACGGTGCCTTTCCCAATCCGCGCCGCGAATGACCCGCTCTTCCAGGCCTTCCACGTCGATCTTGAGAAAATGAACCGGCTGGCCCTCGGGCACGTGGTCGTCCCAAATTTGCGCAAGGGTGGTAACAGGCACCGAGATCTCTTCACGGGCACCAAATGCGCCTTCGGCCGAGTCCGCGAGATCTTCACTCAGAGTCGACAGGCCGCTATCCCCGATGTTGAACAGCGATTGCGCCCCTTCGGCATCTGACAGCGCGACGCCCAGATTGGTATCATTGGGCCTGGCCTTGCGCAGTTGCGCCAGCATGCGCGGCAGCGGCTCGACATTTATGCCGCACCAGCCCGCCTTGTAGAACAGTTTCGTCACGCTGTCGTGATCAGGCGACCACGCGCCGACATCAATGTAGAAACCAGCTTGCAAATTACCGAGCGCCCGCCACAGCATAATATCTTCAGAATTCTGCGCGTATGATATCAACACAAAACCATACCCCCAACCAACACCAAAGAAAATCCAGCCCAAAATTTCATAAGCCGGTCCGCGCCTGTTTTCACGAATATTTTCAACGATCAACCCCAAACACGGGCATGCCAATGGCGACTATGACAGCATGCTACTCATTGGAGCAATTCCAGACCAAGATCAAGTCGCAGCGTGAAATTGCCCCGATATACAACCGGATCTTCATTCCCAAAAAGCCGCACAGCTTACAAGTGCCTCATACGAGATCAAGCAAGACAAAAAAAACGCCACCACCCAGAATACAACAACCGCGCGGCGATCTTGCGGCCAGAACACCCGCCTGACCACAACCCTGCCCAGCGGTCTTTACCTCCGCCCATCCGGGCGAAAACACCGATGTTTATCATCTAGCCAAACTGAACTGTTCGGTTTAAGTAAGGCCGGATCTGTCAACCTATCGAGGCTGCCCCATGTTCGCCCGTCTGTTTCTTGTTCCCCTGCTTGTGCTGCTGATCGGCACCTCTGGCCTGATGGCGCAGGATGACCCGCCGCAGCCTGTCAAGCTTCTGACCGTCACCCCCACCGGGGTGCTGCCCGAACGGGTGTTCTTTGGCCGGGTCGTGGCCAAGGAAACCGTCAACCTCGCGTTTCAGGTCGGCGGTCAGGTTCTGACGCTGCCCGTCACCCAGGGCGAAGTCGTGCCCGCCGGAACCCTGGTCGGCCAGCTTGATCTTGAACCCTTTGAGCTGGGGCTGGAACAGGCCGAACTGCAAAAGGCCCAGGCCGACCGGACCCTGCGCCGCTATGACCAGCTGAGCAGCAGCACCATCAGCCGGGTGGCCCGCGAAGACGCCGAAACCGCGGCGGCCCTGGCCGATGTGGCGCTGCGCAACGCACGCTTTGACCTGCGCCACGCCACGATCAGCGCCCCCTTTGACGCGCTGGTGGCCGAACGTCTGGTGGCCAATTTCACCACCGTCAGCCCCGGCCAGCCCGTGGTCACGCTGCATGACATGTCCGACCTGCGGATCGAAGTCGACGTTCCCGAGGTGCTGTTCCAACGCACCGGCAACAACGCCAATCTTGAGATCGTCGTCGAATTTCCGGCCACCGATGGCAGCTTTCCGGTCGAGATCCGCGAATTCCGCGCCGAAAGCTCGGAGATCGGTCAGACCTACAAGGTCACGCTGGGCATGACGCCTCCGCCGGACCTTGTGCTGCTGCCGGGCGCATCGGCACGGGTGCGGGCGCGCGTGATGGATGACACCGCGCCGCCGGTGCTGCCCAGTGCGGCTATTGCCGTGGCCAATGACGGCAGCACATCGGTGCTGGTCTTCGACGCCGATGCCGACACCCCCGACCTGGGCACGCTGCGGCGCCAGCCCGTGACCATCAGGCCCAACACCGATGGCGGCATGACCGTGACGGATGGGCTCGAAGCCGGGCAAGAGGTCGTTGCAACCGGGCTGGTGCAGCTGGATGACGGGATGCGGGTCCGCCGTTTCCTGGGCTTTCCCGAATAAGGCCGCCCGATCATGAGAATCGCACGCTATTCCATCGTCAATCCGCTGATCACATGGCTGATCATTCTGGGCTGTTTTCTGGGCGGGGCCTGGGGCTTTGCATCGCTCGGGCGTCTTGAAGATCCGGCCTTTACCATCAAACAGGCGGTCATCGTCACCAGCTACGAAGGCGCGTCCGCACAGCAGGTCGCGCGCGAGGTGACCGAGCCGCTGGAATCGGCCATTCAGCAGATGGGCGAGATCGACAAGATCATCTCGATCAGCCAGCCGGGCCGGTCGACCATCGAAATCGAAGTCCATTCCACCTATGACGGCAGCGAACTGCCCGCAATCTGGACCAAGCTGCGGGCCAAGGTGCGCGACGCCGCGCGCGGCCTGCCGGAAGGCGCCAGCAAGCCCTTTGTGAATGACGGGTTCGGTGACGTCTTTGGCCTGTTTTATGCGGTGACCGCTGACGGGCTGTCCGACAGCGAACGCCATGATCTGGCCACCTATCTGCGGCGCGAACTGCTTGCCGTTGACGGGGTCGCGGATGTGGAACTTGCCGGCCTGCCGGACGAAGCGATCTTTGTCGAACCCAACGTGGTGCAGCTGGCCAATCAGAACCTGTCCCCGGCCGAACTGATCGACGCGATCTATCGCGCCGACAGCCTGCGATCGGGCGGCAGTGTCGAACAGGACGGGCGGCGCACCATCATTCAGGCCCCCGACGGGTCGGGCACGGTGGATGAAATCGCCGCCCTGCAGATCGGTGTGAAGGGCGAGGTCGTGAACCTGATCGACATCGCGTCGGTCAGCCGTGGCCGCAAGGAAGCCCCCGAAGTCATGATCCGCTTTGACGGGGTCGAGGCCTTCACCCTTGGCGTGGCCGGGCTGTCGACCGAAAACATCGTCGAGGTCGGCCGCCGCGTCGATGCGCGGCTGGACGAATTGCAGTCTGAAATCCCCGCCGGAGTCGAGCTGCACCCGATCTATCAGCAGCATGTGGTGGTCGATGCCGCATCGACCGATTTTCTGTGGAACCTGGCCATGTCCGTGGCCATCGTGGTGCTGGTTCTGGCGCTGTTCATGGGCTGGCGCGCGGCGGTTGTCGTCGGAACCACGCTGCTTTTGACGGTGGTGGGGACGCTCTTTTTCATGGGGGTCTTTTCCATCGAGATGGAGCGCATTTCACTGGGTGCGCTGATCATCGCCATGGGGATGCTGGTGGACAACGCCATCGTGGTGGCCGAAGGGATGCAGATCTCGATGCGGCGCGGCGTCAATTCGCAAGAGGCCGCAAGCGACACCGCCAGCAAAACGCAGATCCCGCTGCTTGGGGCGACGGTGATCGGCATCATGGCCTTTGCGGGGATCGGGCTAAGCCCCGATGCGACGGGGGAATTCCTGTTCTCGCTCTTTTCGGTGATCGGGATTTCGCTGCTGCTGTCGTGGATCCTGGCCATCACGGTCACGCCGCTTCTGGGGCATTACTTTTTTGTCCAGGGTGCCGAAGACGGGGATGACCCCTATGGCGGCGCGATCTTCCGGGGCTATGCGGCCATGCTGCGCGGCGCATTGCGCGCGCGCTGGCTGGTGATCCCGGCGCTGATCGTGGTGACGGTGGTGTGCTATGGGCTGTTCGGGCAGATCCGGCAGCAGTTCTTTCCCGACAGCAACACGCCGCTTTTCTTCGTGCACTACAAGCTGCCGCAGGGCGCGCCCATCGAAACCACCGGCGCCGATCTGGCCCAGGTCGAAGCCTGGCTGGCCGAGCGTGATGACGTCCTGTCGGTCACCACATTTGTCGGCCAGGGGGCGACGCGGTTCCTGCTGACCTATGCCGCCGAAAAACCGAACCCCAGCTATGGCCACATGATCGTGCGCACCGAAAGCATCGACCAGATCCCGGCCCTTCGGGCCGAGCTGGACGCCTTTGGTCAGGGGCTTTTCCCCGAAGGTGAATTCCGCACCACGCGGCTGATCTTTGGTCCCGGTGGCAGCAACCCGGTCGAAGCGCGCTTTTCGGGGCCCGACCCGCAGGTGCTCCGGGATCTGGGCGACGAAGCCGTGGCGATCATGAATTCGGTCAGCGAAAATGCGCTGCATGTGCGGGCCAACTGGCGTGAACAGGAACTGGTGGTGCGCCCGATCTACGCCACCGAACGGGCGCAGACCGCCGGCATCACCCGCGAAGATGTCACCGATGCGCTGCGTTTTACCACCGACGGCATCAATGCCGGGGTCTATCGCGATGGCGACCGGCTGATCCCGATCATCGCGCGCACCAGCGCAGAGGAACGGATCGGGCTGGATGATGCGCTGGTCACGTCTCCGATCACCGGCGAACAGATCCCCATCGAACAGGTGATCGAAGGCTTCCGCGCGGATCCGCAGGACACGCTGGTGCATCGCCGCAACCGTCTGCTGACCCTCACGGTCGAAGCCGACATTCCCGAAGGCTTCACCGCCGCCGAGGTTCAGGCCGAAGTGACCGAAGCCATCGAAGCGATGGAGCTTCCGCCGGGCTACCGGTTCGAATGGGGCGGCGAGCTGCAAAGCGCGGGCGACGCGCAGGAAAGCCTGAACCGGCAGTTGCCGCTCAGCCTGCTGGTGATGGTTCTGATCTCGATCCTGCTGTTCAACGCGCTGCGTCAGCCGCTGATCATCTGGCTGCTGGTACCGATGGCGGTGAACGGGGTGGCGCTTGGGCTCTATCTGACGGGGCTGCCCTTTACCTTTACCGCGCTTCTGGGGCTGCTCAGCCTGTCGGGGATGCTGATCAAGAACGGCATCGTCCTGGTCGAAGAAATCGACCTGGTTCGCGCTGAAGGTCTGCCCCTGCGCGAAGCCATCGTGACCGCCTGCGTCTCGCGTCTGCGTCCGGTGATCCTGGCGGCGGCGACGACCATCCTGGGCATGGCGCCGCTGCTGACGGACGCGTTCTTTGTGTCCATGGCGATCACCATCATGGGTGGCCTGGCCTTTGCGTCGATCCTGACGCTGGTAGCGGCGCCGGTGCTCTATTATCTCTTCTTCTTCAGGGAAGAGCGTAGACGCATCGCCGCTGCCGCCTGATCGGCGCATCGGGGCCGCGCCACTCCTCCGGCGCGGCCCCGACAATCTCCACAGGATCAGCCCTGTGCGACTTCCGCCTGATGAGTGGCGACCAGATCAGCCATGCTGTTGAACCGGAAATCATAGCGCGGCATCTCGTCGGGGGTCATGGTGGCGCCGAAGCCGTCCTTGTCATGACGCCGATAGATCCAGCAATTGGCCAGCCCGTGCCGGTTGGCCGGGGCGTGGTCGTGGAACATGCTTTCGGCGGTGTGCAGAATGTCGCCCTTGGCGATACCCTGCTGCGCGAGCATGTCGAGCATATAGTCGAAATTGCGCGCGGCGGGTTTGTAGCTGCCGATGTCTTCGGCGGTATAGACCCCGTCAAACGTGACCCCAAGCCGCGCGTTGGACGCCGCAAAGCTGCGATTGTCGGTGTTGGTCAGCACGATCAGCTTGAAATGCTGCTTAAGATAGGCCAGCGCCGCGCGGCTGTCGTCAAAGGCCGGCCACTGCCCCACCGACGCGCCATAGGCCTGGCAGTCTTCCCAGCGAACCGGCACGCCCCAGTGTTCGGCCAACCGGCGATAGACCACGCCCAGAAGATCGGCATAGGGCTTGGCCGGGGTCCAGGCCTGCGTGGTCGATTCGTAATAGGCATGGGTCTGCAGGATCTCATCGCGCGTAAGCTCAGGGCCTGCCCGGTCGGTCAGCGGTTTCAGCGCCGCGATCATGCCGCTTTCCCAGTCGATCAGCGTGCCATAGACGTCAAAGGTCAGCGCTTTGTAGTCGCTCAGCTTCATTGCCGTGTCTCCGTGTTGGGGCTTTCGACCTGACTAGCGCCACGCTATCATATGACGCAAGAGAATGGTTTTCATAACCCGATCTGTTTTTGTCATACAGCGCGAGGCCCGGAATGACAGAAAAGCTGGATATCGACGCCATGCGCACCTTGCTGGCCGTGGCGCGCCATGGCGGGGTGACGCGGGCCGCGACGCATCTGGCGCTCTCGCAATCGGCGGTCAGCCACAAGATCCGGCGGCTGGAACGCGCGCTTGACTGTGCCCTGCTCAGCCGCCGCCCCGGTGCGCCTCTGCTGACCGAGGCGGGCACGCGGCTGTGCGACTATGCCCAACGCATGGTCGATCTGCAGGACGAAGCCCTGTCTGCCCTGTCGCTCAGCACGCTGAGCGGCGTGATCCGGCTGGGCCTGACCGAAGACACCGCCGCCAGCGGCATTGCGCGGGTGCTGGGGCGGTTTGCCCGCCTGTATCCGCAGATCCGCGTGCAGATCCGCACCCGTCAGAGCCTGGTGGTGCAGGACCACATGGCCGCGGGCGAACTGGATCTGGCGGTGATGCAGATCTTTGCCCGCGATCTGCAGCCGGGCGACGACCTGCTCTATCGCGACAGCCTGCACTGGGTCAAAGCGCCCGCACTGACGCTTGACCCCGACGGGCCGATCCCGTTCCTGTCCTTTGATGAGCAGTGCTTTTATCGCCAATGGGGGATGGGCACGCCGCAGGGTCTGCAGATCGACACGGTGCTGGATTGCCCAAGCGCCAGCGGCATTCAGGCGGCTGTGCGCGCGGGGCTGGGCGTGGCGCTGCTGAACGGCCAGCACGTCACACCCGACATGGACCGGATCGACACTCTGCCATCCCCGCCCGAGCTGGCCTATATCCTGCGCAGCCGCCATCCGCGCCCCGGCGCACCGGTGCGCGCGCTGATCACCGAAATCACCCGCGAAGCGCGCGCCGCCCTGCCCTTGCAGCAGGTCAGTTGATATCGACCACCTTGCCGGGGTTCATCAGATTGTCCGGGTCGATGGCGGTCTTGAGCCGCGCCATCAGCGCATAGGCCGCGCCATGTTCTTCGGCCATGTATTTGACCTTGCCGCTGCCCACGCCATGTTCGCCCGTCACCGTGCCGCCAAAGGACAGCGCGATCCGGTTCACATCCGACGTCAGCGCGCGGGCCCGGGTCATTTCATCGGCATTGTCGGGATCGACCAGGATCAGAAGGTGGAAATTGCCATCCCCCACATGCCCCACCAGCGGCGCGAGCAGGCCCGACTGGGCGATCCGCTCCTTGGTGCGGGCAATGCAATCGGCAAGCGCTGAAATCGGCACGCAGCAGTCGGTCACGATGCCTTCGGCGCCTTTGCGCAGGGCGCGACCGGCGTAATAGGCGTTGTGCCGGGCATCCCACAGGCGGTTGCGGTCTTCGGCCCGCGTGGCCCAGTCGAACCCGGATGCGCCATGCTCGTCGGCCAGCGCCTGAAAGCTGGCGACCTGTTCCTGAACGCCGGCTTCGGTCCCGTGGAATTCAAGGAACAGATGCGGCTTTTCCGGCAGCCCCAGATCGGGGTTGTAGATCGCCATCCCCTTCATCTGCAATTCGTCCAGCAGCTCGATCCGCGCCATGGGCAGACCCATCTGGATGGCCAGGATCACCGTGTCCACCGCATCGCCGATCGTCTCGAAGGCGCAGGTCGCGGCCAGAATGCTTTCAGGCTGACCATAAAGGCGCACGGTCAGCCGGGTGATGATGCCCAATGTCCCTTCGGAGCCGACAAAAAGATGCGTCAGATCATAGCCCGCCGACGATTTGCGCGCCCGCGTGCCCGTCTCAATAACCGTGCCATCGGGCAACACAACCTCGAGCCCCAGCACATTGTCGCGCATCGTCCCGTAGCGCACCGTGTTGGTGCCCGATGCCCGCGTCGCGGCCATGCCCCCCAGCGTGGCATTGGCGCCCGGATCGACGGTGAACATCAGCCCGGTGGCGCGCAGATCCTCGTTTAGCTGCACCCGCGTCACGCCCGGCTGCACCACCGCATCCAGATCGCTTTCATGGATCTCGAGCACCCGGTTCATGCGGCTGGTATCCACGCTGATCCCGCCCCGGATCGGGATCACATGCCCTTCAAGAGACGTGCCAACGCCAAAAGGCACCACCGGCACCTTGTGACGGCTGCAGATCCGCATGATCTGTGACACCTCATCGGTGCTGTCGGGAAAGACCACCGCATCGGGCAGCGCCTGAGGGGAATAGGCTTCGTCACGGCCGTGGATTTCGCGGACCGACAGGCCCGTGGACAGCCGGTCGCCCAGCAGATCCGACAGCTCGGCGATGGCGGCCTGAACGGGTTGGGATGTCATGGCGGCGCTCCTTCTTGACCGGGTTGGACCGGGGGTCGCCCCCGCGCCGCGCAGCATGTCGCCAGAGCGCCGCAAAGACAAGCCACCTAGCCCGCGCGCGGGCCCAGAACCTCGGCCAACAGGGGGTTGGCAAAGCGGCGCTTGATCGTGACCGCGATGAAATGTTCAGAGATGTCATCAAGCCGGGCAAATTCGGTCAGCCGGTTGCTGGCAAGCTCATCGCGCACAACCACCGGCGGGATCACCGCCACGCCTGCATCGGCCCGCGCCAGCAGACGCAGCATCGCCATGTCGTCGGCTTCGGCGGCGATGCGCGGCACGATGCCCAGCCGTTCGACCAGCGCGTCGAACCCCGCCCGCAGCGATGTTTCCGGCGTCGGCAGGATCAGCGGATGCGCCATCAGGATCTGCGCCAGATCATCCGTTTGGGGCATCGCCCGTCCGGGCATCCCCACCAGCGACACCGGCTGATCGGCCAGCCGCGTGACCAGATAGGGGCTCGCCGCGTCGCGCGCCGGTGCCAGATTGGTCAGCACCACATCCAGCGCCAGCGCCTCGAGCCCGCGCAGCAGGCTTTCCTG
Source organism: Marinibacterium sp. (assembly GCA_025800215.1). GTDB lineage: Bacteria > Pseudomonadota > Alphaproteobacteria > Rhodobacterales > Rhodobacteraceae > JAOXSC01. The sequence goes on from JAOXSC010000073.1 coordinate 23,366, forward strand.
ATCGCCCGAGCGCAGCACGATTTCCACATCATCCCGCCCGATCACCGGATCCAGAAACCCCAGCTGAAAGTTCCGCGACAGCGTCGCCAGCGCCCCGATCCGCAGCACCTTGCGCGGGTTGTCGGCGCGTTTCAGGGTGGCCGTCAGATCTTCGGCGGCGCGGAAGATTTCATTGGCGTGATCCAGCGCGATGCGCCCCGCTTCGGTCAGGACCAGATTGCGCCCCTGCCGGTCAAAAAGATCATGCCCAAGCGCCTGTTCCAGCGCCTTGATCTGCGTCGACACCGCAGATTGCGAGATATTGAGCCCACGCGCCGCCCCCGTCAGCGTGCCGTCGCGCGCCACCGCCCGAAACAGCCGCAGATGATGCAGGTTGAGCATGAACCCCTCTTTCAAACAGAACGTTTACGGTCAAAATATGAAATTTTATTGAAGTGTTCCAGCAGATACATCCCGGCAAACCACATCCCTGACCGGAGTATTGCCCGATGTCCGACCCATCCCTGTCCATGCTGTCCCCGTCATTTCTGGCCCCGCTTGCCTATCTGGCGCTCGCAGGGGTGGCGTTGCGTCGTCCGGGCCGTCGCCCCGGCGCGCTGCCCCGCTGGGCGGAATACGCCGCGCTGGCAGCCTTGGTCGCGGCGCTTGGCGGGCTGGTCCAGGTCGTGCTGAGCGGGCCCGCGCGGCTGGGGACCACCGATGGGCTGGCGCTGATCGCGCTGCGCGCCGATGCGATCAGCCTGACACTGGTGCTGCTGGTGGCCTTCATCGGCTGGGTCGTGATGCGCTACAGCCGCTCCTATCTGGACGGAGAGCCCCGCGAAGGCGCCTTTTACGCCCTGATGGCCATGGTGCTGGCAGCGGTGCTGCTGTTTGTGCAATCGGCCAGCCTGGGCACGCTGGTTCTGACCACGGCGGGCGTGGGGCTGGGGCTGCGGCGCCTGCTGCTGTTCTATCCCGACCGCCCCGAGGCGCGGCGCGCGGCCACCAAGTTTTCGCTGGTCTGGCATGGTGGCGATGTCGCGCTGATGCTGGCCGCCGTGCTGCTGGCGGCAGGGTATGGCACGCTGGATCTGGCTGCGCTTGGGCAGCAGGCCGCCGCTGCCCCGCTGCCGGCGACCACAAAGCTCGCCATTGCGCTGATCGTACTGGCGGCGATGCTCAAGACCGCCGCCTTCCCGCTGCATGGCTGGCTGACCGAGGTGATGGAGGCCCCCACCCCCGTTTCCGCCCTGCTGCATGCGGGCATCATCAATTCGGGCGGCGTGCTGCTGATCACGGCGGCCACGCTGGTGCAGCTCAGCCCCGGTTCGATGGCCGCGCTGGTGATGCTGGGCGGGTTCACCGCCCTTTTCGGAGCGGCGGTGATGCTGACCCAAAGCGCGGTGAAAACCGCGCTGGCCTGGTCCACCGTGTCGCAGATGGGCTTTATGCTACTACAATGCGGGCTGGGGCTGTGGCCGCTCGCCCTTTTGCACATCGTGGCGCACTCGCTTTACAAGGCGCACGCCTTCCTGTCCTCAGGCGGAGCGATCAAGGCCGTGGCTGCTCAGCACCGCCCCGGACCGGTCGCGGTGCCCAGTTTGGGCGCGGTGCTGAAATCCTTTGGCCTGGCGGTGCTGGTCTATAGCGCGATTGCGGGGCTTTTTATCGCCGTGCTGGGGCCCAAATCGGCACAATCGCTGGCCTTGGGGGCGATCCTGATCTTTGGCGTGGCCTATCTGGTGGCGCAGGGCCTGGCCGACAGCGCCCCTGCCGCCCTGACCAAGCGCACGGCCATTGCGTCGATCAGCACCGCCTTTGGCTATTTCGCCTTTCAGGCCATGGCCCAGACCATCTGGGGGGCCGCGCTGCCCGGTGCCCCCGTGCCGGGCGCGCTGGAATGGGCGCTGATCGTGCTGGCGGTTCTGTCCTTTGGCCTTGTAGCCTTTGCGCAGGCGCTGTTTCCGCTTTGGGCGCATCACCCGGCCACCGCTGTCCTGAGGGTGCATCTGGTCAACGGGCTCTACCTGAATGCCTTGCTGGATCGCGCCATTGGCGGGTTCCGCACACCCACCCACACATCCTGATCCCGCACCGATTCCAGAGGCTTCGACATGTTCATGAAACACGCAGATATCGCCCCCGCACAGCTTGGCGGGATCCTGTCCGCCGCCGAGCGTGCCGCCCGCGCCATCCCGCCCGCCTTTCCGCTGGACGCCACCGTTGCGGTGAACCCGTTTCTGGGCCAGACCGGCGAAGATCTGGCCACCGTATCGGCCCGCATGGCGCGGGTGGCGGGCATTCCCATGACCCGGTCGGGCGCCGATTACGCCGCCGCCATCGCCGCAGGCCGGATCAGCGATGATGACCTGCGCGCTGCCCTTGACGCCACCACCCTGCCCGGCGCTCCGGCCACATTGGACGCGCTCAAATCCGCCGCCCGCCGCGACATGGCCCCGCCCCACGCCCTGCCCACCGTGGCCGATCTGGCCGCCCGTGCCACCGGCACGGACTGGCCGTCGATCATCGAAAAGACCATCGGTCTGTGGGCATCCGGGCAGTTTGACCGTGGCCAGGCGCTGTGGTCGCCGAAACCGGGGGCGCAGGCCTTTGCCGCGTGGCGGGCCTGGGCGACCCATGATCTGACGCCGGAAATCGCGGGGCTGTCGGGGTTTTGCGCCCATGTGGCCGATGCGCCCGACACGCCCGAGCGCGCCATCTGGCGCGCCGCTGATCGGCTGGGCCTGACCGATGCGGCCGCCGAAACCGCGTTTCACCGGCTTTACATGGATCTTGGCGGCTGGTCTCAGCATGGCCGCTGGTGCCTGTGGCAAGCCGAGCTTGCAGGCCAGAGCGACCGCACCATGGTCGATCTTCTGGCCATTCGCCTGATCTGGGAAGACGCCCTGATCGCCCATGTCCCCGGCATCGCCACGCTCTGGACCCAGACCGTGGCCGATCACGCCGCAGCGCCCACCGCGACCGCGGATCAGGTCGCGCTGGCCATTCTGCAGGACGCGGCCGAGCGCGCGCATCAGAGGAGCCTGACCCAGGCGCTTGACGGCCCCGCGCCGCGCAAGGATCGGGCGCTGCTGCAGGCCGCGTTCTGCATCGACGTGCGCTCGGAAGTGTTCCGCCGCGCACTTGAAAGCGTCGATCCGCGCGTGGACACGATCGGCTTTGCGGGGTTCTTCGGCCTGCCGCTGTCGCATACCGGCCCCGGTTCCGACATCGCCGAAGCCCGCCTGCCGGTGTTGCTGAACCCTACGCTGCACACCACCAGCCGCAACGATGACGCAACCGAAATGGACACCCGCATCCGCGCCCGCGCCGCCCGCGCCTGGGGCCGGTTCAGCCGTGCGGCGGTGTCGTCCTTTGCCTTTGTCGAAGCCGCCGGGCCGCTTTACGCGGGCAAACTGCTGCGCGACGCGCTTGGCCGGGCGAACGCTGGTCAAACCGGACGGGACAAAACCCCCGCCCCGCAGGTGGTTGGCGGGCTGACACCACAGGCCAAGGCCGACACCGCCGCCGCCGTGCTGCGCGGCATGAGCCTGACCCGCGATCACGCGCGGACCGTGCTGCTGCTGGGTCATGGCGGGCAGGTGACCAACAACCCCCATGAAAGCGCCTATCACTGCGGCGCCTGCGGCGGGCACACGGGCGAGGTGTCGGCGCGGATGCTGGCGATCCTGCTCAATGACCCCGAGACCCGCGCGGGCCTGAGCGCCCACGGCCTCGCGCTGCCCCAAGACACGCTGTTTGTCGCCGGGCTGCATGACACCACCACCGATGCGATCACCCTTTATGATCAGGACCTGGCGGGCGTGATCACCCCGGCGCAGGCCGATGATCTGGTGACGGTCGACCGCTGGCTGGCGCAGGCGGGCCGCATCGCGCGGGCCGAACGGGCGGCGCGCCTGCCCGGATCCACCGGCGATGATGTCGCCGCGCGCGCGCTCAACTGGGCCGAAATCCGCCCCGAATGGGGGCTGGCGGGCTGTGCGGCGTTCATCGCCGCCCCGCGCAGTGCCACGGCGGGCCGCGATCTGGGCGGGCGAGCCTTTCTGCACAGCTATGACTGGCAGGATGATGCGGGCTTTGGCACGCTCGAGCTGATCCTGACCGCCCCCGTCGTCGTGGCAAGCTGGATCAGCCTGCAATACTACGGATCATCGGTGGCGCCGGATGTGTTTGGGGGTGGCAACAAACTGATCCACAACGTGGTCGGCGGGCTGGGCGTGATCGAAGGCAACAGTGGCCGTCTGCGCCCCGGCCTGCCCTGGCAGGCGGTGCATGACGGCGACGCGCTGGCCCATGATCCGCTGCGCCTGTCTGTGATGATCGACGCCCCACGCGCGGCGATCACCGATGTCCTGAGCCGCCATCCGCAGGTGCAGGCGCTGTTCGACAACGGCTGGCTGCATCTGTTTGCGCTGGATCAGGGCCGGGTCGCGGCGCGCTATGAACCCGGCCTGCGCTGGTCTGATCGCAGCGCCCACGCCGCCTGACAGCCCGCCCCCCGCAAACGACCCGTTTGCGGGGGGCAAATGCATTGCATTCTGACACCACGCCTCCCAAGATCGCCGCATCACCAGCGGGGTCGGAGGGCATCATGAAATCGCGCACCAAAGTTGTTGTCATCGGCGGGGGGATCGCCGGGTGTTCGACGCTCTATCACCTCACCGAGGAAGGCTGGAGCGACGTTGTGCTGATCGAGCGCAACGAGCTGACCAGCGGCACCACCTGGCATTCGGCCGCTCAGGTCACGAATTTCGGCATGACCCAGACCATGGTCGGGCTGAAGTCGCATTCGATCCGGCTCTATCAGGAGCTGGCGAATGATCCCGATTACCCGATCAACTACCACCATGGCGATGGCGGCATCCGACTGGCCAACACGCCCGAGCAAATGCAGGGCTATCGCCATTTTGCATCCATGGCGCGCGGCATGGGTGTCACATTCGACGTGATCGACGCGGCCGAATGCGCCCGTCGCCACCCGCTGATCACAACCGACAATCTGCTGGGCGGGCTGTGGGATCCGATGGATGGCGACATCGACCCCGCGCAGCTGTGTCAGGCGCTGGCGCGGCGCGCGCGCAAGGCCGGGGCCGAGGTGTATCGCAACACCCCTGTCACCGGCCTGACCCAGCATCGCGACGACAGCTGGACGGTCCACACCGAACAGGGTGACATCGACTGCGACATTGTCGTGAACGCCTGCGGATACCGCGTGAACGAAGTGGGCGCCATGATGGGGGTGCAGCACCCGGTGGCGTCGATGGAGCACCAATATGTGCTGACCGATGACATCCCCGCCATCCGCGATGCGGATCACCGCATGCCGCTGCTCCGCTGCCCGATTTCGGATTTCTACTGCCGTCAGGAAAAGAACGGTCTGCTGGTGGGGTTCTATGAACAGGGCTGCAAGACCTGGGGCATGGACGGGATCGACCCGCATTTTGTCAACGCGCTCTGCCCCGATGATCTGGACCGCATCACCGATGTGCTTGACGGTGCCATTGCCCGTCTGCCCGCGCTGGCCCATGCCGGCATTCATACGGTGATCAACGGCCCGATCACCTATACGATTGATGGCGCGCCTCTGGTCGGGCCGATCCCGGGCAAGCGCAACGCATTCTGCATCATCGGGCTGCGCGCGGGGCTCGGCGAAGGCGGCGGTCATGGCTGGCTGCTGGCCCAGCAGATCGTGCATGGCGAAGCCTGCTATGACACCTGGGCGATCGACCCGCGCCGCTTTACCGGCCACGCCACGGTCGAGCTGACCGCGCTGAAGGCGATCGAGGATTACCAGAACGAATTCCGCTTTCATTTTCCACATGAAGAGCGTCCCGCCGGGCGCCCCGCCAAGACCACACCGCTGACCCCGGTCCTGGCGGGCGAAGGTGCGGCCTTTACCACCGTCAATGGCTGGGAACGGGTGGATTACATCACGCCATCAAAGGATTTCGAGCACCAGCCGGGGTTTGAGTTTGACGACACCTTCGACCTTGTGGGCGCCGAAATCGCCGCCCTGCGCGACCGCGTCGGCCTGTGCGAAGTGTCAGGGTTCAACCGGATCGAGATCACCGGCCGCGACCGCCACGCATTTCTGGATCGGCTCAGCTGCAGCGCGGTGCCGCGCGCGCCGGGGCGGGTCGGGCTGGGCTATCTGCTGAATGCACACGGCATGGTCAAATGCGAAGCCACCTTCGCCAACCTGCCTGCCAGTGACCGGGGCCCCGACCGGGTCTGGTACGGATCGGCCGCGGCCAGCGAATATCATGACATGGACTGGCTGCGCGCCCATCTGCGCGACGATGAAGATGTCGCCCTGCGCAGCCTGACCGACGCTCAGACCATCCTGGTTCTGGCCGGACCACGGGCGCGCGACGTGCTGTCATCCTGCGCGCGCGGCGACTGGTCGGCGGATGCCTTTGCCTGGCGGTCGGTGCGCGACTGCCATGTGGGCATCGCCCCCGCCGCGGTCATGAACCTGAGCTTTTCGGGCGAGCTGGCCTATGAAATCCATGTGCCCAACGCATCGCTATATGCCGCCTATACGGCCCTGCGGGACGCGGGCCAAGCACATGGGATGACCCTGTTCGGGGCGCGCGCGGTCGAATCCATGCGGCTGGAAAAAGGGTTCCTGCACTGGAAGGCCGATCTGATCACCGAATTCGATCCGTTCGAAACCGGGCTGGGGCGCTTTGTCCGGCTGGACAAGGGCGATTTCATCGGCCGCGACGCCCTGCTGCAGCGCAAGGCCGAAGGCCCGCGCAAGAAGCTGGTCAGCCTTGAAATCCACACCACCCATGCCCCGGCCCATCCCGGCGCGTCGCTGATGCACGATGACCGCGTGGTGGGCACGATCACATCGGGTGCCTGGGGGCACCGGGTGGGGCGCAATCTGGCCTATGGCTTTGTCGATCCCGCGCTGTCCGAACCCGGCCAGCGCATGATGCTGGACCTGTGCGGCACCCCCGTCACGGCACAGGTCATCCCCCCATCGCCCTATGATCCGGGTCTGACCCGCGCACAAAGCTGACACCCCGCGACGGCGGAACACCGTCGCGGGGGATCGGGCGTGCAGGGTGGTCGGCTTCACGCCCGAAACCGCACCCGAAACCGGGCGCGCCCCGGCGGCGGGTCACAGACCGGCGGCCACCTCGTGAATGGCGTCGCGCAGGATGGCTTCGATCCGGTCGATCATCGGGTCGTCCATGATCAGCGTCGGCGACAGGATCAGCACATTGCCAAGCGCCCGCCCGATCAGCCCGCGTTTCTGACAGGCCTGCGCCACCCTGAGCCCGACCTGAGCGTCATCGGGATAGCTCTGCCTGGTGGCGCGGTCCTTGACGAATTCGATGCCCATCATGAAATGGCTGCCGCGCACCTCGCCCACCATGTCGATATCCATCAGCCCGCGCAGGTTGTTTTCAAAGCGCGGCCCGCTGCGGCGCACCCGCTGGGGGATCTCGTCGCGCTCCATGATGGCGATATTGGTCAAACCGGCCGCGGCGGCGGCGGGGTGGCCCGAATAGGTCATGCCGTGCAGGAACATCCCGTCCGGCCCGGAAATCACATCATGGATGTCATCGGACACGATGGTGGCCGACAGCGGCTGATAGCCCGATGTCAGCCCCTTGGCCGTGGTGATGATGTCGGGGACCATGCCGAACACATCCTCGGAGGCAAAGAAATGTCCCAGCCGCCCAAAGGCGGTGACGACCTCGTCGGCGACATATTTGATGTCATTGGCCTTGCAGATGTCAAAGGCCCGTTTGTGATAGCCCGCAGGCGCGGTCACCACGCCGCCGGCCCCCTGGATCGGCTCGGCAATGAAGGCGCAGATGTTTTCGGCGCCAATGCGCTCGATACTGTCGCTCAGATCCTCGATCAGCACATCAAGGAATTCGGCCTCGGTCAGGCCGTCGCCTTCGCGCCAGTAATGCGGTGAGCGCAGGTGATGCACCAGATCGGTGGCCGCGTGCCAGCCTTCGCTGTAACCCGGCGTGGTCATCGCCATCGCCAGATGGGTCGAGCCGTGATAGGCGCCAAAGCGTGACAGCACCATCTTCTTTTCGGGGCGGCCCTTGCGGATGTTATAGTGATGCAGCATGCGGATCGCGCTGTCATTGGCGACCGACCCCGAATTGCCGAAATAGACCGCATTCAGATGCCCCGGTGCCAGCTGCGCGATCTTTTCGGCCAGCGCAGCGGCGGCGGGGTGGGTAAAGTTGTAGAAGGTCGAATAGTAATCCAGTTCGCGCAGCTGGCGGCTGATGGCATCGACCATCTCGCCATTGCCATGGCCGATATTCACGCACCACAGCCCGCCGATCCCGTCGATCAGTTCGTTGCCGTCGCTGTCATAGACATAGGCGCCCTTGGCGCGCGAAATCACCGTGCGCGCGCCCTGCTGTTTGAGCGCGTTGAGATCGGCAAAGGACTGGATCAGGTGGTTGTCCTGCAAAAGGATGTCATGGGTGTGCTGCGTCATCGGTCACCTCTGGCTGCGGGGCCTGCCATGCTGCATACCCCCAAATCTGGCTTCAAAGGTTACGTGCCCCGTTTTTGGGGGTATATACCCCCAAAGAGGTATAGAGATGACACAGCCGCCCACGGATCCGGTCGCGCAAAGCCTGGGTCGCGCCATTCTGGCCATCGCCACGCCGGGCTTTGCCGCCTGCCTTCAGACCTATGTGGCAGGGGTCTGCGGCTTTGATAACATTGCCATCATCGCCTTTCCCGCCCATGGCCGGCCCAGCGTGCTGCACACCGATGCCAAGGACCGGCGCGTCTTTGACCGGATCGACAGCCACTACATCAGCGGCGCCTATCTTTTGGATCCGTTCTTTGACCTGCACAAGAAACAGGCAGATCAGGGGCTTTATCGTCTGTCCGAGATTGCCCCCGACCAGTTCCAGCGCAACGAGTATTTCAAATCCTACTACGCGCGCACCACGCTGACCGATGAAATGGCCTTTCTGGCCCGGACCGGGACCGGCCTGTCGATCACCACCTGCGTCGGGCGCGATGCCACCACGGCCAGCCGGTTTTCTGCGCGCGACATCCGCGCCGCCCACACCATCGCGCCCGTGGTCAACGCGCTGGTGGCGCAGAACTGGCGCGATCTGGAACCGGGCGACGGCGCGCCGCCCTCCGGGGACACCGATGTCGCCGCCGCGCTGCGCGACCGTCTGGGCCGGGCCCGCGACATTCACCTGAGCGCGCGGCAGTCGGATGTGGCGCTGCTGATCCTGCAGGGGCATTCGTCGATCTCGATCGGGCTGACGCTGGGGATCAGCCCGCAGACGGTCAAGGTCATCCGCAAGCAGCTTTACAAGAAATGCCGGATCTCGTCGCAGGGCGAACTGTATTATCTGATCGCACCCTATCTCTAGGCCGGCCTGCGATTAGCCGCAGCCTAAGCAGGGCTAAGCAAGAGTGTAATTTCCACCCCCCCTGCCGTGTGAGACCCTTGGCCCCGCCGCTGCACGCAGGCAGGACCGGCACCGATCCGAGGGGGGACGCAAGACATGGCCATGGAACGCATTGACACACTGGTGGTCGGCGGCGGGCAGGCAGGGATCGCCCTGAGCGAACATCTGGGACAGCACGGCGTGCCGCATGTCATTCTGGAAAAGAACCGCATCGCCGAAGCCTGGCGCAGCGGCCGGTGGAATTCACTGGTGGCCAATGGTCCGGCCTGGCATGACCGCTTTCCCAATCTTCAGTTTCAGGGCGATGCGCCCGATGCCTTTGTGTCCAAGGACCGGGTGGCCGACTATCTGAAAGACTACGCCCGCATGGTCGCCGCCCCCATCCGCGAAGGGGTCGAAGCGCTGCGCGCCGAGCGGGTGCCGGGGATGGGCGGGTTTCGTGTCGAAACCAGCGCGGGCGATTTTCTCGCCCGGCGCATCGTCGCGGCAACCGGCGCGTTTCAGCACCCCGTGATCCCGCCGATCCTGCCCGACACCGCCCCCGTCCAGCAGATCCATTCCTATCACTACAAGGCCCCCGATGCCCTGCCCGATGGCGCGGTGCTGGTGGTGGGCGCCGGATCATCCGGCGCGCAGATCGCGGACGAGCTGAACCGCGCGGGCCGCAGGGTGTTCTTGTCAGTGGGCCCCCATGACCGCCCGCCGCGCCGCTATCGCGGGCGCGACTTTGTCTGGTGGCTGGGGGTGCTGGGCCTGTGGGATCTGGCCGCGCAGGCCCCCGGAACCGAGCATGTGACCATTTCGGTCAGCGGCGCCTATGGCGGGCAGACGATGGATTTCCGGCGCCTTGCCGCCGAAGGCGTCACCCTTCTGGGCCTGACCCAAGGCTTTGATCACGGCGTGCTGCAGTTTGCCGATGATCTGGGGCGCAACCTGGCGGGGGGCGATGCCAATTACCGCCAGATGCTGGATCTGGCCGATGCCTATGTGGCGCGCACCGGGATCGACCTGCCCCCCGATCCGCAGGCCCGCGTGCCCTTTGACGATCCCGATTGCCTGGCCCACCCGATCCGCAGCCTCGATCTGGCCGCCGAAGGCATCGGCACGGTCATCTGGGCCACCGGGTTCCGGCAGGATTTCGGCTGGATCAAGGCCGATGCCTTTGACGCCAGGGGCGCGCCGATCCACCAGCGTGGCGTGTCGGTGGAACCCGATCTCTATTTTCTCGGGCTGCCCTGGCAGTCGCGGCGTGGCTCGACCTTTCTGTGGGGGGTCTGGCATGATGCGAAATACATCGCCGATCAGATCGCCATCCAGCGGGCCTATGCCGCCTATGACGGCGATGCCCATATCGTATCCCCAGCCGCGGAATGACGCCCGCCGCCAGACCCCGAAAGGACGCCCCATGGCCAAGGATCACCTCGACCCTGTCGAAGCGCTGCGCCGCAACACCGCAGAACCCTTTGAGAGCGCCCGCGCGATGCCACCGTCGGTCTATACGTCCGGGGCGTTTCTGGATCAGGAACTGGCCCATATCTTTGCCAAAGACTGGTATTGCGTGGGCCGCGCCGATGCGCTGGCCAAACCGGGCGACTACACGACCTGCGAGCTGGCCGGACAACCCATTCTGGTGATCCGCGATCATGACGGGCAGCTGAGCGCGCTGTCCAATGTCTGCCTGCACCGCATGTCCACGCTGTTGCACGGGCGGGGCCGCACCCGCGCCATCGTCTGCCCCTATCACGCCTGGACCTACAATCTGGACGGATCCCTGCGCGGCGCTCCCGCCATGTCGCTGAACCAGGGGTTCTGCAAGGATCAGTACACACTGCCCCGGATCCGTTGCCAGGACTGGCTGGGCTGGGTCTTTGTCACGCTGAACCCCGACGCGCCCGATGTGGCGTCACAGCTGTCTGCAGTCGAAGACATGGTCGCGGGCTATGACATGACCAACTATACCGAAGCCTTCTATGAAGAGCATGTCTGGAACACCAACTGGAAGGTGCTGGCCGAGAATTTCATGGAAAGCTATCACCTGCCGGTCTGCCATGCCGGCACGATCGGCGGGCTGTCGCGGCTCGAAGACATGGTGTGCCCGCCGGGCCTGCCCGCGTTCAACTATCACACGATCCTCAAGGATGACAGCCTGCGCATCGCCATGGCCCATCCCAGCAATGACCGGCTGACCGGAGACATGCGGCGCACCACCTTTCTGCTGGCGATCTATCCAAGCCTGCTGATCACGCTGACGCCGGGCTATTTCTGGTATCTGTCGCTGCATCCCAAAGGGCCGGGGCAGGTCCATATCCGCTTTGGCGGCGGCATGTCGGATGACTATCGCGACGATGCCGATGCGCAGCAGAACTTTGCCGATCTCAAGGCGCTGCTCGACCGGGTCAATGTCGAAGATCGCGGCTGCACCGAAAAGGTCTATGCGGGCCTGTGTTCGGACCGCGCCGTGCCCGGCCACCTGAGCCATCTCGAACGCCCCAACTATGACTTTGCCCAATACCTCATGGCCCGGATCGACGCCGGGCAGACCGCGTGACCCCAAGGACAGGACAGCCATGGCCCATACCCGCATCCGCAAATTCAACACCGCCGACACCTATCCCGAACAGCGGCTGGACAACGACCTGTGCCAGGCGGTGGTGACCCAGGGCGGCAAGACCGTCTATCTGCGGGGCCAATGCCCGCAGAACATCGAGGATGCGGTGAATATCGACAGCCACGATCCGGTCGAACAGACCCACAAGGTCATGCAGAACATCCGCCAGCTGATCGAAGAATGCGGCGGCACCATGGAGCATCTGGTCAAGGTCGTCGTCTACATCACCGATGTGCGCCACCGCGAAGCGGTCTATCGCACCATGGGCGAATACATCAAAGGCGTGCACCCGGTGTCCACCGGGCTGGTGGTGCAGGCGCTGGCCCGGCCCGAATGGCTGGTGGAAATCGACGGCACCGCCGTGATCCCGGATGACGCGGCATGACGTTTTCTCTGGTCGCCCGCTGCGCCGAAACGGGCATGTTCGGCATCGCCATTTCATCATCCTCCCCTGCCGTGGCCGCACGCTGCGCCTTTGCCCGCGCGGGCGTGGGCGCCGTGGCATCGCAGAATGTCACCGACCCAAGGCTGGGCCCGCTTGCGCTTGATATGATGCAAGGCGGGATGAGCGCGGGCGAAGCCATCGCAGGCGTCCGCGATCTGGGCCAGCACATCGCCTATCGTCAGGTGCTGGCGGTCGATGCACAGGGGCGCAGCGCGATCCATTCGGGGCCCAATTCGCTGGGCATCTGGACGCAGGCCCAGGCCGAAAATGTGGCGTCAGGTGGCAATCTGCTGGCCAATGACGGGGTGCCGCAGGCCATCGTCGACGGGTTCCTGAGCGCAACCGGCCATATCGGAGACCGGCTGATCGCGGCCCTGCGCGCCGGGCTCGCCGCCGGGGGCGAAGCCGGGCCGGTGCATTCGGCGGGCATGCAGATCGTGGACAAGGTCAGCTGGCCGGTGGCCGACCTGCGCTGCGACTGGACCGAAGACTGCCCCATCGACGCGGTGGCCACCGCCTGGGGCATCTACAAACCACAGCTTGACGCCTATATCCAACGCGCGCTCGACCCGCGCGCGGCGCCGTCCTACGGCGTGCCGGGCGACGAATAACAAAGGACATCCCTCATGTCGGATCTTTCCCACGCGGACTGGACAGCCCGCGCCGCCCGCCTGTCGTTTCGCGCGCAGGCCTTTATCGACGGGGCCTTTGTCGATGCCGGATCGGGGCGCGTCTTTGACTGCGTCAACCCCGCCACCGGAGCGGTGCTGGCGCAGGTTGCCGAATGCGACGCCCATGACGTGGACCGCGCGGTCACGGCAGCCCGACGCGCTTTTGACGACGGGCGCTGGTCGCGCGCGGCCCCCGGCGACCGCAAGGCGGTGCTGCTGAAACTGGCCGATCTGATCCGCGCCAATCTGCATGAACTGGCGCTGCTCGACAGTCTCGACATGGGCAAGCTGGTCCGTGATGCGGTCACCATCGACGCCCCCGGATCAGCGCATTTCTTTCAGTGGTATGCCGAAGCCATCGACAAGATCTATGACGAGGTCGCCCCGACCGGCCCCGGTGATCTGGCGCTGGTGCGCCGGGTGCCTCTTGGGGTGGTGGGGGCGGTGACGCCATGGAACTTCCCGCTTGATATGGCGACATGGAAGGCGGCGGCCGCGCTGGCGGCGGGCAATTCGGTGGTGCTGAAACCGGCCGAGCAATCGCCGCTTTCGGCGCTTCGGCTGGCCGAGCTTGCGGCCGAGGCTGGCATCCCCGATGGTGTCTTCAACGTGGTGCCCGGCTTTGGCGAAACCGCCGGTCAGGCCCTGGGGCTGCATATGGATGTGGATTGTCTGGCCTTCACCGGATCAACCGCAACCGGCAAGCGCTTCATGCAGTATTCAGGCAAGTCGAACCTCAAACAGGTCTGGCCCGAAACCGGCGGCAAAAGCCCCAATCTGGTCTTTGCCGACTGTCACGATCTTGACCATGCCGCCGACATGGCGGCCTTTGGCATCTTCTTCAATCAGGGCGAGGTCTGCTCGGCCAATTCGCGGCTTTATGTGGACCGCCGGATCAAGGACGACTTTGTCGAAAAGCTCATCACACGCGCCCAAGGCATGCAGCCCGGAGACCCGCTGGATCCGGCATCGAAAATGGGCGCCATCGTGAACGAACACCAGACCAGCGGCATCATGCGCTTTATCGAAGCCGGCCGCAAAACCGCGCATCTGGTTGCGGGCGGCGACCGGGTGACCGTCAATGGCGCAGGCTGCTTCGTCCAGCCCACGATCTTTGACGATGTGGCCCATGACGACCCGCTGGCCCGCGACGAGATCTTTGGCCCGGTCCTGTCGGTGATCCCCTTTGACAGCGAAGACGACGCCATCGCCATGGCCAATGACAGCATCTACGGGCTGGCCGCATCCGTCTGGACCGACGACCTGTCGCGCGCCTGCCGGGTGTCGGATCGTCTGATGGCGGGCACCGTGTCGGTCAACACGGTGGATGCGCTGTCGGCCCAAACCCCGTTCGGGGGCATGAAGCAGTCGGGCTTTGGCCGGGATTTGTCATTGCACTCGTTCGAAAAATATACTGCGCTCAAAACCACATGGATCAAATACCGGGCCTGATCCACCCGCCAGCGGGGATGCGCAGTGCCTTTCAGATACACGCTTCGGCAGCTTGAATATTTTGTCGCCGTGGGCAAGGCGGGCAGCATTGCCGGGGCCAGCGAAAAACTGAACGTGTCGTCGCCGTCGATCTCGGCGGCGATCGCCCAGCTTGAAACCGAATTCGGCATCACGCTTTTTGTGCGCGAACATGCGCGCGGCGTGTCGCTGACCAAAGCCGGGCACAAATTCATGGAGCGCACCGAATTTGTCCTGCGCGAAGCCGATCTGCTGGCAACACTCGCCGGAGATCTTGCGGGCAATGTGCAGGGCATCCTGTCGCTGGGCTGTCTGGTGAGCTTTGCCCAGATCATCGTGCCGCGCCTGCGCCGCGATTTCGAAGACAGCCACCCCGCCGTGCGCATCGAACAGCGCGAACTGGATCAGGCCGCGATCTTCAGCCAGCTGCGGCAGGCGGAACTGGACATCGCGCTGAGCTATGATCTGGACATCCCCGCCGATCTGGATTTCCTGCCGCTGCACGAACTGCCGCCCTATGTGGTGCTGGCCAAGGATCACCCGCTGGCACGCCAGTCATCACTGAGCGTCACCGATCTGCGCGATCACCCCATGGTGCTGCTTGATCTGCCGTTCAGCGCCGATTATTTCCTGTCCTTCTTCCGGCAGGCCAATATCAAGCCCAACATCGCCGAACGCACCCGCGACATGTCAGTGATGCGCAGCCTGGTGGGCAACGGGTTCGGGTTTTCCATCGCCAATATCCGCCCCACCAACATGCTGTCGCCGGATGGGCGGGGGCTGGTCTTTGTGCCGCTGACCAGCCGGGTGCGCCCGCTGCGGCTGGGGATCCTCAAGGCGCGCAGCGACAATGACACCAGCACCGTGACCGCCTTTATCGCCCATTGCCGCGACAGCTTTGCCGCGCGCCGCCTGCCGGGTCTGTGACGGGTTGGTTTGGCTGCGCCTAAGCGCTGCCTCGGCAATCGCTGATATACCCGCACCACCCGCTGGCCTAAGCTGGTCGCGTTGCGCAAAGGCTGGGGGCCCACATGACATCGACGCTGGATATTCTTGCGCGGCTGGTGGCCTTCGACACCATCACCGATGGGCCCAATGGCGATCTGATCGACTATGTGGACAGCCTGCTGCGTGCGCGCGGCTTCACCACCCGGCGCATCGCAGATCCCGATCACGACCGCGCGGGGCTCTTTGCCCGGATCGGCCCCGCCGATGGCGCGGGCGTGCTGCTGTCGGGCCACAGCGATGTGGTGCCCGTTGCCGGACAGCGCTGGACGCGCGATCCCTTTCGCCTGAGCTGCGAGGGCGGGCGCGCCTATGGCCGGGGCACCACCGACATGAAGGGCTTTGTCGCCAGCGTGCTGGCGCTTACCGAACGGCTTGATCCCACCCGCCTGCGCGAACCGCTGCGGATCGTGCTGTCCTATGACGAAGAAATCGGCTGTGTCGGGCTGCACCGCATGCGCGACCGGCTGGCGCCCCTGCTGGGCCAGCCGCGCGCCTGTATCGTGGGCGAGCCCACGCAGATGCAGGTCGCCACCGGGCACAAGGGCAAGGCCGCGCTGCGGGCCATCTGCCACGGGCAGGCGGGGCATTCGGCCCTGGCCCCCCATTTCGTGAACGCGCTGCATCTGGCGGGCGATTTCATGGCCGCCCTGCGCGCGCTGCAGGCCGAGCAGGCCGAAACCGGCGCCCGCGATCCCGCCTATGCGGTCCCTTATACGAGCTTTCATGTGGGGATGCTGTCGGGGGGGCGGGCGCTCAACATCGTGCCCGACCGGGCCGAGCTGCGGTTCGAATTCCGCCATCTGGCCGCCGATCACAGCGCCGATATTCTGCGCCGGATCCGTGACGCGGCCGACCGCACCGCCGCCCCCTATCGCGCGCAATGCCCCCAGGCGGGGATCGAGCTGCTGCAAGACAATGCCTATCCCGGTCTTGATGTGGCCGACACCGATCCTGTGGTCACCTATGCCCGGACCCTGACGCAGAGCCGCCACACAACCAAGGTCGCCTTTGGCACCGAAGCCGGCATCTTTCACGATCTGGGCATTCCCACCGTGGTCTGCGGGCCCGGATCCATGCAGGATCAGGGCCACAAACCCGACGAATATGTCACGCTGGATCAGCTGGCCGCCTGCGACGCGATGATGGATCGCGTCGCAGATGACCTGATGCGGTAGGCCCCGAAGACGGGACCACCGCGATCATTTCTTCAGATTGGTCCAGATCTGATCATACACGGCTTGGGTCGCCTCGTCGCAGACTTCGATGAACATGGCCGGCCCGGCCTTGTCATGGGGGTTCTTTTCGGGCTGCTTGGCCAGTTCGGGATCAAGATGATCGGCCACGCCGCTCACACCGGCATTGTACTGGGCATAATTGCTGACCGCGGCGATGTTTTCAGGTTCGAGCAGGAAATCCATGAACTTGATCGCACTGTCGCGGTTGGGCGCATCTTTGAGCAGCACCACATTGTCCATCCACGCGATATAGCCCTGCACCGGAAAGGCATATTCCACATTGGCCCCTTCGATCCGGGCCTTGGCCGAAAACCCGTCATAGATCTGGCCCACGGCGGCATCGCCCGATACCAGAACCTCTTTGGCGGTGTCGGAATTGAACGACGCCCAATGCGCCTTGGCATCCTGCAGCATGGCGTTCAGCGCCTTGAGCTTGTCGCGGTCGGTCGAACATTGCTCGATCCCCATATGGATCGCCGCCATGGCCAGAACCTCGCCCTGACTGTCGAGCATGTTGATCTTGCCCGACAGCTCGGCGGGCGGATTGAACAGGATGTCGGTGGTCTGAATATCGCCATCGAACACATCGCGGTTCACCGAAAAACTGGTCGAGCCCCACTGATACGGGATCGACGACTGGCGCCCCGGATCAAAGCCCGGATCGGCCCATTCGGGGGCGATGTTGCCCTTGTTGGCCAGCTCGCCTTCGGCCATCGTGTCCAGCAGCCCTTCGCCGGCCATGATCTTGACCATGTAGTCACCCGGCACCGCGACGTCATAGGTGCCGATCCCGCCCGCCTTGAGCGACGCCAGCATCGCTTCGTTGGAATCATAGGTGTCCATGGTCACCTTGATCCCGGTCTCTTCGCTGAACTGGTCCAGCAGGGCCTGGGGGATGTATTCGAACCAGTGATAGATCACCAGCTCGCCTTCGGCGGCGGCGGCATTGGCACCAAGGGCCAGCGCCAGGGCTGCCGCGCTGCATGTCATGAGGGGTTTCATCTGTCTCTCCGTCTGTTGGTTATTTGGTATTGTCCGATTTCCCGACCAGATAGCTGAGCGTGACCATCACCACCGACACCGCCAGCAGCAGCGTCGAGATCGCCATGATGTTGGGTTTGATCCCCTGTTTCACCGACCCGAAGATGGCCGTGGGCAGGGTTTCGACCCCCGCGCCCTTGACGAAGTTGGTGATGATGAAATCATCCAGACTCACGATGAAGGCCAGCAGGAACCCCGATATGATCCCTGGCATCATCAGCGGCAGCAGGATCCGCGTGAACGCCTGCCGCCGGGTCGCATAAAGATCCATCGCCGCCTGCTCATAGCTGTCTTCGATCCCCTGCATGCGCGCCGAAATCGGCAGATAGGCAAAGGGGATGCAAAAGGCGATATGCGCCAGCAGGATCGTCAGCAGCCCCCGGTCAAAGCCGATGGCGTTGAAAAAGATCAGCGTGGCCACCGCCAGCACGATCTCGGGCACCATGATGGGCAGGCTGATCAGCCCAAAGGACAGCGCCCGCCCCCGAAACCGCCCGCCCCGCACCATGCCGGTGGCCGCCAGCGTGGCGATCGCGGTGGCCACGCTGGCCGCGATCAGCGCAATCACAAAGCTGTTGCGCGCCGCAATCTTGAACTTGCCGCTTTCGGGCCCGGTAAAGACATCCGCGTACCAGCGCAGCGACAGACCTTCCCAGTTGGTCAGCGATTGCGAGGCGTTGAAGCTGTAGACCGTCACCACGATCAGCGGCGCATAAAGCACGATCAGGCACAGCACGGTGATCGCCCGGAACCCGGTATAGCTGCGCAGGTCAAATGGTCCTTTCATCGCCTCAGCCCCCACCTTTGTCCGCGCGGGCCTGCTGGCGCGCCGACAGCATCAGGATGATCAGAACCAGGCTCAGCAGGATCATCGACGCCGCCGCCCCGAAGGGCCAGTTGCCCGCGTTGCCCTTGAACTGTTCTTCGATCAGCGACCCGATCATGAAATTGCGCGCCCCGCCCAGCAGGTCGGGCGCCAGGAACGACCCCATCGACGGCACAAAGACCAGGATGCATCCCGCCACCACGCCGGGCCGCACCGATGGCAGCAGCACGCGGCGCAGCGTCACCCATTTTGACGCGTAAAGATCGGCCGCGGCCTCGGACAGGGCAAAGTTGTAGCGCTCGACCGCCGCATAGATCGGCAGCACCATGAAGGGCAGATAGGAATAGAACAGCCCCAGCTGCACGGCGAGGTTGGTGTTCACGATATGCAGCGGGCTGTCGATCAGCCCGATCCCGATCAGCGCATCATTCAGCGGCCCCTGATCGCGCAGAAGGAATTTCATCGACACGGTGCGGATCAGCAGGTTGACCCAATAGGGGATGGTGATCAGGAACACCCAGACCGGGCGCAGATTGGCCGGGCGCGTGGCGATGAAATAGGCGGTGGGAAACCCGATCAGCAGGCTGAACAGCGTCGCCACCCCCGCCTGCCAGATCGACCGCCAGAAGATCGTGACATAGGTCCATTCGATGCGCGGCGGGTCATCTCCGAACAGGCCCCGGTCGAAAAAGAACTGGTCATAGGCATCAAGGCTGAAATCCCAGATGACCCCGCCCCGGAATTCCTTGGTCAGGAAGGAATAGACCAGCATCATCAGCACCGGTGCCAGCACCAGAATGGACAGCGTCACCCAGGCCGGCATCAGCAGCCAGGTGCGGGTGTCCTTGTAGGTGTCCGTGGTCGCGCTGCCACCGCTTGCCGCCCCCGCCGCCATCAGCCCGTCAAGAGGCGCGCGGCCCCTTGCTCCATATTCACGAAGACCGCCGTGCCGGGATCAAAGATGCGCTTGTTGCCGCGATCGGAATTCGATGTGCGCACAACAAAATCGGGGCCGTCATCCAGCTGCACGATGGTGGTGATGTCGGTGCCCACAAAGATGTTTTCGCGCACCTGCCCGCGCAGCCCGTCCGCAGCGACCGGGGTTTCGGACATGAACAGACGTTCGGGCCGGATCGACAGATGCACCTGGGCCCCGGCCTGCACCCCATCGCCCGCCACGCCGCGCAGCACATGCCCGCCGCCCAGATGACAGGTGGCGCCATCCGCATCGACCCGGTCGACCGACACGTCCAGCAGATTGGTTTCGCCTATGAAATCGGCAACAAACATGTTGGCGGGGCGTTCATAGATGTCGCTGGGGCTGCCCAGTTGCTGCAGCTCGCCTGCCGACATGACCGCGATGCGGTCGGACATGGTCAGGGCCTCTTCCTGATCATGGGTCACGAAGATGAAGGTGATCCCGGTTTCGCGCTGCAGATGCTTGAGCTCGAGCTGCATCGCCTTGCGCAGCTTGAGATCCAGCGCCGACAGCGGTTCGTCCAGCAACAGCACCTTGGGCCGGGGCGCCAGCGCGCGCGCCAGCGCCACACGCTGCTGCTGGCCACCCGACAGCTGGGCGGGCTTGCGCGCGGCAAAGGCTCCAAGCTGCACCAGCTCGAGCATCTCGGCCGCGCGGGTCCGCGCCTCGGGGCGGGACGCGCCGCGCATCTCAAGGCCAAAGGCCACATTGTCCAGCACCGTCATATGCGGAAACAGCGCATAGTTCTGGAACACCGTGTTCACCGGACGCTTGTTGGGCGGCAGGGTCTCGATTTCTTCGTCAAAGAGATAGATCGCGCCTTCGGTGACGTCCTCAAACCCCGCGATCATCCGCAACAACGTGGTCTTGCCACAGCCCGACGGGCCCAGAAGCGTAAAGAATTCGTTGTCCATGATGGACAGCGAAATGGTCTTGAGCGCGACGAAATCGCCATAGCGCTTGACCGCGCCGCGCACATCTATCGCGATTTGTTCGGGGTCGGGCACGCCGGATCCTTGGGGCAGTGATACATCGCAACCCAGCTTATACGGCGCCCCGGATCAGCCGAATTACCGACTTCCTCAGCACAAGTTAGGATGAAGCTAAGCAACCCGCCACCATTGCTCAGCGCGTGGGCGGCCCCCTTGACCGGGTCAAAATTCAAGTTAGCATACAAATGAAATCAGCGCCGGAGGATCAGATGTCCCAGAAACTCGTGGTCAGGAATATCGGCCTGCTGCTGTCGGGCAAGATGGAAGATCCCATTCTGGACGCCGATTGCATCATCGCGCTGGATGGCAAGATCGCCGATTGGGGCGCCGAAGGCGATCTGGATTGCGACGATGCCCATGTGGTGGTCGATGCCAATGGTGTGACGCTGGCGCCCGGTCTGATCGACAGCCACGTGCACCCCGTGGTGGGCGATTATACCCCGCGCCAGCAACAGCTTCACTGGATCGATTCCACCCTGCATGGCGGTGTCACCACGCTGATTTCTGCCGGCGAAGTGCACATGCCCGGCCGCCCCAAGGACATTGTCGGGCTCAAGGCGATGGCGATTGCCGCGCAGCGCTGGTATGAAAACTTCCGCCCCTCGGGGGTCAAGGTTCATGCCGGTGCGCCGGTGATCGAACATGGCATGATCGAAGAGGATTTCCGCGATCTGGCCGAGGCCGGTGTCACCCTGCTGGGCGAAGTTGGCCTGGGCACCGTCAAGGATGGCAAGACCGCCCGGCAGATGGTCGACTGGGCGCGCAAGTACGGGATCCAGTCCACCATCCATACCGGCGGCCCGTCGATCCCCGGATCGGGGCTGATCGACGCCGATATGGTGCTGGAAACCGGTACGGATGTGATCGGCCATATCAATGGCGGCCATTCCGCCCTGCCCGATGACCAGATCATGTGTCTTTGCGAAAGCTGCACGGCGGGGCTCGAGATCGTGCATAACGGCAATGAACGCGCCGCCCTTCTGACGCTGAACACCGCGCGCGAGCTGAAACAGCTGGACCGAGTGATCCTGGGCACCGATGGCCCGGCGGGGTCGGGCGTGCAGCCGTTGGGGATCCTGCGGATGGTGGCGATGCTGTCATCGCTGGGCCATGTCCCGGCGGAAATCGCGTTCTGCTTTGCCAATGGCAACACCGCGCGCCAGCGCGAGCTGGACACCGGGCTGATCGAACGCGGCTATTGTGCGGATTTCGTGCTGATGGATCAGGCCCAGCATGCACCGGGCAAGACCATTCTGGAGTCAGTTCAGCTTGGCAATCTGCCCGGTGTCGGCATGACCATCATCGACGGTGTCGTGCGATCCGAACGCAGCCGCAACACACCGCCCGCCACCCGCCTGCCGCAGGTGGTCACGCCGGGCTGATCAGCTGATCCGGCGCAGCAGACCAATCAGAGTGTCCTGTTCGCTTTCCGACAGCGGGGCCAGCGTCTCGCGGGTGACACGGGCGCCGGCCTCTTTCATGCGGGCCAGCAGCTCGGCCCCTTCGGGCGACAGTGAAATCAGCGTGCGCCGCTTGTCGCTGGGATCGGGCGCGGTGACGGTCAGCCCCTTGTGTTTCAGACGATCCACCACACCCTTGATCGTGGCCACATCCATCGCGGCAAGACGGCCCAGCCGATTCTGCGAGCAGGTGCCCTGTTCGGCGATACGGACCAGCGCCGCAAATTGCGTGGCAGTCATACTATTTAGCGTATGCGCCTGAAAGATCGCCGTATGGCGTTGATTTGCGAGACGCAAAAGATACCCCACCTGATCATCAAGCGTGTACTCGGTTTCCGTTTCGGTCATGGCGGCTCCTGCCAATTTCGGTTCGCGCTATATACACGTTGACGCAAGGGCCACAACACCAACAGCTCAGACCGCCAAATATGTTCGTGATATATCAGGATTGGCGTCCAGATCGTCGAAACGACCCTCGAAGCGTATTTGTCCCTTTTCAATAATATAGGTTCGGTCAGACACTAGGCGGGCGAAATGCAGATTCTGTTCGCTGATCAATACCGACAGGCCTTCGCGTTTCAGTTCGGCAATCACGCGGGCCATCTGTTCGACGATCACCGGCGCAATACCTTCGGACGGTTCATCCAATAGAATCAACCTTGGGTTGCCCATCAGGGTGCGTGCAATGGTCAGCATCTGCTGTTCACCGCCCGACAGTTGCTTGCCCAGATTGCGCCGCCGTTCCCGCAGGTTCGGAAACAGCGCATAAAGATGATCGAGCCCCCATTCGGGCGCATCCGGGCGTGGCGGGCGGCGGCCGACCTCAAGGTTCTCTTCCACCGTCAGTTCACCAAAAATGCGCCGGTCTTCAGGCACATAGCCCAGACCCTGACGGCAGATCGCATGCGACGCCCGGCCCAGAATGTCGCGCCCGTCATAGCGCACCGCCCCGCCGGTCTGCCGCAGCAGGCCCATAACCGACTTCATCGTGGTCGATTTGCCCGCCCCATTGCGCCCCATCAGGGCGACCACTTCGTTCTGACCCACGCGCATGGACACGCCATTCAGGATCTGCGCGCGCCCGTACCAGGCGGACAGGTCTTGGATCTCAAGCATCGGATGCCTCCGTTTCGAACACGGCACCGCCGCCCAGATAGACCTCTTGCACCAGCGGGTTGGCGCGGATGTCGCTGCCGCTGCCTTCGGCGATGATCTCGCCCCGGTTCAGCACCAGGATCCGGTGTGCATGGGCAAAGACCACATCCATATCATGTTCGGTAAAGACCACGCTGACACCGCCACGCGCCACGATCTCCGCCGTCAGCGCCATCAGCGCCACCCGTTCGGACGGCGCCATGCCCGCCGTGGGTTCATCCATCAGCAGCAGCGCGGGTTCATGCGCCAGCGCGATCGCCAGTTCCAGCCGTTTGAGATCGCCATACGCCAGTTCCGAGCACGCGCGCCCGGCCTGATCGCGCATCGACACCAGATCGAGCAGCGCCATCGCTTCGTCCACGTAAAGGCGGGTGGCGCGCGAAAACAGGTCGAACACCCGGCGGTGATGGGAAATCAGCGCCATCTGCACGTTTTCCACCACGGTCATCGACATAAAAGTCGATGTGATCTGGAATGTCCGGCCCACACCCATGCGCCAGATGTCGCGCGGCGGCTTGCCGATCAGCGACTGCCCGCCCAGCGAAACCGTGCCTTCATCGGGCGGAAGATAGCCGTTGAGCATGTTGAAACAGGTGGTCTTTCCCGCCCCGTTGGGACCGATCAGCGCAAGGAATTCGCCCTCGGCCAGATCGAAATTCACATCCCTGACCGCGCGGATCCCGCCAAAGCTCTTGGACAGACCGCGCACCTGCAGAACCGTGCTCATGCTGCACCCCGCTTGATGATGCGCCACAGGCGCTGAATGCCGCCGGCAATCCCGTCAGGCGCCACCAGCACCACCACCAGGATGATCGTGCCGAAGATGAAGCGCCAGTAATCCAGCCGCGTCACCCAGTCTTCGATCAGCACAAAGGCCGACGCCCCCAGGATCGGCCCGGCCAGCGCGTGAATGCCGCCCAGAAGCACCATGATCAGCCCGTCAATGCTCAGCGCGATGCCAAGGCTGTCGGGAAAGACGCTGCCCTTGGAGAAGGCAAAGACCACCCCCGCCAGCCCGGCAAACGCACCTGCAATGACAAACCCCATCCATTGATGAAACCGTGTGTCCACGCCGATCGCTTCAGCGCGGGTCTGGCTGTCGCGCACCCCGCGCAGCACATAGCCAAAGGGCGAATAGGCGATCCGCCGCATCACCCAGATGCCGCCCACGCACAACACGAAAGCGATGTAGAAGTAGACACGGTCCGAACTGGCCCAGCCGGGCGGCCAGACACCCAGAATGCCATCATCCCCGCCGGTGAAATCCTGCCACTGAAAAGTCACGCCCCACAGGATCTGCGCCGCCGCCAGCGTCAGCATCGCCAGATAGACACCCGACAGCCGCACGCTGAACCAGCCGAAAAACAGCGCCGCCAGCGCCGCGCATAGCGGGCCGAATGCCATCGCGGGCAGCATGCCAAAGCCCAGGAACTTGACCGCCAGCGCCGCCGCATAGGCCCCGACCCCGAAATAGGCAGCATGGCCGAAACTGACCATCCCCCCGATCCCCATCATGAAATGCAGCGACACCGCAAACAGCGTCGCCACCATCACATCAACCAGCAGCACGCTGGTGAATTCGGCGGTGAAGAGCGGGCTCAGCGCCAGCGCCATCAGCCCCGCGCACATCACCATCATCGCCTTGGGGCTCATCAGGGTCAGCGGCGCTTCGGGGGCTTCGGGGGCGCCCGCTTCGCTGCCCGGTTTGCCCAGGATCCCATAGGGCCGGAAGATCAGCACGATCGCCATGACGATAAAGGGCAGCACGATCGAGATCTGCGGAAAGATCAGGATGGCAAAGGAATTGAGCACCGAAATCAGCACCGCCGCCACAAAGGCCCCCGACACGCTGCCCATGCCACCGATGACCACCACCACAAAGGCTTCGCCGATGATCGACAGATCCATCTGCAGCGACACCGCCTCGCGCGGGATCTGCAGCGCCCCGCCCAGCCCCGCCAGCGCCGAGCCCAGGACAAAGGCCGCCGAAAACAGCCACGCCTGGTTGATGCCAAGCGCCCCGACCATCTCGCGGTCCTGGGTGGCGGCGCGCACCAGCACGCCCCAGCGGGTCTTGTGAAACAGCAGCCAGATCCCGGCCAGCACGGCCGGGCCAATGGCGATCAGCGCCAGGTCATATTCCGGGATCGGCTCGCCCAGGATCCGCACCGCGCGATCCAGCCCCGGCGCGCGCGGGCCCAGCAGATCTTCGGCCCCCCAGATCGCAAGGGCCGCATCCTGCACGATCAGCACCACCCCGAAAGTGGCGACAAGCTGAAACAGTTCGGGCGCGTGATAGATGCGACGCAGGATCGTCAATTCCACAACCAGCCCGATCAGCCCCACCACCAGCGCGGCCAGCACCACCCCTCCCCAGAAGCCCAGCACGCTGCCACTCCAGAGGGTGACCAGCGTATAGGCCAGATAAGCGCCCAGCATGTAGAACGACCCATGGGCAAAATTGACGATCCGCGTGACGCCAAAGATGATCGACAGACCGGATGCGATCAGAAACAGCGATGACGCGTTCGCAAGCCCGGTCAGCAGCTGCGCAAAGTAAAATCCCATGGGGTGACTGTCCCTTTCCTGGCGGTGCGGAAATGGCCGGGCGGTGCGCCGCCCGGCCGGTGGCGGATCACTCGGCCGGGCGCAGGGCGGCGGCGTCAGCTTCAGAGGGCAGGTAATCGGCCCCGTCCGCATAGGACCAGTCGACCATCGACGGCACCCCGTCGACCAGACCGGTGCGGCCCACATAGGCACCCATGGTCGACTGGTGATCGGCGGCGCGGAAGGTGAAGGGCCCGGTGGGGCTGCTGTCGACGTTCAGACCCTCCATCGCGGCCAGCAGGGCGTCGGTGTCGGTCGACCCGGCCTTTTCCAGCGCAGCGGCGATCGCCAGGATCGAATTGTAGCCGACGATGGACCCGGTTTTCGGGATCTCGCCGAACCGCGCCTCATACGCCTCGGCAAAGGCGTTGTGGGCAGGCGTATCAATGTCGGCAGGCGGATAGCCGGTGACAATCCAGCCTTCGGGCGTTTCATCGCCAAGCGGCAGCAGATATTCCGGCTCGCCCGTCAGCAACGACGCCACATCACGGTCTTCGAACAAAAAGCGCAGCGATCCTTCGCGCACGAATTTGGCCAGGTCACCGCCAAAGGTGACGTTGAAAATCGCATCCGGCTTTGACGCCTCAAGTGCGCGCACGGTGGATCCGGCATCAATCTTGAAGACCGGCGGCCATTGTTCTTCGACAAATTCCACATCCGGGCGCAGGCGGGTCAGTTCGCTTTTGAACGCCTTCACCGCATCCTGACCATAGGCATAGTTCGGCGCCACGGTGGCCCATTTCACCGCATCAAGCTTGGCCGCCTGTTCGGCCAGCATCGCGGCCTGCATATGTGTCGAAGGCCGCAGCCGGTAGGTGTATTTGTTCCCCTTGGACCACACGATTGCATCCGACAGCGGTTCGGATGCCAGGAACAGAACCTCTTTCTGTTTGGCAAAATCGGCCACGGCCAGCCCGATATTGGACAGGAAGGTGCCAAAGATCAGCACTGCGCCATCCTTCGACACCAGCTCTTCGGCGATGCGGATGGCGGTGGCGGGATCGCCGGTGTCGTCGCGGCTGATCACCTCGAGCGGGCGGCCATCAATGCCGCCGGCGGCGTTGATCTGTTCCACCGCCAGTTCCCAGCCCTTCTTGTAGGGTTCGGTAAAGGCCGGCAGGCGGGTATAGCTGTTGACCTCGCCCAGGATGATGGGATCGGCGGCCTGGCCCGCCTTGGGCATCAGGCCGATCATCGGCAAGGCCGCAATCGCGCCCAGAACGGCGCGTCTGATAACTGTCATGTTCTGTCTCCTGTTGGATAATGATCACGGCCAGTTCGCCCGGCTTCTCTGTCGTGCTTTGGTGCTCAAACCCTGCGGTGCAGCACATCAGACCCGTCTTGTGCGGGTTCTGACGCGCGCGTCAACGCAATCCGTCCTCTCCTTTTGCATCCTGGCTGGTCAATCCCCCGACCCGAGGCAACGGGCGTCCACTATCGGTGACAGCGACCGCCACCATGATCTCACGCGCGCGGGGGGCGTCGTTGAGCATCACCTCGATCCCGTCGAAATGGCTGCGCACATAGGCGGCATCCTTGTGCCCCAAAGGCACGTCCAGCACCTGCCCCGGACTGCCCATCTTTTTCGACGATGGCACCAGCGCCGCCCCTTTTTCGACCTCGTGGCGCAGCGGCGCGCCCAGTTTGGGATGCAGGATCGCGGCGGCATGTTCCAGTTCGCCCAGCTCGCCCACCATGGCCGATTTGCCATAGCTTTCGGCCTGATCGGGCGTGATGCCAAGCGCGTCGACACAGCGCCGCCCCAAAAGCGCGCCCAGCTCGGCGCCGCTGTCCATCAGCGGGGTCAGATCTTCGACATAGCGGCCGGCAAAGGGGTTTTCGATCACCGCCACGGCCACCGCCTTGCGGGTGGGCGGGGCGATGGTCTGCCCGGCCTCGATATGGGTTTCTTCCACCGTGACGGCGATCTTGCGGATCCGTGTCATCTCAGCCCGTCCTTTCCTGTGATCTGCGATGCCTCAAGCCCGCCCGAGCGCGAATGCACCCGTGGCCCCGTGGTCATGACAAGGGCAAAGGCCAGTTCATCGGCGCGCGGGGCATCGGTGCAGCCGACCTCCATACTGTCGAAATGGCTGCGCACATAGGAGGCGTTGATATGGGTGATCGGCACATCCAGCCGCGCGCCGACCCCGCCGACCTTTTTCGACGAAGGAACAATTGCATTGGCCTGCCCCAGAAGCTGGCGCATCGCATAGCCGCCCGGTGCATGCCAAAGCGCGCCATGCTCAAGCTCGCCCGCAGCACCCACCAGCGATCCCTTGCCATATCCTTCGATCTGATCCGCACCCCCAAGGGCCTCAATCAGCCGCTGCGCCAGCGCCAGCCCCAGCGGTTTGAGATCTTCCATGAAGGGCTGGATGTCGGGTTCATAGCGGCCCGCAAAGGGGTTGGCGATCACCGCCAGGATCGACGCCCGGCGCAGCGGGGTTGCGGCGACGGGGCCGCCTTCGTGAAAGATCTCTTCGACCGACAGCACGGTCTTGCGCAATTGCAGCTCAGGCATGGGCGGGCTCCTGTTGAATGGGGGGCGGGGTCACGGGGGCATGATCGGTCTGGCAGGCCTGCCCGCGCAGCACCAGATAGGCGGCCCGGATCAGCCCGCGCGCTTGCATGTCACGGGCCACGCGCAGCCCGCGCTGCAACGCGCTCTGGCATTCGGCGGGATCAAGCGGGCCGACCCCGACAACCACCGGGCGCGCGCCCAGATCACTGTCATCGCGGATGCTGTGCGCGGGCGCACGGGCGATGGCGGGATGTCCGGGCAGATCCACCGCATTGGCAATCAGCGTCGCGGCCACATCCGCCGCAGCCGCCCCGTGCGCCAGCACCGTGACGCTGTCGGCAATGCCGAAGCCAAGGCTCCGGCCCCCGCGCCCCGAGGTGGCGATGCCGCCGATGCCGTCGCCTGCGGTGATGCCGACCCGGCCCAGATCCGCCCCGTCCAGCCCGGCAACAGCAATGCGGAACCGCGCGCCGGGCGCCAGCCACAGCGCGATGTCGCCACCATTGTTCACAGATGCCCGGCGCAGATCGGCCGCATCGCGCATCGCCCCCAGAACCTCATCCGCGACGGCCCCCGCCACAGCCGCCATCGGCGTCACAAAGACACCCGCATGGCGCCGCACCGCATCATGCATGCGCCGCGCCACCGGGCCTGCGGGCGGCGGGGCGGCCGGATCCATGGGCGCCCTGAGCAGGGGCAGGTCTTCCACCAGCCCCGACAGGATCGTGTCAAACCGGGCCCGCGCCGCCGCATAGGCGGCCGTCCGGTCGCCATCTGCCGTCACCAGCAGATCAATCGGCCCGTGCTGCAGATGCAGCCGCCCATCCCCCAGTATGACAGCCCGAGGCCCCATCTATCCCTTGTCCCCCTTTGACCAGCGATAGTTGCTCGACGCCATCGGATCGGGCTGGCCCGCCAGCCCTTCGACGCGGCGGTCACGGTCGCTCAGAACCTCGGTCACCGGGCGGATTTCGCTCATATGCCCGCCCAAGGCGTCATAATCGCTGACCCGCATGGTGAATTCGATGGGCGCCACCAGCGCCGGGGTGGGGACATAGCCGAAGGATTCAGTGGGCATGTCCATCACATCCACCATCACGGTGATGCCGCCACCCGGCCAGACATAGGCTTCGGCCCCGCCGCAGGACACATAGGTCAGCGCACCTTTCACCGATTTGGTCAGCCGCACGGGGTTTTCGGTGACCCCGGCCCGCAGGCTGCCCCCGGCCCCGCCCATGAACAGCACCGAACAGACCGACGGTTCACAGTTCTCCGCGATCAGATCGGCCGAGCGCCTCAGCTGGTCGGGAATGGCCGCAGGCTGCGGGATCAGATCCTCATCCAGCTGGAAATAGCCATATTGCTCGCCCGTGGTCGACACCATCAGCAGGCTCAGGCCCGCGCGCGCGTGCTTGGGGTTGAAGTCCCCCAGAATGGTCAGCGGATCGTGAATATCGGTGCCGCCCCAGCCGGTGCCGGGTTCGGCCACGTTGAAATAGCGCCCCGGCGTCGACCGGCGCCCGTTGATGCGGATCCCCGTCGGCGGCACATCCAGCAGCTTGCCCGCCTGATGTTCCGACAGCACGCCGGTGATGTGGTCATCGACCACGACGACCTCGTCGACATGGCCGACCCACTGGCGCGCAAACATGCCGATCGCGGCCGATCCACAGCCCACACGCATCAGCTTTTCTTCGACCCCGTTGATCACCGGCGCCCGGCCCGCCTGCACGATGATGGTGGTTTCGTGGCCCGGCTCCCCGATCACCATCTCGACCGCCGCGCGGTTGCACAGGCGCAACAGCGCATCGCAGGTCACCCGCCCTTCGGCCTTGGAACCCCCGGTCAGATGTTCTACCCCGCCCAGCGACAGCATCTTCGAGCCATATTCGGATGTCATCACATGCCCGATCGGCTCGTCCGCGACGCGCACCACGTCGCGCTCGTGGCCGATATGGCGGTCGGTGTCGATCTTCACCTTGACGCCGCAATAGGAAAAGATGCCTTCGGTCACCACCGTGACCATATCCACATCATCGACCTGCTGGCTGACGATAAAGGGCGCGGGCTTGTAATCGGGATAGGTCGTCCCGGCCCCCACCGCCGTCACGAAGGGCCGCGTGCCCTGCACGATGTCCCCATCCCAGTCATCGGGCCCCGCGCTGTCCTTGAGAAACGGCACCAGCCGCGCGTCACCCCCATCCGCCCTGTCGATGCCGTCGATGATGGTCAGCGGATCCAGCCGCACCAGATCGCCGCCGTGATTGGCATAGCGATCGCAGGCCCCGATGCGGCCCTCGGCGATATAGCACATGACCGGGCAGGCATCGCAGCGGATCTTGTCGGGCCGGGACCGCCCGCCGCCCATGGCCGCATCGGCCCCTTTGTCCGGTGGCATGCTCATGAGGCGGCCTTTCGGATCGCCGCGCGCAGACGCGACGGGGTGGCCGGAATGCGCGTCAGCCGCACGCCGCAGGCGCGCCGGATCGCGTTCAGCAATGCGGGCGCGGTGGGGATCAGCACATGTTCGCCCAGCCCCTTGGCGCCAAAGGGGCCGTGGGCGTCGGGCTCTTCTATGATCAGCGTTTCGATGGGCGGAATGTCCCCGATGGTTGGGATCAGATAATCATGCAGATTCTCGGTGCGCCCCGGCTGATAGTCCTCCATCAGGGCCATGCCAAGCCCCTGGGCAATGCCGCCCTGCACCTGGCCTTCGACCAGCAGCGGGTTGATCGCGCGCCCCACATCATGGGCCGCCACGAATCGCACCGCCCGCACCGTGCCAAGCCGCAGATCAACCTCGACCACGGCCAGATGCGCGGCATAGCCGAACTGGGCATAGGGCGCGCCCTGCCCGTTTTCATCAAGCGGCTGCGTGGGCGGATCATAGCTTTGATCGGCGCACAGCACATAGCCCATGGCATCGGGCGCAAGCTGGCTCAGGTCAATGCGGTGCGTCTGCCCCCCATCAACCACATGGATCCAGCCATCGCCCAGACCGATCACCGCATCCGGGCCCGCATTGACCCGCGACAGGATCTGCGCGCGCAGATCCGCGCCCGCCAGCCGCGCGGCGTTGCCCGACACATAGGTCTGGCGCGATGCCGATGTCTTGCCCGCATCCGGCGTCACATCGGTGTCGCCGCCGATCAGGTGCACCGCGCCCACCGGCACGCCAAGCGCGCTGGCAAAGATCTGGGCAATCACCGTATTGGCCCCCTGCCCGATATCCATCGCCCCCTGATGCAGCACCAGCCCGCCATCGGCGCGCAGCCCCGCCCGGATGGTCGACGGGTTGGGCAGGGATGTGTTGCCACAGCCATACCACCCCGCCGCAACCCCAACGCCGCGCGCCACCCCGTCGCTTTGCGCATTGAACGCCTCGGCGGCGGCACGTTCGCGGGCATAGGCCGGGCGCAGGGCGGTCAGGCAGGCCCCGATGCCCACCCCCTGATCAAAGACCTGACCGCAGACGGTGGGCACACCGTTGCGCAGCGCGTTGCGGATGCGAAACTCCAGCGGGTCGATGTCCAGCCCGTCGGCCAGATCGTCAAACAGGCTTTCCTGCGCGATCGCCGCCTGCGGCACGCCAAACCCGCGGAACGCCCCCGATGGCGGGGCATGGGTGTGAATGCCGGTCGCTCCGGCCCGGTAGTCGGCCACGCGATAGGGCCCCGAGGCATGGACCGGCACCCGCGCCGCCACGGTCGGCCCCCAGCTGGCATAGGCGCCGGTGTTGAACAGCCCGTCAAACTGCAGCCCGCTCAGGGTGCCATCGCGCATCGCCCCGATGCGCAGGCGCAGGTCGGACGGGTGGCGCTTGGTGGTCGACTGCATCGATTCCGCCCGCCCATAGGCCAGCCGCACCGGCCGCCCGGTCTTGATTGCGGCCAGCGCCAGATAGGGTTGCACCGACAGATCAAGCTTGGATCCGAACCCGCCCCCCGTTGCGGTGGGCAGGATGCGGATCCGGTCCTGCGGCCAGCCCAGGATCACGGCCAGCGCCTCAAGATCCATGACCGGCGCCTGGGTGCAGGCGTGGATCTCAAGCCGGTCATCGACCAGCCGGGCAAAGCCCGCCTCGGGCTCGATATAGGCGTGCTCGACAAAGCCCGACCGAAAGCGCCCTTCGACCACCAGATCGGCCCGCGCCAGCGCCGCATCGACATCACCGCATTGCACCTTGCCCCCACACATCACATTGCCTGCGCGGCCGGCATGCAGCCGTGGCGCATCCGGCGCCATCGCCCCGGCCATGTCCGGCGTGGACGGGCATTCGTGCCAGGTGACCGGGAAATCGGCAGGATCAAAGCCCGCAACGGCCTGCGGCGTGCCCACAATCGCGGCGACGGCCTCGCCGCGAAACCGGGTTTCGCCGGTCGCAAAAACAGGCTGGTCGACAAAATCGGGGATCACGCCAAAGAGGTTGCGGCCCGGCACGTCCGCAGCACTCAGCACCGCCACGATGCCCGGCTGCGCTGCGCGCCAGCCCTCAAGATCCCCCAGATCGAACCGGGCGCGCGGGTGGGGCGCGCGGATCAGCGCAATCTCCAGCGTGCCGGGCGGGGCGATGTCATCGCCGAATTGCTCGGTCCCGGTGACCTTCGCAGCCCCATCCAGCCGCCGGATCGCCGCCCCCACCGATCCCTGATCATCGCGGCGCGCCGGGCCGTCTGCCCCGCGCACGGCGTCGATGATCTTGCGATAGCCGGTGCAGCGGCACAGCACGCCGCCCAGGGCATCCTGCACCTGCGCTTCGGACGGCTGAGGCGTGTCGCGCAGCAGAGCAACGGCGGCCACCATCATCCCCGGCGTGCAGATCCCGCATTGCGCGGCGCCGTGATCTTCGAACCGTTGGGCCAGCGCCTGCGCATCGGGGTCCTGCGCGACCAGACCGGCCAGCGTGTCGACCTGCCGGCCCGCCGCCTGATGCGCCGGCGTCAGACAGGCACAGACCGGATCGCCATCGACCAGCACCGTGCAGGCCCCGCAATCGCCCGCATTGCAGCCGATCTTGACGTCACGCGCGCCCAGCGTTTCGCGCAGCATTTCGGACAGGCGCATGCCCGGCCGGGCCCCGGCCCGCACCTTCGCGCCGTTCAGCGTGAACGCCAGATCAGGATCCTGCAGTCGGGGGTCCATTGGTCTATCCATCAGCCTGCCCCGCCGCTCGGATCGCGCGGGCACAGAGTTCGGCCACCGCCTCCATCCGGTATTCGGCCGACCCGCGCAGATCCGCAATCGGGCTCAGGCCCGACAGGTGATCGGGGTCCACCCGCACCGCATCAGGGCGCGCGCCGATCGCCGCGCGCTCAAGCCCGCTCAACCGCTGCGCCACCGCCGAGCACGCCCCCACAGCCACCCGCGCACGGGCAATCCGCCGATCCGGCCCCAGCCCGATCAGCACCGCCACCATTGCAATCGAAATCACCATGTACCGCCGCGCGCCCAGCTTTTCAAAGCGCCCCACCGCGCCCGCAGGCGGGTCGGGCAGCAGCACGGCGGTCACCATCTCATCCGCAGCCAGCCCGGTCTCGCGCACCCCGGTGACAAACCGCTCAAGCGGCACCACCCGGCGCCCCCGCAGCGATCCGATCTCGACCCTGGCGTCCAGCGTCAAAAGCGGCGGCACCCCGTCGGCGGCGGGCGAGGCATTGCACAGATTGCCCCCCACCGTACCGCTGTTCTGGATCTGCAGGCTGCCCACCTCGCGCGCGGCGGCCTGCAGCCCGTGAAAGCCCGGCGGCAGATCGGCCTTCCACAGATCCGCCCAGCGGGTCGCGGCCCCGATGCGCCATTGCCCATCCGCACGGGTGATCCCGCGCAGCCCCGCCACCGTCGTCACATCCAGGATCGGCCCGGTCAGATCGCGCGGACCGGATGCGGCGAACACATCCGTGCCCCCCGCCACGATCCGCACCCCGCCCGAAGCAAGATGCGCATAGGCATCATCAAGTGTCCTGGGTGTTAGGTAGCGCACGTCA
Source organism: Marinibacterium sp. (assembly GCA_025800215.1). Classification (GTDB taxonomy): domain Bacteria; phylum Pseudomonadota; class Alphaproteobacteria; order Rhodobacterales; family Rhodobacteraceae; genus JAOXSC01. The sequence goes on from JAOXSC010000073.1 coordinate 57,799, forward strand.
CAGCTCCCGGCCCACAATTTCTTGTTCGTATACAAATGGTAGAGCCGGCCCCGAACACCTGTCAATCTTTTGTTGCCCGCAACCACGTCTGCCGAACCGTCGCGCCCAATGGCCGGGCTTGACCGAACGCCGGGCGCAGCAAAATACTCGGACCAACCCCGCTGGCATCGAAGGGAGGCTCTGATGACATCCACACCCAAAGGCATGACCGTGGCCCCGGACGGCCCCGGCACCACGCCCGGCTACATGTCCGGCTTTGGCAATGACTTTGAAACCGAAGCGCTGCCCGGCGCCCTGCCCATCGGCCGCAACAGCCCGCAGCGCTGCAGCTACGGGCTTTATGCCGAACAGCTGTCGGGCACGGCATTCACCGCGCCCAGCCATCACAACAACCGCACCTGGTGCTATCGCATCCGGCCATCGGTCAAGCATTCGCACCGCTATACGCGGATCGACGTGCCCCATTGGAAAACCGCACCGCATGTGCAGGCTGACGTGACCTCGCTGGGTCAGTACCGCTGGGATCCGCTGCCGCTGCGCGACGGGCTGACCTGGATCACCGGCATGCACAGCATGACCACCGCCGGAGACGTCAACACCCAGATCGGCATGGCCAGCCACATCTATCTGGTCACCCAGAGCATGCAGGATCAGTATTTCTATTCCGCCGACAGCGAATTGCTCGTGGTGCCGCAACAGGGCCGCCTGCGCTTTTGCACCGAGCTGGGCATTCTCGACATCGGCCCGAAAGAAATCGCCATCCTGCCGCGCGGGCTGCTCTACCGGGTCGAGCTGCTCGACGATGCCGCGCGCGGCTTTGTCTGCGAAAACTACGGCCAGGGGTTCGAGCTGCCCGCGCGCGGGCCCATCGGCGCCAATTGCATGGCCAATCCGCGCGACTTCAAGACCCCCGTCGCCGCCTTTGAAGACCGCGACACGCCATCATCCGTGATCATCAAATGGTGTGGCCAGTTCCATGAAACCCGGATCGGCCAGTCACCGCTGGATGTGGTCGCCTGGCATGGCAACTACGCCCCGGTGAAATATGACCTGCGCCATTACTGCCCGGTGGGGGCGGTGCTGTTCGACCATCCCGACCCGTCGATCTTTACCGTGCTCACCGCGCCGTCGGGGCAGCCCGGCACCGCCAATATCGACTTTGTGCTGTTCCGCGAACGCTGGATGGTGGCCGAAGACACGTTCCGCCCGCCCTGGTATCACAAGAACATCATGTCCGAGCTGATGGGCAACATCTATGGCGAATATGATGCCAAGCCGCAGGGCTTTGTGCCGGGGGGGCTGTCGCTGCATAACATGATGCTGCCGCACGGGCCCGACCGTAGCGCCTTTGACAAGGCATCGCGCGCCAATCTGGGGCCGGACAAGCTTGATCACACCATGTCCTTCATGTTCGAAACGCGCTTTCCCCAGCACCTGACGCGCTTTGCCGCGCAGGACGCACCGCTGCAGGATGACTATATCGACTGCTGGGCCGACATCGAAAAGCGCTTTGACGGAACCCCATAGGCGGCGCTATCACCGCGAATGGGGCCACCAAACCGCCGCCCGGCATCCAGGCCGGGCATGTCCGATAATGTCCCTTAGCCCACCCCGTCAAAGATCGCCGGGTCAAGCTCTTCCCAGAAGGCAAAGATGCCCTTGGCATTCAGCGCCGACATCCAGCCATGACGTTCGAAATCGGCACGCGCTTCGGGGTCTTCGATCTGGCTCTGGAACAGGCGCCGGTCGGCATCGCGCTGCGTCGGCGTGCGCGCCTTGACCGCCGCCTGTACCCGGCGCAGCCGTTCGGCGCGCGGGCTGGCCGGGGCCTGGGGGGCTGGGGTGTCCGCGTCGTCTCCGAAATCGCCGTCCAGCGCCGCCGACAGATAGCCGACCATGGAGCGCACATTCTTGCGCTCGCCCACATAGTCCAGCTTGGCGGCAACCTGCGCTTCGCCATGCACGCTGATCCACTGGCGCGCCAGCCGGTCGCTGACCCCCAGATCGCGCAGCCGCTGATAGACCGCACCATGGCGCAGCCCGGCCCCGTCATCCAGATCCAGAATGGCCAGCTGCGGGTTTTCACGGATCTTGAACCGGATCTCGCTGACCACCCTGCCCCGCTTGCGGACCTCGGGCGTGATTTCGATATTCGACGTCTTGTTGACCTCGGCCACCGCCGGTTTGATCACCTTGGCGTTGAGGTGCTTGTAGCTTTCATAATAGCTCGACCCGTCCACCCCCATCAGCCGCCGGAACAGATCCAGCTCCCACCAGCCGGTCGATCCGGTGCGCACGAAGCGATAGCAGTTTTCATAAAGCGCCAGCGCATGGCCCGATGTGAACCGCCGCTGGATGTTGAGGTTGATCAGCGCAAAGACCTTGGGGTCGTGCAGCTTTTCGGCCAGCGCCGGCGAATAGGCATATTCACAGACACCGCCCTTGAGCTTGGCATAGCTCAGCAGGCTCGACACGCCCCATTCCTGCTGACCCTTTTCATCCAGCATGTCCCATTCGGCCACCGTTTCGGCCAGCCCGCGCAGCGACGCCTTGAGCGTTTCCATGTCATTCGAATTGTACCCGATCATCAGGCACAGCGTGCGCGCATCGATCATGTGGCGCGACCGGTTGGTCAGCGTGTCATAGGCATTCAGCAGCAGCACATTGGACAGTTTGCGCTGCAACAACGTCAATTTTCCCGACACGTGGATCGCAGCCACGTGCTTTTTTACCGCCTCTCGGCGCAGCGACCCGCTCAGGTGCTCGCGTGGAATATCATCCATGACTGCCTCATTTTTGCGCCCATTATGCCCCGAAAGGTGCCAAAGCTCAACGCGGCTTCGGGTGCCTTCAGATGCGTTCAGATGGTCCCGTATCCGGGTTCCTTTACGCTCTGGCACCTTTGCGGCGCGACGATTGGGGACCCTTTTACGGGATGGATCGGGGCCGATCGGGGCCCGAACCTGTGGACAACTCGGCCTTTGGGCCCGAAACCGCACGCTGGTGCCCCCTGCCCTGCGAATCGGGCCCCTTGCCCCTGTATGCGGGTCCACCCCATCCCGTATCCAGGTGCCCCAAGCCCTGTATCCGGGTCCCCAAACATGGGTTAGCCTTTGATTCAACGGAATTTCTGGGTCATAAAGATTCTAAAGACCCTAAAGACTCTTCAACTTTCTGCGGCTGTTCGGAATGGATTTTTTCAGGGTTTTCGCCGCGAAACCTGCTTCTTGGATTCCCCACGCCATGCGCATGTGCGATAGTTTCGTCAAAACGACCAAAATCATCGAACATCGTTGAGGACAGAAGATGGCGTCAGGCAAAGATGAGAGCCCCCCATATTTCAACATTGATCCGGCCAAGGCCGCAGAGAGGTTAAGCGACCCTATCGACACCGCCCGATTCGCAAAAGCGGCGGCCTTCGCAGCCAAGGGGCGGCAGGATCTGGCCAAGCGCGGCTACGCCCCTGATGGGCAGAAACGGCTGCGCATGTTCTCCACCTGGGAGGTCTGCCGCTACCTCATCCCGGTGGCGCCCGCGCATTTTCGGCGCGTGCTCAAGAAATACCCCGACCTTCCCCAGGGCACGGGCGACGGCAATTCGAAATGGTTCACCCTTGATGACGTGCTGCGCCTGCGCGATCACTTTGCCACCGAAGGGGCCGCCGGGCGCGAATACCGACCCTGGCGCCCCGAAGGTCTGCCCGCCAAGATCGTGGCGGTGTCGAACTTCAAGGGCGGTACGTCAAAGACCACCACCACCGCGCATCTGGCGATGTCGGCGGCGCTTGACGGGTACAAGGTGCTGGTGGTCGATCTGGACAGCCAGGGGTCGCTAACCTCGATCATGGGCGGCAACGTGCCCGACGAATGGTCCACCGCCTTCCCGCTGCTGGCCAAGGATTACGCCCGCGCGGTCGAAGCCGAAAACACCGTGCGCGCCGCCGCTGGCACGCCCCCCCTGCCCTTCGACGAAACCCTGACCGAGGCGCTCAAGGTCAAGGCGCAGGATCTCATTCAGGACACGCATTGGCCCAATATCGACCTGCTGGGCGCGCAGCTGAACCTGTACTGGGCGGAATTCCAGGTGCCGGTCTGGCGCATGGGGCTGCGGTCCTGGCCGCTTTGGGATGCGCTGGCCAATGCGCTGGATGGCGAGCGGATCGTTGACGATTACGACATCATTTTCATCGATACCCCGCCCGCACTGGGATACCTCACGATCAACGCGCTGGCAGCCGCCGACATCCTGCTGGTGCCGCTTGGGGCGTCCTTTCTGGAGTTCGATTCAACGGGGCGGTTCTTCGACATGCTCTATTCGACCTTTGCGTCCATCGAAGAAGGCGAAAACTCGGCCCGCCGCGCCGCCGGTCTGCCCGAGGTGCATTTCGAATGGGACGCCGTGCGTGCCCTCATCACTCGGTTCGACGCAGGCCAGCAGACCGATCTGGCCAATGTGATCCAGGCCTATTTCGGGGATTTCATGACCACCTACCGCCAGGAACTGACCGCCATGGTCGGCCAGGCGGGCGAACAGGTGAACGGCATTTACGAGGCCGATTACCGCGAATTCAACCGCGACACCTATGTGCGCGGGCGCGAAACCTTTGACCGCACCTGGGCCGAGGTCAAGGAACTGATCCTGGGCACCTGGTGGCGCGATCTTCAGATGCAACAGGCCGAGGCTGAGGCCGAGCAGACAGACAAGGAGCAGGCAGATGGCGAAACGTCGTGAACGGATCAAGGCGCCAAGCGCCGAAGACCTCAACCGGATGGAGGCCGAGTTTCGCCGCGAAACCCCCGGTCTGGGGGTGTCCGCCGCCGTGGCGCCCATCGCCCAGGTCGCGGCCGAAGCCGCCGCCGAAGCCCCGGTGACCACGCCGCAGGCCCGCGTCGAAGCGGCCCGACTCAAGACCGACGCCGAAGCTCTGCGCGCCGCGGAAGCCGACGGGCGGCTGATCGTGGAGATCGCGCTTGACGATATCGCGGTCGACAACATGATCCGCGACCGCTCGGTGCTGGACGAGGCCGAGCTCATTGAGCTGCGCAAATCCATCGCGCTCAGCGGTCTGCGCCTGCCGATCGAGGTGATGGATCGTGGCGATGACGAAAGCCCGCGCTATGCGCTGATCTCGGGCTATCGGCGGTTGCAGGCGTTTCAGGGCTTGCTCGAGCTGACGGCCGATGCGCGCTATGCCCGGATCCGGGCGCTGGTGCGCGCGCCGGTGGCCAGCGCCGATGCCTTTGCCGCCATGGTCGAAGAAAACGAAATCCGATCCGAGCTCAGCCCGTTTGAACGCGGACGCATCGCGGCACTTGCGGCCCAGCAGGGCGCGTTCGTGAATGTCGAAGCCGCGGTCGATGCGCTCTTTGTGCAGGCGTCCAAGGCCAAGCGGTCCAAGGTGCGGTCCTTTGCCATGGTCTATGAAGAGCTTGGCGACATGCTGCATTTCGCCGAGAGCCTGAGCGAAAAGCGCGGGCTGCGGCTGGCGCAGGCGCTGCGCGGCGGGCTTGAAACGCCGCTGCGCGAAGCGCTGGCCGCCGGGCAGGATCCGCAATCGGTGGATGATGAATGGGCTCTGATGGAGCCGGTTCTGGCGCTGTCGGATGCCGCGCCCAAATCGCCGTCGCGCGGCGGGCGCCCGCGCAAGGCCGCCGGGCTGGGCTGGGACAATGCCGATGTGCTGCGCACCTCGGCGGGGATCACCATCCGCAAACAGCGCGACAGCAAGGGCTTTGTGCTGCGGCTCGAAGGGAAGCTGGATGATGACCTCATGGCCAGCCTGATGGAAGAAATCCGCGCGCTGCTCGAGCGCTGAGACGGGCAGGGGGTTTCGCCGCGAAACCCCCTCGCGAAACCCCGCACGAAACCTGTGACGACACCCCGGCAGACCCATCATGAGATCTGCTCAGGGCACCTGTGACCCCCGCATTGCACCCAGAAGGAGGGTTATTTATACTCCTTCATAGGAGTATATAGCAGGAGGGTCCCATGGCCCGCGTCAAGGTCAACCTCACCATCGAAGAAGACATCGCCGAAGCCGCCCGTGCGCTTGGGCTGAACATGTCGCGGCTGGCCGAAACGGCCATCGCCCAGGCGGTCAAGGCGGAACGCAACCGCCGCTGGCGCGCTGAAAACCGCGCCGCCATTGATGCCTATGCCGACGAAATCGCGCAGGACGGCCTGCCGCTGTCTGCGGATCGGGGGGCGTGAATGGCGCAGTTTGATCTGTACCGGCTGGGGGGTGGGCAGCTTGTGGTGGACCTGCAGACCGACCTCATGGGCATTGATGCCTCGCGCGTGGTGGCGCCGCTGCGCCCGGCGCAGGATCATGCGGTTTTTCCCGGCCTCACACCGGTGATCGAGCATGACGGCACGCGCTATGTCATCCGCATCCCTGAACTCGCCGCGTTGCCGGGGCGCGATCTGGGGGCGCCGGTGGGCTCGCTGGCCCATGCCGCTCAGGCCCTGCGTCAGGCGCTGTCCATGCTGATCGACGGGGTTTGACCGAGATCCCTTAACCCGGACCCCTTGACCAATCGCCGCCCCACGGGCCTTATCCCCGCATCACATTGAAAGATGGGGAGGATGTGACCATGACGGTTCTGAAACAGATTGCAGCGGGTGTTGTTGCGCTTGGCCTTGCGGGCGTGGCGGGCATCGCGTCGGCGCAGGAGCGGATCACCTACAAATCGGCCAAGACGGGCACGTCCTATTACCAGATGGGCGTGCAGCTGGCCGAGGCGATCAAGGCGGGCACCGATGGCGCGGCCATCGTCACCGTCGAAGAAAGCCAGGGCTCGGTCCAGAACGTGATGGAGGTGCGCGCCCGTGGTGGCGACTATGTCTTTACCACGCCGCCCGCGCTGGTGGGGCTGGCGCGGGACGGCAAGGCCATGTTCGACGGCAAATCCGCACCCGCCTTCGACGAGATCCGCGCGCTGTTCCCGATCCCGTCGCTGACCATGCATTTCGTGATGTCCGATGACAGCGGCGTCGACAGCTTTGCCGATCTCGAAGGCAAGACGATCCTTCTGGGCAGCGGCAGCTTTGGCGCCCGCGAAGGGGCGAAATATGTCAAGCTGTTCGGGCTTGAGGACAAGGTCACCCTGTCGGATGCCGAGCTGAGCAACGCGGTCTCGGCGCTCAAGAACGGCAAGATCGACGGCTTTGTGACGGCCGGATCCTATCCAGCGCCCAACGTGATCGAAGCGGCGGCGTCGACCGGGGTGACGGTGCTGTCGATGAGCGACGACCAGATCGCCGACACCAAGCGCACGCGGCTGGTGATCCCGGCGGGCACCTATGCGGGGCAGGATGCGGATGTGGTCACCACGTCGCTTCCGGTGGTGGCGTTCACCACGTCGAAAATGTCGGACGACACCGCCTATCTGCTGACCAAGACCTTCTGGGAAGAACGCGACCGCATGGCCGAAACCGCCCCCTGGTGGGCCGCAGTGAGCCCCGAGATGCTGGGCGCGATCACCACCGAGCTGCATCCCGGAGCGGTGCGCTATTACGAGGAAGCCGGCGTGACCCTGTCCGAGGCGCACAAGTAACCGCATGAGCGATCTGCAGGGGCGCCCGCTCTGGATCGGGCTGGGCGCGCTGACGGTGGGGGCGCATCTGTGGCTGGTGTTTTCCGGTCTGGTGCCCAACCTCGTGGCGCGCCCGTTGCATATGGCATTGCTGTTGCCGTGGGTCTTCGTGCTGCCTGCGCGGGGCCTGTGGCCGCGTCTGAGCGGCCTGGCGCTGGCCGGGGCGGGGATCGCGGCCTGCCTGTGGGTGGCGCTGCATGCCGCGGCCCTGAAGAGCCAGTACGGGTTTCTTGAAAGCGACGGTCAGATCGCCATTGCGGTGGTGCTGCTGGCGGTGGCGATCGAAGGTGCGCGGCGGATGATCGGCTGGCCACTGCCGCTGGTGGCGCTGAGCATGCTGGCCTATGGGCTCTGGGGACAGCACCTGCCGGGAGAGTTCGGTCACGCCGGGACGCCTCTGGCCAGCTTTCTGGGCACGCTGACGATTGCCGAAGGCGGGCTTTGGGGTAGCCTGACGGGGGTGTCGGTGGGGGTCGTGGCGATCTTTGTGATCTTCGGGGCCTTCCTGAACGCGGGCGCGGCCGGGCAGGGGTTCATGAACCTTGCGATGGCGGCGGCGGGGCATCTGAAGGGCGGGGCGGCCAAGGTGTCGGTGCTATCGTCGGCGCTGTTCGGGTCGATCTCGGGGTCGGCATCGGCCAATGTGGCGTCGACCGGGGCGATCACGCTGCCCGCGATGACCCGGCTGGGCTATCCCAAGCGGCTGGCCGCTGCGGTCGAGGCGGTGGCGTCGTCGGGCGGGCAGATCATGCCCCCGCTGATGGGGGCGGGGGCCTTTGTGATGGTCGAGCTGACGGGGGTGCCCTATACCGCGATCATGGCCGCCGCGCTTCTGCCTGCGCTGCTCTATTTCGGGGCGGTCTGGGTCGGGATCAACGCCTATGCCAGCCGCACCGAGCTGCGCGGCTTTGACGACAGCGCGCGCCCGTCGCGGCGCGCGGTCTGGGTCACGGCAGCCTATTTTGCGGTGCCGTTTGGCGTGCTTCTGACCTTGATTTTTGCGGCGGGCTTTACCCCGCAATACGCGGCGGCGCTGGCGGTCTTTGTGGCGGCGGCGGCGCTGTTTGTGGATCCTGACACCGGGCTGTCTGTGCGCGCGGGCGCGCAGCGATTGGCGGATGCGCTGATCAATTCGGGCCGGCAGATCGCGATGATCGGGTCGATCATCCTGTGCGCGTCGATCGTGATCGGCGTGCTGGGGATCACCGGGCTGGGGGTCAAGCTGACATCGGTGATCGTCAGCGGGGCAGGGGGGCTGCTGTGGCCGTCGCTGCTGCTGACGGCGCTGGCCTGCCTGTTGCTGGGGATGGAGGTGCCGACGACCGCCGCCTATGTGATCTGCGTCTCGGTTGCGGGGCCTGCGCTGATCGGGCTGGGGCTGGATCCGCTTGTCGCGCATCTGTTCGTGTTCTGGTACGCGCTGCTGTCGACCATCACGCCGCCGGTGTGTGGGGCTGTCTTCATCGCCGCTGGCATGGTCGAAGAAAACTGGCTGAAGGTCGCGGCCACCGCGATGGCGCTTGGGGTCGGGCTCTATCTGATCCCGTTGGCCATGGTGGCGTCACCCGCGCTGATCGGTCTGGCCGAGGCGCCGGGGCCTGCGCTGCTTAGCTTTGCGCGGGTGGGGCTTGGGCTCGGGGCGCTGTCCTGGGCGCTGATCGGGCGGATGCATCCGGGGCTGAGGGCGGTTCTGGCGCTTGCCGGGGCGGGGCTGCTGTTTGTGCTGCCGGGGTGGGCGCTGGCCTGAGTTATCGGACATAAAGGTGACCGCTGCGTAGCGGCGGTTATGGGCGCAATGCCGACATATAACCGCCGCCACGGGCGCAAATACGCCGCGCGAGAGCTGCCTTGGCCGCCCGTTGGCACCAGGGCGCGGGGCGCATCGGTCTGGCATGACTGGCCATTTCGCGATCAGAGCCGCCCGGCCCGTGGAACCGGGTGCTCTGCGCATCCCGCTTTGGGACAGCCTTAAGGGGGTCATAATCAGATCTTATGCGTTCTTTCGGTAACAAAATAAGATTTCGGAGTGCACGAAGCGGACCCATAAATCTCGGAGTCGGATTCGAAATCGAGGTTTGATCATCCCATGCACCTGAACTCGGAAATCATAAGTGACGGCACCCCACACCCGGCGCTTTCGGTCACGGATGGCGCGTCGCCGCTGATGCTCTCCTTCCCGCATTCGGGTGATGTCTACCCCGATGACTTTGGATATCGCAGCGACCTGAGCTATGCCGATATTGATCACCCGTCCGACAAGTACATGGACGAGATCTTTGCCGAAGGGCACGAGCTGGGGCTGGCCACCGTGAAGGCCAATTTCCCGCGCGCCTATGTGGATGTGAACCGCCACCAGCATGATATTGACGGCCAGATGCTGGACGATCCCGACCATTGGTATGGCCGGCTTCTGCCCGGATCCGTGGCGGCCGGGGCGACGCTCTTCTGGTCGAAGGCCTATGAAAAGCCCATCTATGACCGCAAACTGTCGCTGGCCGAGGCCAAGGCACGGATCGCGCGCTATTTCATTCCCTACCACCAGACGATGACATCCATGGTCGAGCGTCTGCATGCGCGCCACCGCGAGGTCTATATCGTCGATTGCCATTCGATGACGCGCTTTGACGGCGAGGCCCGCGGCGGCAAAGAGCGTCCGCAGGTCGACATCGGCAACCGGGCAGGGGGATCCTGCGCACCGGATCTGACCGAAGAAATGGCCCGCCTGTTCCGCGCGCGCGGCTATGAGGTGGGGATCAACCAGCGCTTTATCGGCGGTGAAATCACGCTGCGCTATGGCTGGCCCGAGATTGGTCAGCACATCCTGCAGGTCGAGCTGCGCCGCGATCTTTACATGAACGAGGCCACCCGCGAGCGGAACGAGAATTTCGAGAAGGTGCAGGCCGACTGCGCCGCGATCCTGAGGGATTACAAAGCTTATGTCGAAAACCGGGCGCCGGACGCGGCCGTCGCGGCAAACTGAGGGATATGAAGGAGAGAGCCATGAAACAGACGATCTCTGCACTGGCGATGGCGGCCATGCTTGCACTGCCGGGTGTGGCGGGGGCGGACACCCTGCGCATGGGGTTTGCATCGGCACCGCGCACGATTGACCCCTACCCGTTCGGGGGCGCGCCGACCGCGTCGCTCAAAGAGCATGTATTCGAAGCGCTGGTGGCATCCGATGACAGCCCGCTGCTGGCATCGGGATGGGAATGGACCAGCCCGACGACGCTTGATGTGACGCTGCGCGATGGCATCACGTTCCACAATGGCGAGCCGCTGACCGCGCGCGATGTGGTTTATTCGGCCTGCCGCATGATGCATCTGATTGATGGCAAGCGGAACCTGCTGACCAGTTCGATGGGCCCCATCGCCGATGTGGTGGCGGTGGATGACCACACCGTGCGGTTCGAGATGAAGGCACCCTATCCGCTCTGGGTTCAGAAGATGAAATTCCTGTCGATCCTGTCGGCATCGGGGGCCGAGCTGCCGGACGGGCCGATCCAGTATGACAGCGAAGGCGACTGCGGGGTGACCGCCTATCCGACCATCGCCGAATTCGAAAGTGGCGAGGCGGCCATCGGCACCGGCCCCTACAAGCTGGCGCGGTTCGACAAGTCGGGCGAGGCCGATCTGGTGCGCAATGACAGCTACTGGGGTGAGGCACCGGAATGGGACGAGGTTGAAATCCGCACCATCGGGAACGCCGGGGCGCGGCTGGCCGGGCTGCTGGCGGGTGACTTCGATCTGATCGAAAACCCCACCACCGAAGATCTGCCGGGGCTGACCGCGAGTGATGAGCTGACCTATACCGCCGTGCCGTCCTGGCGGTCGATCTTCCTGGTGCTGGATGTGGATCCCGAAGGCGCAGGCGGCGTGAGCGCCCCCGATGGCAGCGCCCCGCTGGCCGACCCGCGGGTGCGTCAGGCAATGTCCATGGCGATCAACCGTCAGGCCATTGCGGACCGGCTCTTTGGGGGCGAGGCCACGGTGGCCAACCAGTTTTCGCCCAAGTACCGCACCGGCGCGCCGGAGCTTCCCGAGCTGGAATACAACCCCGAAAAGGCCAAGGAGCTGCTGGCCGAGGCGGGCTATGGCGACGGGTTCACCATTGATTTCTACGCCCCGTCGGATCGCTATGCCAATGGTGCCCGCGTGGCGCAGGCGGTGACGCAGTACCTGTCGCGGATCGGGATCACCGTGAACCTCAAGACGCAGCCCTGGTCGGTCTTTGCCGGGCAGCGGTCGGCCGGTGAGCTGGGCGTGTTCCTTTATGGCTGGGGCCATCCGCAGGGGCCGGCGCAGATGATTTCCTTTGCCTTTGCGTCGCGCGACAAGGATCTTGGGCTGGGGGCGTCGAACTATTCCAACTATCAAAGCGATGCGTTCGATGCGGCCATGCAGGCCTGGGCGGTGGAAACCGATGAGGCCAAGGCCAATGCGCATATCGCCGATGCCATGAAAGTGGTGGTCGAGGATCTGCCGGGCATCCCGCTGTATTACCAACACACGATCTGGGCGCATCGCGCGGATCTTGAGGTCAACGGCCGGCCCGACGAGCGCACCAGCGCCACCACGGTCAGCCGCAAGTAACCTGAGAAACCTGTCGGGGGCGGGGGGCCCCCGGCGCAAGCGTGTGCAAGGGAGGGGCGTGCGATGCTCAATTTTATCCTGAAGCGACTGGGGCAGAGCGCTGTGCTGGTGCTGATCATGTCGGCACTGGTGTTTATCGGCATGTATGTCGTGTCGGACCCGGTCGCGGTTCTGGCGGGCGAGGATTTTACCGATGAAGACCGCGCGGCACTGGCCCGCGAACTGGGTGTCGACCGCCCGTTGGTGGTGCAGTATCTGAGCTTTCTGGGCAATATCTCGAAGGGCGATTTCGGGACGTCCTTTGTCTATAACCGCCCGGTGCTGGAACTGATCCTGGAACGGCTTCCGGCGACGCTCGAAGTGGCGTTCATGGCGATGTTCATCGGTCTTGTGGTGGGTATTCCGCTGGGGGTCTATTCGGGTCTGAACCAGAAGAAACCGGCCACCAAGCTGACCAGTTTTCTGACCACAGTGGGCTATTCCGTTCCCAACTTCTGGCAGGGTGTGCTGCTGATCATGCTGTTTGCGGTCTGGCTGCAGGTGCTGCCGGCGTCGGGACGGGGCGACACGACGCGGCTTTTCAGTGCCGACTGGTCGCTGTTCAACCTGGATGGGCTGTCACACATGATCCTGCCGGCGCTGAACTTGGCGATCTATACGATCTGTCTGCAGACGCGGCTGGCCCGGTCGGGCACCCAGGAGGTGATGTATCAGGATTACATGACCTTTGCCCGCGCCAAGGGGATCAGCCGGGATCGCCTGATCCGGCGCCATCTGGTGCGCAACATCCTGATCCCGATCGTGACCATCACCGGGCTGCAGCTGGGGGCGCTGATCGCCTTTGCGACGGTGACCGAAACGGTGTTTTCGTGGCCCGGCATCGGCAAGCTGCTGCTTGACAGCATCCACAGTTCGGATCGCCCGGTCGTGGTGGCCTATCTGATCCTGATCACGCTGATGTTCGTGACCATCAACTTCATCGTCGACGTGCTTTACGCACTGCTTGACCCGCGTATCCGCTACACCTGAGGAGATCTCTGATGTCGACCGAGACCACCACTGTTGATGCGGGCACTCTGGCAGACCGCAAATCCGAAGAGCCCACATTTACCGAAAAGTTCTGGAAGATCTTTCGCGGGCATCCCGGCGCGCTGGCCGGGCTTGTGGGGATCTTCATCTTTCTGCTGCTGGCGATCTTTGCGCCGCTGCTGGCGCCGCAGAACCCCTATGATCAGATGCGGCTTGATATTCTCGACGGGCTGCTGCCGCCCGGATCGAGGCTGGGCGATGGCACGCTGAGCTTGCTTGGGACCGACGCGCTTGGGCGCGACATCCTGTCGGCGGTGCTCTTCGGGCTGCGCATTTCCATGGTGGTGGCGCTGGTGGCGGTGATCATCGGGTCGGCCATCGGGATCTTCATGGGGCTTCTGGCGGCGATGAAGGGCGGCTGGGTCGAAACCGTGGTGATGCGGCTTGTCGACCTCAAGATGAGTTTTCCGGGCATCCTGCTGGCGCTGATGGTGCTGGCGGTGTTCGGCACCGGTATCGACAAGGTGATCATCGCGCTGATCATCGGGGCCTGGGCGGCCGAAGCGCGGCTGGTGCGCGGCGTGGCGATGTCCGAGCTGAAAAAGGAATATATCGACTCGGCCCGCCTGGCCGGGCTGAGCGACACCAAGATCATGTGGCGCTATCTGTTCCCCAATTCGATTTCGCCGGTGCTGGTGGTGCTGCCGATGTCGATTTCAGGGGCCATCGGTGCCGAAGCGACGCTGTCCTTTCTGGGGGTGGGCGTGCCGATCACCGAACCGTCCCTGGGCCTGCTGATTGCCAATGGCAATGACTACATCCTGTCGGGGAAATGGTGGATCAGCATCTTTCCCGGTCTGGTTCTGGTGACGCTGGTGCTGTGCATCAACGTGGTGGCCGACCGGTTGCGCGATCACTCCAACCCCTACCTGCGCGGAAAGGACTGAGCCATGACGGACAACACTCTGATCAAGGTCGAAAACCTAACGATCGAATACCCCATGGCCGACGGCGAGGTGTTTCGCGCGATCGACAATTTCTCGATGTACGTCAACCGGGGCCAGATTGTTGGTGTGGTTGGCGAAAGCGGCGCGGGCAAATCCACCATCGGCAAGGCGACGCTGGGGCTGCTGGATGAAAACGCCATCATCGACACCGGCTCGGTGTTTCTCGAAGAGACGATGGTGTCGCATCTCGAAGAGCACCACTATGCGCAGGTGCGCGGCAATCGGGTCGGCTATATCTATCAGAACCCGATGACGGCGCTGAACCCGGTGCTGACCATCGGCGAACAGATCGTCGAAGCGATCGAGGCCAACACCGATCTGCGCGGCTCGGACGCGCGCAACTATGCCATTGATCTGCTGACCCAGGCCGAAGTGCCCCTGCCCGAAGAGCGGCTGGACAAGTACCCCCACCAATTGTCGGGGGGCTTGTGTCAGCGGATCGTCTTTGCCATCGCCATCAGCGCCAAGCCTGATCTGATCATCGCCGACGAACCCACTACGGCGCTGGATGTGACGGTGCAAAAGGCGGTGCTGGACACGCTGGTGCGGCTGACCCGGCAGGAAAACATCGCCATCATCCTGATCACGCATGACATGGGTGTGGTGGCCGAGATGTGCGACCATGTCTATGTGCTGCGCCATGGCAAGCTGGTGGAATCCGGCCCGACCGAAGAAGTGCTGCAGCGCCCCACCCAGTCCTACAGCCGTGAGCTGATGGCGGCGATCCCGCGCATCGACCACAAGATCGAACGCTTTGCGGTGCCCGGTGGGCTGGGTCAGGCCGGAGACAGGGAGCGGGCGATTGCCTATCTGATGGATCGCAAGAGTGATGCCGGCGTGGAGGGCCAGCCGCTGCTGCAGGTCCGCAATCTGTCCAAGACCTTTCAGACCAAGGCGACGGCGTTGAAATCGGCGAGCAGTTTCAAGGCGGTGTCGGATGTCAGCTTTGACGTCTTTCCGGGTGAAACACTTGGGATCGTCGGGGAATCGGGATCGGGCAAGTCGACCATCGGGCGCATGATCCTGGGCCTGCATCAGCCCGATGAGGGGCACGAGATCATCTATCGCGGCCGCAACATCGCCGATCTGACATCGCGTCAGGACAAGCTGGAGCATCGCAAATCCCTGCAATGCATCTTTCAGGATCCCTATTCATCGCTGAACCCGCGCATGACCGCGGGCGAAAACATCACCTATCCGCTGACCGCGCATGGCCTGCTGGACCGCAGCGCGGCACGGCAGCTGGCGGGGGATCTGATGGAGCTTGTCGGCCTGCCGCGCGCATCGGCACGCAAGATGCCGCATGCGTTTTCGGGCGGTGAACGGCAGCGCATCGGTATCGCGCGGGCGCTGTCGTTCCGGCCCGATTTCATCTTTTGCGATGAACCCACATCGGCGCTGGACGTGACGGTGCAGGCGCAGCTGCTGAACCTGATGAAGGACCTTCAGGATCAGCTTGGCCTGACCTTGCTGTTTGTCAGCCACGATCTCGCGGTGGTGCGGCAGATGTGCGACCGGGTGATGGTGATGAAGGCGGGCGAGGTCGTCGAAGCGGGCCCCTGTGACAAGGTGCTGGTGACACCGGATGCGCCCTATACCCAGGGGTTGCTGGATGCGATGCCCAAGTTCAGCTTTGCTGCGGCGCAGTAGGAACGGTCAATAGACGGATCCGGGATCGGTTGATACGCTCGATGCGTGTCAGACGATCCCGGAAGGAAGCGAATGAGCCAATATCCCAACCGAATACGCCGTCTGAAACATATCGAGGCCTTTTCGGCCGTGATCTCGACTGGCTCCATATCGGGGGCGGCGCGCCAGCTCGGGGTGTCTCAGCCCGCGGTCAGCCAGCTGGTCAAAGCACTGGAAGATGCCATTGGCGCGCCGCTTTTCGTGCGCCGCAACGGGGCCATCTATCCCACCAACCGCGCCGAGGCGCTGCGCGAGGACGCCATTGCTCTGCTGGCGCAGCTCGAACGCTTTCAGGCGCAGCTGAGCCATCGGCGAACCGGGCTTTTGTCGACGATCCGTGTGTCTGCGAGCATGAGCATCCTCAACGAGCTTTTGCCGGAGCTTTTCAGCAATCTGAACGCGGCCCATCCCGATCTGAAATTCTATGTCAGCTCGGTCCCGCTGAGCGAAATGGTGATCGCGCTTTTGCAGGGGCATATTGATTTCGCGCTGCATAGCCGGGCCATCGAACACCCCGGTCTGAACGTCGAAAAGATCCGCGAATTCAAGCAGGTGGCGATCCTGCCCGAAGACAGCCCGCTGGCGAAAAAGGACAGGATCGCGATCACGGATCTGAATGGCTGCCGGTTCATCAGCTCGACCAAGAACGACCCGTCCTATCACGAGCTGAACGACATCTGCCGGCGCGCCGAAGTGTCGATGAACACCGTCTTCCAGTCTCCGTTTGCCAGCCTGTCGATCGAGATGGTCAAGCCGATGAACGCCGTGGCGCTCAGCAGCGAGCTGATCGCGCGGCTGGTGGCGGCGCGCATCCCCGGCTTGGTGATCCGCGATGTGGACGGGATCGACCTGAAAACGCCGATCTACCTGGCCTGCGCCGACTGGCAGAACGACACCGAAACCCAGCAGTTTTTGCGCGAACAGATCATCGACCTGATCGACGGCCTGTTCGACAGCAGACGCCCGTGATGGATCAGAAGGTCGGCGGCGTGCAGGCGCTGACGATCCGGCATTTGCGAGGGCCGACCTGCCGGAACCGGTGCGGCGTGCGGCTGTCGAAGTAATAGGCGTCCCCCGGCCCCAGCACCTTGCGCTGATCGCCCACCGTGACCTCGACCCGGCCCGACACGACGATACCGCCTTCTTCGGCGTCATGGCCGTACATGACCCGCCCGGTATCGGCCCCCAGATCATAGGTTTCGTGCAGGATCATCATGGCACGCCCCTGCAGATTTGATCCGACTTGCCGCAACGAGAGCCCGTCCTTGCCGATCTCGGTCAGGTCTTCGGCGGCAAAGAACACCGTCTGTTCGGGTTCGATTTCGAAGGAAAAGAAATCGGACATGCTGACCGGAACCCCCTGAAGAATGCGCCGCAGCGCGCCCACCGACGGGTTCATCTTGCCCGCCTCGATCAGCGAAATCGTCGAATTGGGAACCCCTGATTTCTTGGCCAGCGCACGTTGCGACAGCCCCGCGCGTTCGCGCAGCGTGCGCAGCCGCAACCCAAGGGCAAGATCTTCTGTCTGTGTGTTGTCCATGTTCAGTATCCGCATCACCTGATCAATCTCGTGATGCTAATTCAACGGCTTACGGCACACAAGAAACAGTCTTTAATTACAGGCGTTCGTGACTAGGTTCAGGCGGTCATCCTTCAGGCACAGGGCCTGACAACCCGAAAGGACACATGATGCTGAATGCTCAGATTTCTGAACGCCGTGGCAGCGCGATTGCGCAAGGCGTCGGAATGCAGACGCAGGTCTATGTTGACCGCGCTGAGAACTCCGAGGTCTGGGACGTCGAAGGCAAGCGCTATATTGATTTTGCCGCCGGGATCGCGGTGGTGAACACCGGCCATTGCCACCCCAAGGTGATGGAGGCCGTGCGCGATCAGGCCGCGCGTTTCACCCATACCTGCCATCAGGTGCTGCCCTATGAAACCTATATCCGCCTGGCCGAACGGCTGAACGACAAGGTGCCCGGCGACTTTGCCAAGAAGACCGTCTTCGTCACCACCGGCGCCGAAGCGGTCGAGAACGCGGTCAAGGTTGCCCGCGCCGCCACCGGCCGCCCTGCGGTGATCGCCTTTGGCGGCGGGTTTCACGGCCGCACGTTCATGGGCATGTCGCTGACCGGCAAGGTGCAGCCCTACAAGGCGGGGTTTGGGGCCATGATGCCCGACACCTATCACGTGCCGTTCCCGGTTGCGCTGCATGGCACATCGACTGACGACACGCTGGGCGCGCTGACCAAGCTCTTCAAGGCCGATCTTGATCCTGGTCGGGTGGCGGCGATCATCATCGAACCGGTGCAGGGCGAAGGCGGGTTCTATCCGGCCCCGGCTGAACTGATGCGCGGGCTGCGGGCGCTGTGTGACGCGCATGGCATCGTGCTGATTGCCGATGAGGTGCAGACCGGCTTTGCCCGCACCGGGTCGCTCTTTGCGATGGATGCCTATGACGTCAGCGCCGACATCACCACCATGGCCAAGGGGCTGGCCGGGGGGCTGCCGCTGGCGGCGCTCACGGGGCGCGCCGAGCTGATGGATGCGGCCCAGCCGGGCGGGCTGGGTGGCACCTATGGGGGCAACCCGCTGGGCATTGCGGCGGCGCATGCGGTGCTCGATGTGATCGAGGAGGAAGATCTGTGCGCGCGTGCCAACGAACTGGGCGCGCGGCTGAGGCAGCGGCTGGAATCGATCCGTGACCGGACCCCTGAAATCGTCGATATTCGCGGGCCCGGCTTTATGGTGGCGGCCGAGTTCAACACCGCCGACGGATCCCGGCCCAACCCCGAGCTGGCCAATGCCGTGCGGGCCGAAGCGCTGTCGCGCGGGCTGATCCTGCTGACCTGCGGTGTCTATGGCAATGTCATCCGTTTCCTGGCGCCGCTGACGGTTCAGGACACGGTCTTTGCCGAAGCGATGGACATTCTGGAAGCGTCGATCGACGCGGCACGGGGGGCATGAGCATGCTGGACACCAAAGCGATGCAGCTTGATCTGAAGGATCCCGGCCTGCTGGAAACCCGCGCCTATATCAACGGCGAATGGGTCGACGGGGACAAGACGTTTGCCGTGCACAACCCGGCCACCGGCGCGCTGGTGGCGGATGTGGTGGACATCGACATCGACGGCACGCGCCAGACCATTGACGCGGCCCATGCCGCGCAAAAGGGCTGGGCCGCGCTGACCGGCAAGGAACGCGCGACGATCCTGCGCCGCTGGTTCGATCTGATGGTTGAACACGCCGATGATCTGGCCACGATCCTGACGGCCGAAATGGGCAAACCCTGGGCCGAGGCGCGGGGCGAGATCCTCTATGGCGCGTCTTTCATCGAATGGTTCGCTGAAGAGGCCAAGCGCGTCTATGGCGACGTTATCCCCGGCCATCAGCGCGACAAGCGGATCGTGGTGCTCAAACAGCCGGTGGGGGTCGTGGGGTCGATCACCCCGTGGAATTTCCCCAACGCGATGATTGCGCGCAAGGTCGGGCCGGCGCTGGCGGTGGGCTGTTCCTTTGTCGCGCGCCCCGCGACGCTGACGCCGCTGTCGGCGCTGGCCATGGCGGTGCTGGGGGAACGGGCGGGCATCCCGGCGGGGGTGTTCAACGTGATCCCGGGCACCGACAGTTCCGGCGTCGGCAATGAGCTGTGCACCAATGACAAGGTGGCCAAGATCACCTTTACCGGCTCGACCCGTGTGGGTCAGATCCTGATGCGCCAGGCGGCGGGGACGATCAAGAAGCTCAGCCTCGAGCTGGGAGGGAACGCGCCCTTCATCGTCTTTGACGATGCCGATCTGGATGCCGCTGTCGAAGGCGCGATGATCGCAAAGTTCCGCAACAATGGTCAGACCTGTGTCTGCGCCAACCGGATCTATGTGCAGGCCGGGGTCTATGATGCCTTTGCCGAAAAGCTGGCGGAAAAGACCCGTGCGCTTTCGGTGGGGGACGGGTTTGCCCCCGACGTGACCACCGGCCCCCTGATCAGTGAGGCCGCGGTCGACAAGGTCGAGGCGCATATTTCGGACGCGGTGTCCAAAGGGGCGCAGGTGGCCCTGGGCGGGCGGCGCTCGGATCTGGGTGGCACGTTCTTTGAGCCCACGGTTCTGACCGGTGTGACCCGCGACATGCTGGTGGCGCGCGACGAGACCTTTGGCCCGGTCGCGCCGCTGTTCCGCTTTGAAGACGAGGCCGAAGTCATTGCCATGGCCAATGACAGCGAATTCGGTCTGGCGGCCTATTTCTACAGCCGTGATCTGGCGCGTGTCTGGCGCGTCGCCGAGGCGCTCGAAAGCGGGATGGTCGGGATCAACACCGGCCTGATCTCGACCGAGGTCGCGCCCTTTGGCGGGGTCAAGCAATCCGGGCTGGGGCGCGAAGGGTCGAAATACGGGACCGAGGATTACCTCGAGATCAAATATCTGTGCATGGGTGACATCACCTGACACCCGTCAGAGCTGGGGATGAAAGGGGCCTTCGGGCCCCTTTCTTGTGTCAGCCTGCCAGCAACGCCAGGTGCGACGAAGCCACCGCCAGTTTCGACAGGCTGAGCGGACCGCCCGAGCGCAGTTCGCCCACCAGCTGATCTGTCCTGTGGGCCAGATCGGCGTTCTGTGCGATCCAGCGGCTCAGGCTGTCGGTGCCCGGTGCGGCATCCGACTGGCCAAGCGCGGCGGCGGCGATCAGGGATTGATGGCTGCGGATATCGGCCATCAGACGGGCCAGGGCGACCCGGTCCCAGTGATCCTGCGTGGGCACGCTGCGGGCGCAGGATCGCAGCCAGTCCAGGCTGAACCGCGCGCCGGTGGCAAAATAGCTGGCGGCCAGATCGGCCACGTCAAAGCCGCGCTGTTCGGCCACGTCCAGGATGTCCATCGCGCCCCCCAGCAGTTCGAGCGTCGCCACCCGCGCCGCCAGATGATCGGGCGCGCCGCGCGCCAGCAGATCGTCGCTGCGCTGCTGCAGGCGGTCGAGCGAATAGCCGCTGACGGTCGCCTTGGACACGGTGACGATTTCGGCAACGCGCGGACGGTAGAGGGCGATGGCGTCTTCGATGGGGCGCGCGCCGGTCTTGATCAGGCGCTTGCACTGTGCCGCCAGCATGTCCGACAGCGCGCGGTGAATGTCGATCTGCAGATCGGCCGCGATCACGGTATCAAGCGCGTTGACCTCGGCTGCGGTATCGGCAAGGCCAAAGATCTCGCGCGCGATGATGAACGCCCGGACAATGTCGCCCACCCCGGCGCCGCTGTCTTCGTGCAGGCGCGCGCAGAAGGTCGGCCCCAGCTCGTTCACCAGCATGTTGACGACGACGGTGGCGATGATCTCGCGCCGCAGACGGTGGGTGCGCAGCGCGTCAGGGCAGGCGTCGCGCAGGGGCTGGGGCATGTAGTCGACCACAAAGCGCTGCATATAGGGGTCATCCAGCACATCCGTCTGCACCAGCTCGGAAAAGAGCTCGTTCTTGGCATAGGCCACCAACACCGAAATCTCGGGGCGGGTCAGGCCCTGCCCGGCGGCGCGGCGGGCGGCGATGTCATCGTCATCGGGCAGGAATTCCACCGCCCGATCCAATTTGCCCTGCGTTTCGAGCCCGGCCATAAAGCGCACATGTTCATCCAGCAGCGCCGGTGCGGCGGCGGCATCCAGTGAGATGGCCAGCGTCTGGTGATAGTTGGTCCTGAGCACCAGCTCGCCCACTTCGTCTGTCATCTGGGCCAGCAGGGCGTTGCGCTGCTTTTCGGTCATGTCGCCTGCGGCCACCACCGTGCCAAGCGCGATCTTGATGTTGACCTCGTGATCCGAACAATCGACCCCGGCCGAGTTGTCCACGGCGTCATTGTTGATCCTGACCCCGGCCTGAGCCAGCTGGATGCGGGCCTTTTGGCTGACGCCCAGATTGGCGCCTTCGCCGATGACGCGCACCTGAATGTCGGCTGCGTTCACGCGCACCGGATCATTGGCCCGGTCGCCGGTGTCGCCATGGGTTTCGCTGTCGCTTTTGATATAGGTGCCGATGCCTCCGAACCACATCAGATCCGCCTTGCTCCGCAGCACGGCGCGGATCAGTTCGAACGGGGTCACCGCCTTGCTGGTCAGCCCTGTCAGCGCGCGGATTTCGGGGCTGAGCGGGATCGACTTGGCCGCCCGCGAAAACACCCCGCCCCCTTTCGAGATCAGCCCGGCATCATAGGATCGCCAGCTTGAGCGCGGCAGGTCGAACAGGCGCTTGCGTTCGGCAAAGCTGATTGCGGGATCCGGGTCGGGATCAATGAAGATGTCGCGGTGATCAAAGGCCGCCACCAGCCGGATCTGATCGGACAGCAGCATGCCATTGCCAAACACGTCGCCCGACATGTCGCCGCAGCCGATCACGTCAAAGGGCTGGGTCTGGGTGTCGTGCCCCAGTTCGCGGAAATGGCGTTTGACGGCCTCCCACCCGCCTTTGGCGGTGATGCCCATGCCCTTGTGATCATATCCGTTCGACCCGCCCGAGGCGAAAGCATCGCCCAGCCAGAACCCGTAGTCGAGCGCCAGCGCATTGGCGAAATCCGAGAATGTCGCGGTGCCCTTGTCGGCGGCGACCACCAGATAGGGGTCATCGTCATCGCGGCGGACCACCCCTTGGGGGGCAACGACATCGGGGCCGACGATGTTGTCGGTAATGTCCAGCATCCCCGACAGAAAGATCCGGTAGCAGCGCACGGCTGCGGCCATCACCGCGTCCCGGCCGCCGCCTGCGGGCAGGGTCTTGGGCAGGAACCCGCCCTTTGAGCCCACCGGCACGATGACCGCGTTCTTGACCTGCTGCGCCTTGACCAGACCCAGCACTTCGGTGCGGTAGTCTTCCTTGCGATCCGACCAGCGCAGGCCACCGCGCGCCACCGGGCCATAGCGCAGGTGCACGCCTTCGACATCGGTCGAATAGACGAAGATCTCGCGCCAGGGGCGGGGCAGGGGCAGCGCGTCCAGCGCGGCGCAGTCGAATTTGAACGACATGTAGCTTTTGGCGCCGCCCGTTGCGTCGGGCTGATAGACATTGGTTCGAAGCGTGGCTTCGATCGCATTGCGGAACCGGCGCAGGATACGGTCGAAATCAAGGCTGGATACGTCATCCAGAAGCGTGTCGATCTGGGCTGCGATGGCATCCGCGTTGGTCTGCCGTTCGTCCGGTGTGTGGGGCAGATCGGGGTCGAACAGCGCCTGAAACAGCGCCACCAGCGAGGTCGCGATCGCGGGGTTTGCGATCAGCGCATCCTGCATGTAGGGCACCGAATAGGGGATCCGCGCCTGTCTGAGATAGCCTCCGTAAGCGCGCAGCAGTGCCGTTTGCCGGATCGACAGGCCCGCCGCCAGAACCAGACGGTTGAGCCTGTCATCATCGACATGGCCCGCCCAGAGCGACGAAAACGCGTCTTCCAGCAGCGCCTGTCGGGCGCTGACATCAATGTCGTCACCCGATGACGATTGCATGTGGAAATCGTGGATCCAGATCGTGTCGTCCCCGCGGTCCACGCGAAAGGGATGTTCGGCCAGAACCCGAAAGCCCAGGTTTTCCAGGATCGGCAGGCAATCCGACAGCGGCACCGCATCGCCGCGTTTGAACAGCTTCAGGCGCAGGTCGTGTTCGGGGTCTTCGAGCCTGCGATAGAAGGCAAGGCCCAGATCGTTCTGATCGCCCAGCTTTTCCATCCGGGCAATGTCGGCCACGGCGGCCACGGGGTGGATTTCGTCACGATAGGATGCGCCGAACCCGTCGCTGTAAAGCGCGTGCAGGCGGTTGCCTTCGGATTCGCCCGACCGTTCGACCAGGGCATCCTGCAGCGTGTCGGTCCAGCTGCGCACGGCGGCGACGATGCGGGCTTCGGTGGCGCTGGCATCGGGGGGGAGTGCGGCGGTGCCGCCAAGTGCGATGACGAAATGCACCCGCGCCAGAACCGCGTCAAAGGCCGGTTCCCAGGTGGCGACCCTTCCCTGAAGATCCGTGGCCAGAATGTCTGCGATGCGGGTGCGCAGTTCGGTGTTGTAGCGTTCGCGCGGCACGTAGACGAGGCAGGACACGAACCGCCCGAACCGGTCGGGCCGCAGCAGCAGCCGCGTGCGTGGGCGGATGCTCAGATGCAGTGCGTTCATGGCATTGTCGAACATCTGGTCATCCGAGCTTTGGAACAGCTCGTCACGCGGATAGGTGCCCAGCACATGGGTCAGGGCCTTGCCGTCATGGCTGTCGGGGGTAAAGCCCGACCGGGCGATGATGCGCTCGACCTTCTGGCGCAGCAGCGGGATGGATTTGGGGCTGCGGTTATAGGCAGCGGCGGTGAAATGGCCGATGAACACATGTTCGCCGGTCTGGCGGCCCTTTGCGTCGAACTGTTTCACGGCGATCAGATCGAAATGCGTGGACCGGTGCACCGTGGACCGGCGGTTCGCCTTGATGATCAGCAACGGAGAAATGTCGCTGGCAAAGGCATCCATTTCCGGCGACCGGTCGGTGAACTTTCCGTCAAAATCGCGCAGCACGGTAAAGTCGGGGTCGCGCATCAGCCCAAGCGCGGTGTCTGCCACCTGCTGCATCTGGCCGGTTTTGGGATCGGCGGTATAGGCGCGATAGCCCAGAAAGGTGAAATGGTTCCGGGCCAGCCAGTCCAGGAACTCGACCACCTCGGCGGTGGCGGTGCGGGCGGTGTCGGGCGCGTGGCGCCGCAGCATGTCGGTGACGCCGTTCAGGCAGCCCAGGATCGGCTGCCAGTCATCGACCGACACCCGCACGTCCAGCATGATCTGCGCAATGTCGGTTTCGAGCCGGGCCAGCCGCTCGGGGTCTCCGATCTGATCCAGCTGCACCTGGATCAGGGATTCGCTGATCCCGTCGCCGGTGTCGGGATCGGCCAGATCCGTCCGCACCCCGTCGCCATCGCGCACCACCCGCATCAGCGGGTGGATCAGCGAATGGATCCCCAGGCCCTGACCCGCAAGGCACGAGGTGATCGAATCCACCAGGAACGGCATGTCGTCATTCACGATCTCAAGCACCGTGTGTGACGAATTCCATCCATGTTCGGACATGCGCGGGTTGTACATGCGCACCCGCGCAGTGCCCGGTGACCGGCGGGCGGCAAATTTCCACAGCGCCAGTGTCGCGCCATAGACGTCTTCGGCGCTGCGCCCGGCCAGATCTTCGGACGCCGAGTGCCCGAACAGCAGATCTGTTGCCGCCAGAAACGCGTCGCGGTCGGGCGGCACCAGCCGGTCGGCGGCAATGGCGCGCACATCGTCAAGAAGCTGGGTGAAGGCAGGGGTCCGAATGTCTGTCATGGCACTTTCCCGCTGCCCTTGGGCAGCCAAATCAGTCCTGTTGATGTTTGGGGTATGGGCGCTGGCCCCGCGCGGGGCGCAGGGCAGGTTAGGACATGTTCGACACCACCTCGCTCAGGGTTTCGGCGCGGCGGATCAGGTCGATCGACATCCCGTCCGATCCGGTGCTGACGCCGTAAACGGCGATGCGGGGCAGGCTGTTATAGTCAAAATGATTGCTGAAGTAATACGCCCCCGTGTCGTAGATCGCCACATAGTCATTGGGATCCAGCCGGGGCAGCGACACGTCCTTGGCCACAAGATCGGCGGCAAAACAGCAGGGTCCGGCCACATCCGTCTGCACCGGATCTGCGGTCTTGAGCTGGCCATCGGGGGTGAAGCCCTGCACACGGATCGGCCAGGCCGCCGGCAGAAACGCCGTGCGCGTCATGATCTGGGCACCGGCATGGGTGGTTGCGATATGCCGCCCGCCTGCCTGTTTGGTGTATTCCACGCGGGTGACCATAAAGCCGTTCTTGGCCGCGATGGCGCGCCCGAATTCGGTTTTGACGGTGTATTTTCCGGTGAAGAGCACGGGCACGTCGGCGCGCAGGATGTCGGCATAGTCCTGAAAGGTGGGCTTGACCTCGGGCGAGGCGAAATTCACCGGCAGGCCGCCGCCGATGTCCAGCCGCGTGATCTGCTGCGCGCCGCGCCGGGCGTTGATCTCTTCGGCGAGCTTGACGAGTTCGCCGATGCCCTGGGCCATCAGCTCGAGCGGGCAGCCCTGCGATCCGGCATGGGTGTGGATCGAGGTCAGCCAGGGATGATCAAGATAGTGGCTGATCAGCCGTTCGCGGTTGCCCGCGTCGCCGATCGGGTAGCCGAATTTTGATGTGTTGGTGGCCGTGCTGGTCGACGAAATCGCGCCCGAGCCGATCTGCGGATTGATGCGGAACCCGATGATCGCGTTTGTGTTCGGATACTCTTTGATCAGGGTGGCGACGCGTTCGAATTCCTGTTCGTTGTCCAGGTTGAACGCAATCGAATGCTTCAGGCACTGGCGCAGGTCGTCCATCGTTTTGGCGGGGGAATCAAAGATGATCTTGGCGGTGTCGAACCCGGCCGATTGCGCCATTGTTAGTTCGCCCGGGCTGGCGACTTCGGCACCGATGCCGCAATGCGACAGGGTCATCAGCACATGGCGCAGCGAATTCGCCTTGACCGCGAAGGTGTGCTGGAAATGGTCGGGAAAGGCGGCGTTCAGATCGTCGATGGACCGTCCCAGCCCATCAAGATCCATGAATCCGATCACGGTGGTGTCGTCGGTCAAAAGCCGGTCCTGGATCGCATGCTGCAGGATCTGGTGTTCGCGGGTCATCCGGGGTGCTCCGATTGCAGGAAAAAGGAGCTGGCGGATGCGCGGTCGCAGGGCGACCCCGATCCGCCAGCCAGGGATCAGCGTGCTGCGGGGGTATCCGCGGCCGCCAGGGAGTCCAGAAAACCCGCCATCCATTTGACGCTGATGTCGGTATCGTCGGGCCCGTCGCAGGATTTCAGCGCCGGTTCGGCCGCATCTCCGATGCGGTCGATGCGTTTGAGGATCAGGTCGCGGTTGATGTCGGGGTTGAAATCGGGGTGCTGCTGGATGGCGAGCAGATGATCGGCAATCGTAAATCCGCTTATGGGGCAAAATGCGCTGCTCAGGAAAATCTCGGCGCCATCGGGTGCGGTTGAGACCTGATCCTGATGCATCGCGTGCAACATCACGTCGGTGACGGGGCTGGCAAACCCGGTGTCGTGGGTGACCGACACAGGCATCAGACCGACCCCCCATCCTTTGGGGCTGCGTTCGACCGTCCCGCCAAGCGCATGGGCGATGGCCTGGTGCCCATAGCAGATCCCGATCATCTTGATCCTGCGTTCGTCCACCGTGCGGATGAAGTCGAACAGCCGGTCCTGCCAGTCGAGTTCTTCGAAAACCGAGTATTTTCCACCAGTAATGATATAAGCATCAAAGGCTTGGGGATCGGGCAAAGCATCCTTGACCGCGCTGATCACGGTCCAGGTCGCATCGGGCAGATGGGGTGTCAGCGCGTTGCGAAAGCGGTCCGGCGACGGCAGATGTTTGGGTTTTTCGCCAGGTTCGGTGTGCCCGATGTGAAGAATGCAGATGTCCATGATGTCCTCGGATTCGGTTTTCTACCCCCTAAGTCCGAATTGAGGCATCGAATAGGTTATTACATTGGCTGATCGCCTCATAAGAGGATCAACATAACCTCTCCTTATGAACTGTTTCGGTTCATCAATAAGATTTTCCGGGGCCGATGCCGCCCCCATAACGCTTTCATCGGGATTCGAAAGCGGGGGCTTAACACTTCTACACTGCGACAGTCAGACCACGACGTCATCGTGCCTGCACGGGGACGGGCGACGGGGCTGACAGGTTGCCGAGCGGCCCCGGCCTTGTCCGGCCAGTCCAGATCACCACACGCGCATGGCGCTGATCGTCCGATGGGACATCCGGCTGACGCGGCAGGTGCTGACCACAACACCCACCATCATCAGACGAAACGAGAGAAAGACAATGAAACGCACATTATTTCCCATCATGGCCACACTCGGCCTTGTCGGAACAGTCGCGGAAGCGGCCGAAGTCAAGCTGAGCGGCTATGGCCGTTTCGGTCTGGGCTATCTCGAAAACCGGTCTGATGATCCCGATGTCAACAACACCATCATCGTGTCGCGGTTCCGTCTGAACCTGGACGGGATTGCCGAAACCGATGGCGGGGTCCGGTTCGAGTCGCGTGTGCGGGTTCAGGCCGACGAAAGCCAGAGCACCGGTGACGCCGGCGAGGCAGGGTTCAACGGCGCGCGGTTCTCGGTGCTGTATGAAGGTCTGCGCCTGGACGTGGGCAACATCGGCGGTGCCATTTCGAACATGTCCAACCGTTCGGGGTTTGAACCCGGCCTTGAAAGCTTTGTCGGGCAGTCTTCGGGCATCGACTATGAATATCTGGGCTACACCTCGACCGGGGCCGGCGCCAATGCGGTGCAGTTCCAGTACGAGATCAACGACCTGGAATTCCGTGTGTCCTATGATCAGAACACCACCGACAATGACAATGATGCGGGCAGCGGCGCCGATCAGTGGGATGTCGGGGCGCAATACACCTACAACAACATCACTGCGTCCTTTGCCTATGGCGAAACCGACGGAGCGACCGATGACGTGAGCCCCAGCCTGGCGATCCTGACGCTGCGCGCCGATTTCGACCAGTTCTCGGGCACGCTGCTGCTGGCCAAGGACAGCGACACGCCGCTCAATTCGCTGGGCGAAGAAACCGATGGCACCGCCTATGGTGTGTCGATGAACTACAAGGCGAGCGATGCCACGTCGATCTATGCGGCCTATGGCGACGGCTCGGCCAAGGGTGACACCCAGGAATTCGGTATCGGTGCGATCCACAATCTGGGCGGCGGCACCACGCTGCGTGGCGGTATCGGTAGCCTCAAGGAAGGCTCGGCCGACAGCCAGCTGCGCGCCGACATCGGTGTGCGCTTCAACTTCTAAGCTGATCCGCAGGGCAGCGCCGCGCGCCTGCCCTGCCTGACCCCCCGATCGGGCCCGCGTGCCCCGAGACACCATATCCATCAGGAGATCCCGGATATGAAAAAGAAGCCTGCCGTTCTGCCCCGGGGATACCGGACCTGCACCGCGTCGCTTGCCGTGTCTGATGTTCCGCTGGCCCTGAGGTTCTATGAAGACGCCTTTGGCGCCAAGATCCAGGCCCATGACCCGGAAGAAGCGCCGGGGTTTGCCGCCATCAAGATCGGCAATTCGATGCTGTTTGTCACCGCCGGATGGGGCGCGCATGGGGCGATTGCACCCGGCGCCGTCACGCCGGTTGCCCATCACATGTATCTTGATGATGTCGACGGCACCCTGACGGCGGCATTGGAAAACGGCGCCAGCCTGATTGCGCCCGCCGCAGATACCTATTGGGGCGAACGCTGTGCGACGGTGGCCGATCCGTTCGGCCATGTCTGGACGCTGGCCACACGTCTTGAGGCGCTCAAATCCGATGAGATTGGCGCACGTCGCCGGGCCTTTCTGGCGGCGATCGAAACCCCCGACGCAGCCCACGATGCAACCCCTGATGCGGCGCCTGTCGACGATCCCGAGACCTCAGACATCGCATGATCCCCGCGCCGCAGGGATCGAGAAGACGTGCCGCAACGGGCCAATGCGGGCCTGTTCCTAAGGGTACGGATCATGACCAGTCCCTCGCTCATGATCCGCGGCTGTCGCCTGACCGGATTGGCTCATCCGGTCGACGGCCCACCCGTCAGGCCCCCCGCAGCGCGCGGCGTCACGTCCCGGCTGGTCAGCGATGCGGTCGCTGGCCAGCCAACCCACCGGGCCACCCGGCACAGATGGCCCGCCCCCCGGTTCAACACGCTCAAAGCAGAAAAGACACGACCCTATGACACCCTTCGCGATCACCGGTCTTCAGATGCATGTCGGCGCGCTGCATTCGAATGTGGATGCCATGCTGCACCGCATTGATGTGATGATGGCGCGCTTTCCCTGGACCCAAATGGCGCTGTTCAGCGAACTGGCCCCCTATGGCCCGCTGGACCGGTTCGCACAGCCGTTTCCCAATGACGACCTGGCGCGCTTTCAGGATGCCGCCCGGCGCTATGGGATCTGGCTGATCCCCGGTTCGATGTTCGAACGGCACGAGGACGGGCGGATTTTCAATACGGCGGTGGTGATCAACCCCGATGGCGAGATCGCCGCGAAGTATTCCAAGATGTTTCCGTTCAAGCCCTATGAACAAAGCGTGTCGTCGGGCACCGAATTCTGCATCTTCGACGTGCCGGATGTGGGGCGGTTCGGCCTGTCGATCTGCTATGACATCTGGTTCCCTGAAACCACGCGGCACCTGACCAGCCAGGGGGTCGAGGTGCTGCTGCACCCGGTTCTGACCGGCACCACCGACCGCGAAGCCGAGCTGTCGATCGCCAAGGCCACGGCGGCACAGTTCCAGTGCTATGTCATCGACGTGAACGGTCTGGCGGCAGGCGGGGTGGGGCGGTCGCTGGTGGTGGACCCGTCTGCCACGGTGCTGCACCAGTCTGCAGGGCAGGAAGACATCTTTCCCATCGAAATCGACCTTGATCAGGTGCGGCGTCAGCGCGAAGTCGGCCTGAAAGGGCTGGGTCAGGTTCTCAAAAGCTTTCGCGACCGCGAGGCCGAGTTCCCGATCTATGACCGTTCGAGCGGTGCGGATGCCTATCTGCACACGCTGGGCCCGCTGCGCCTGCCGGCCAAGGGCGACCCCGCGGGCGTCACCGTCCCCGATCCCCGCACGGCCCTGGGTTATAGCCAGGACAGCCCGGAAAAGCCCGACAATCTTTACCTGCACAAGGGGCGGCCGGGCACCAGCTGAGGCCCGCCGCCACCCACCCCTTGCGTACCCGCCGAAAGGACACAGGTGTCATGACCGCACGCGCCAACAGCCAGAACCGCCACAATATCGCGGATTACTACAGCGCTTCGCAATTGCGCGCCGACCGCTGGAGCGCCCTGCGCGAGGCGGCAGAAACCCTTGACCGGTCCGGCAGCGAAGGGGACCGCGAAGAGGCCCGCGCGCTGCTGCGCGCGCTGGCCCCGATCGAGATGTACTTTGCCTTTCCCGGCGGGTCGGCCTTTGACTACCTGCGCCGGTTGCTGGATCACGGCAATTTCGCCGATTTTTCCACGGCGGTGCGCCGGGTGTCGCGGGCGCTGACATCGGGGGCGTTCCGGCGCCGGTCGATCCAGCTGATTGCCGATGAAACCGACGGCGACGAATTCGAAGACGAAGCCACCCAATCGCACGAGGCCCGCGCCCTGGGCCGCCCGTATTTCGAGGTGATGATCGTCGACACCGTCACCGAACATCAGGAAAAGTTCCTCAAGAGCAGTCTGCAGAAGATGCGGCGCAGCGAAGACCAGTTCATCTATGAAACCGTGGTTGTGCCCAGTGTCGAAGACGCGCTGATCGGGGTTCTGTTCAACCAGAACGTACAGGCGGTCATCGTGCGCCCCGGCCTTGGTCTGAAATCCAAGAACGAAACCAGCGTGCTGCGCCGCTATGTCAGCCTTTATGGTGAAGGTGCCGATCTGGATGCGCTGGCGCCATCGGAATACGGGCCCGAAACCTGCCGCCGCATCGGCAAGCTGCGGCCCGAGCTGGATTCCTATCTGATCACCGACCGGTCCGCCGAAGACATTGCAGGGCTGGATCTGGGCCTGTGCCGGCGCGTGTTCTACAATCAGGAGGACTTCCTTGAGCTGCACCTGAACATCCTGCGCGGGCTGCAACGGCGCTACAAGACGCCGTTCTTTACCGCGCTCAAGGAATATTCCAAGCAGCCCACCGGCGTGTTTCACGCCATGCCGATCAGCCGTGGCAAGTCGATCAGCCGCAGCCACTGGATCCAGGACATGGGGGCGTTTTACGGGTCCAACATCTTCATGGCCGAAACCTCGGCCACGTCCGGGGGGCTCGATTCCCTGCTCGAACCGCGCGGCCCCATCAAGGAAGCCCAGGAAGCCGCCGCGCGCGCCTTTGGGTCGAAACAGACGTTCTTTGCCACCAACGGGACATCAACCTGCAACAAGATCGTGGTGCAGGCGCTGGTGCGGCCCGGCGACATCGTGCTGATCGACCGCGACTGTCACAAATCGCACCACTACGGCATGGTTCTGGCCGGCGCGAGCGTCGTCTACATGGATAGCTATCCGCTCAATGACTATTCGATGTATGGCGCGGTCCCGATCCGGGAAATCAAGCACAAGCTCTTGACCCTGCGCGCCGAAGGCAAGCTGGATCAGGTACGCATGGTGCTGCTGACCAACTGCACCTTTGACGGCATCGTCTACAATGTGCAGCGCGTCATGGAAGAATGCCTGGCGATCAAGAAGGATCTTGTGTTCCTGTGGGACGAAGCGTGGTTCGGCTATGCCCGCTTTGCCCCCAACACACGGGTGCGCACGGCGATGCGCTCGGCCAACCGGTTGCGGGACCAGCTGCGCACGACCGAGCATGCCGACGCCTATGCCGCCCAGCAGGCTGACCTGCAGGATGCGGATGACGACACGCTGCTGTCCACCCGCCTGATCGCGCCGCCCGATGCGCGGGTCCGGGTCTATGCGACGCAATCGACGCACAAGACCCTGACCGCGCTGCGCCAGGGCTCGATGATCCATGTGAACGATCAGCAGTTCAAGGGCGCCGTGGAAGAGGCCTTTCACGAGGCCTACATGACCCACACGTCCACATCGCCCAATTACCAGATCATCGCATCGCTTGATGTGGGGCGGCGGCAGGTCGAAATCGAAGGCTATGAGTTCGTCCAGCGTCAGGTCGAAAGCGCCATGGCGATCCGGCGTGCGGTGACGACGCATCCCCTGCTGAAGAAATATTTCAAGCTGGTCACCGCCGGTGACATGATCCCCGAGCAATATCGCGAAAGCGGGATGACCAGCTATTTCGATCCCGAACAGGGCTGGGCCGATGTCTGGGATTGCTGGGCGCGCGACGAATTCGTGCTCGATGCCACGCGCATCACGCTGCATGTGGGCGCGACGGGTTGGGACGGGGATACGTTCAAGACCAAGATCCTGATGGACAAATACGGCATCCAGATCAACAAGACCTCGCGCAATACCGTGCTGTTCATGACCAATATCGGCACCACGCGCAGTTCGGTTGCCTATCTCATCGAGGTGCTTGTCGAGATCGCCAAAGAGCTGGACGAGCTGATGGATGATGCATCGCGCATGGAAAAGCTGGCCTTTGACAAACGGGTCCGCAACCTCAGCGAACATGTCCCGCCGCTGCCCGATTTCAGCCGGTTTCACGATGCGTTCCGCTGCGAACAGGGCACCGAAGCGGGCGACATCCGCTCGGCGTTCTTTCTGTCCTATGACGAAGACAATTGTGACTATGTCGAACCCGATCAGGACATGCTGGCGCGCCTGAAAGCGGGCGAAGAAATGGTGTCGGCCAGTTTTGTGATCCCCTATCCGCCGGGCTTTCCCATTCTGGTGCCGGGTCAGGTGATCAGCCCCGAAATCCTAACATTCATGCAGGAGCTTGACGTGTCCGAGATCCACGGATTCCGCGCCGATCTGGGCCTGCGCATCTTCACCACGGACGCGCTGGCGTCCGTCAAGACAGCCTAACGGCCGGGAGGACCACATGCCAAAGAAGGTGTTGAAGAACATTTCGGAAATCCGCCGGTATTTCCATACCAACAAGGATCCGATCTATTTCGTATCGGCGACCAATTTCAATCTGCTGGGCCTGGATGAATGGGTGATGAATTTCACCTACATCTGCTACATGGACTGCTTTGACGGGCGCCATCCGAACGTGTTCGTGCCCTCGGAAATGCCGCATGACGAATTCCAGTCCATCGAGGACATCAACAATTACCTGTTGCAGCACAAGGATGTCATCGACCTCATCAAGCGGCGCGGCGGCAAGCCGAAATTCGTCTTCCTGATGTTCGATGAAACCACCGAGCAGCTGGTCAAGGAACTGGGCGGCGAGCTGTGGTTCCCCAAGGCCAAGCTGCGCACAAAATGCGACAACAAGATCGAAACGGTCCGCATCGGCAACAAAGCGGGTGTGCCATCCGT
>JAOXSC010000078.1 GCA_025800215.1 Marinibacterium sp.
CCAGACCCAGCGACCCGTCGCGCATCGCCTGCGGCACCGAATTGATGATGTCATCCGACAGCGACGACACAAACGGGATCAGCATGATGCCCATGACCAGACCCGCGGTCATCACCGACGACGCGCCGCTCATCCAGCCCAGACCGTCGCGGCCAAAGACGCCCATCAGCATCGGACCCACGGTCAGCAGTGCAAAAAGACCGTAAACGATGGTCGGGATCCCGGCCAGAACCTCCAGCGCGGGCTTGGCCACCGCGCGCAGTTGCGGCGAGGCGTATTCCGACAGGTAGATCGCCGCAAAAAGCCCGATCGGCACCGCAACCAGCAGCGCGATGAAGGAAATATAGAGCGTGCCCCACAGAAGCGGCAGAATGCCCAGCTCGGACGAACCGCCCCGGCCCGAAAAGCTGGGGGCCCAGGTCAGGCCGAACATGAAGTCTGTAAAGGGATAGAGGCGGAAGAACTCCACCGTGTTGAAGATCAGCGACAGGAAGATGCCGATGGTGGTCAGCACAGCCACCGATGCGGCCAGGATCAGCAGCGCCAGCACCCCGCGTTCCACATAGTTGCGGGCGCGGAAATCCTTGTGCGACCGGGCATAGGACCAGCCAAAGCCGATCAGCGCCAGTAGAACCGCACCGATGGTGACCACCACGCGGCTGTTTTGCAGCGACGCGCGATAGGCCTGCGCGGCCTGCAGGACCTCGACGGTCACCTGCGACGTGACCACTTGCCCGGCATCTTTCAGACGCTGGGTCATGTCGGTGAAATCGGCACGCGCCTCGCGTGCGGTTTCTTCGGTCATGTGGCCGCTTGCGACCGCGTTATCGAGCCCTTCGGCCACGCGGCGCACTTCGGCCATCACCAGGCTGCGGCTGCTGCCTTCGGCGATCTCGCTGTCGGGGATCATCCCCGACACCCGGCTTTCGATCACACCCGGTGCAATCAGCAGCGCTGCGGCGACAAACAGCAGCGGCGGCACGATGGTGGTGAACAGAACGCTCGAGCCATAAAAAATAGGAAGGGAGTGCAGCTCGCGGCTGTCACCCCCTGCGGTGGCCAGGGCACGTTGACGGCCAAGCACGAAGCCGACGACACCCAGGGCAATGATAATCAAGATCAGCCAGGTAATTGGCATAACTGCTGCCTTCCAGATTTTGACCGAAAGATGGGTGGCGCCCGCAAAGGCACCACCCGGCAATCCAAAAGGATCAGTTCGAGGTCATCACAACCAGGTTTTTGACTTCGTCCTGGGTTTTGGCCAGCTCGGGGTCCGACACCAGGCCGTACTGGGCCAGCGGGCCATCGGGGCCTGCGATCTCGTCCGAGACGAAGAACTCAGCATATTCCTGCAGGCCGGGGATGACGCCAACGTGGGCCTTCTTGATGTAGAAGTACAGCGGGCGCGACACCGGGTATTCGCCTTTGGCGATGGTTTCGGTGGTGGGCTGAACGCCGTCGATGGTGGCCACTTTCAGCTTGTCGGTGTTGTTCTCATAGAACGCCAGGCCGAACACGCCGATGCCGTTGGGGTTGCTGTCGATGCGGGCCAGGGTTTCGGTGTAGTCACCGTCGATGTCCACCGACACGCCATCTGTGCGCACGGCCAGGCAGGCATCTTCGGCATCGTCTTCGGACATGCCGGCGGCAACCATGGCTTCCATTGCGCCAGTGGCTTCACAGCCTGCGGCAACAACTTTTTCTTCGAACACTTCACGGGTGCCGTGCTTGGTGCCGGGGATGAAGGCCAGGATGTCGGCTTCGGGCAGATCGGCGTTGAAGTCCGACCATTTGGTGTGCGGGTTGTCGACCAGCTCACCGTCGACCAGCACCTTGGGGGCCAGCGCGTTGAAGATGTCCGACGGGGTGAAGGCGGTGTATTCGGGGCCATTGATCTGCGACGCGAACACGATGCCGTCATAGCCGATGCGGACCTGAACAATGTCGGTCACGCCGTTTTCGGCACAGGCTTTGATCTCCTTGGCGCGGATGGCGCGCGACGCGTTGGCCACGTCGATGGTGTTTTCGCCAACACCTTCGCAGAACCGCTTGAGACCCGACGACGAGCCGCCCGATTCAACAACCGGTGTCGGGAAGTCGAAGTTTTCGCCGAACGCTTCGGCAACGATCGAGGCATAGGGCAGCACGGTGGACGAACCGGCGACCTGAACGTTGTCACGAGCAGCAGCGGCAGATGCGGACACGGCAGCAATTGCCAGCGCCGAAGCGGACAGTTTCACGAAGGACATGTGAGTCTCCTGATAAAGATATTGCGATCACCCCCACGATGATCTCGGCACGCTGGTAAGCGCCGCGTGTGTGCCTTTTGTGACGAATGTGTAACGGAATTATGACGAAGTGCGCTGACCCGTTCGTGACGCAAGGTCAGTTGCAGAACTGCCCCTGCCCGCGAAATCCCGTCCGGTCCGTCGCGCGCTGGTCAGAGTGGCAAAATCA
This sequence comes from Marinibacterium sp., assembly GCA_025800215.1. GTDB lineage: Bacteria > Pseudomonadota > Alphaproteobacteria > Rhodobacterales > Rhodobacteraceae > JAOXSC01. The sequence goes on from JAOXSC010000078.1 coordinate 2,458, forward strand.
CCGTGAAAACAGAGCCTTGCCCAAGCTCGCTTTCCACCTTCAGGCGGCCACGGTGACGATTGACGATATGCTTGCAGATCGCCAGCCCCAGCCCGGTTCCGCCCAGCTCGCGCGACCGGTGACTGTCGGCGCGATAGAATCGCTCGGTCAGGCGCGGCAGGTGAACAGGGTCGATTCCCGGCCCGTGGTCGATCACCTGCACCTGAGCCGCCGCCGAGCGCACCGCCGGGTCGCGGTCCGACACGGTCAACTCGACCCGCAGCACCCCGCCCGATCCGCCATATTTGATCCCGTTCTCGATCAGGTTGGTGAAAACCTGCCGGATCTGGTCGGTGTCGGCGGTGATCATGACCGGCACATCGGGACGTTCGAATTCGATCGTCACATGGCTTTCGCAGGCCAGCGGGCGCAGGGCCGTCAGCGTGCTTTCCAGTTGCGCGGTCAGATCCACGTCATCGGTGGGGCGCACGCGCTCTTCGCTCTCCAACCGGCTGAGCGACAGCAGATCGGCCACCAGCCGGTTCATCCGCCCCGCTTCACTGTCCATGATCGACAGGAACCGGTCCCGCGCGACCGCGTCATCACGCGCGGGCCCCCGCAGCGTTTCGATGAACCCGATCAGCGCGGTCAGAGGTGTGCGCAGCTCGTGGCTGACATTGGCGACAAAGTCGCGCCGCATCTGCCCGGCCTGCTCCATATGGGTGATGTCATGAAAGGACGTCATCACCGCCCCGGCCCGATCCGCACCGATGCCATCGACAAACCGGCAGGTCACGTCAAACAGGGTTTCCTGCGGCCCGTCATTGGACACGAACCGGGTATGGCGCGACACGCGGTCGCTCAGCGTGGTTTCGACCGCCGCCAGCACCTGCGGCTGGCGCAGGACGGTGGCCACATGGCGCCCGTCAATCTGCGCCCCCAGCAGCGCATGCGCTTCGTCATTGGCCCCGATGATGCGTTCGCTGTGATCGACCAGCACCGATGCCAGCGGCACCGCCGACAGGAACCCGGCTATCAATTCGTCCGACACGGCGTCTCCCCTTCTTCTGTCCGAGGATCGATGCCGTGTCTTTGTAACTTTTTTATCGTCGCTCTGACGTCGCAGCGGAAATCGCATGATCAAAAATGCCCTTCAGGGTGTCCGCATCTTCCAGCCCGACCGACACGCGAAAGAACCCTTCGGTGATACCAAGGGCCAGACGGTCGGCTTCGGGCAGGCCGCGATGCGACGACGACGCCGGATGGGACAGCGTGGTGCCCACATCCCCCAGCGTTGGCGCAAAGCTCAGCCCGTCGGCGGCGCGGGTGAATGCGTTGGCGCTGGCGCGGTCGCCGCCCAGCAGTTCGAAACTGACCATGTTGCAGCCCTGCGCCCCCAGCAGCGCGCGCGCCCGCGCCTGATCGGGGTGGCTGTCGTGCAACGGATAGAGCACCCGTGCCACGCCCGGATGCGCCGCCAGATGATCGGCGAGTGCGGCCGCCGTGGCCTGCGCCCGGTCAAAGCGCAGGTCAAAGGACAGCATCCCCCGTTCGGCCAGCCAGCTGTCGAACGGGCTGGGCGACAGCCCGGCGGTGACGGCAAAGACGCGCATCCGTTCGGTCAGCGCCGGATCGCGCGCCACCACATAGCCAAGCAGCACATCGGAGTGGCCCGCCAGCAGCTTGGTCACCGAATGGATCACGATATCCGCGCCATGCGCAAAGGGCTGATAGGCGCGCGGCGTGGTAAAGGTGTTGTCCACCGCCAGCAGGATGCCGCGTTCGGCGCAAAGCCGGGCAAGCCCCTGCATATCGGCCACGCGCAGGGTCGGGTTCGACACGACCTCGACCAGGATCATCCGGGTTTCGGGCCGGATCGCGGCGGCCACCGCATCCAAATCGCCGGGATCGGCCAGCGTGGTGTCGATCCCGAAGCGCGGCAGGTCTTCGGCCATCAGCCGCAGCGAGCGTCCGTATAGCGTGCTGCCCCCGATCACGTGATCGCCCGCGCGCAGCAATCCCATCAGCGCGCAACTGACCGCCGCCATGCCCGAGCCGGTCAGCACGCCGCCGGTTGCGCCTTCCATGGCGTCCAGGCGACGGGCGACCACATCGGCATTGGGCTGGCCTTCGCGTCCATAGGTATAGCCCTGAAGGTCGCCGTCATACTGGGCATCCAGCATATCGGGCGTCTCGCTGGCATAGACCACCGAAGGCGACAGCGGCGTGACCACCGGATGGCTGGCGCTCTCCGGCAGAGGCTCGGGGCGGATGACGGACCCTTTGGCGTTGCGGATCATCCCACAACCTCAAGCTTGTCGCGGAACCGGCGCATGTTTTGCTGATAATGCAGCGCGCTCATCTCGAGCGCCTTGATCGCGGCCTCGTCCAGCTGACGGATGACCTTGCCCGGCACGCCCATGACCAGCGATCCATCGGGGATCTCCTTGCCTTCGGGGATCAGCGCCCCCGCACCGATCAGGCAGTTCTTGCCGATCCGCGCATGGTTGAGGATCGTCGCCCCCATGCCGATCAGCGAATTGTCCCCGATGGTGCAGCCATGCAGCATGACCTTGTGGCCAATGGTGCAATTGCGCCCGATCGTCATGGGCGCGCCCATATCGGTGTGAAAGACGCAGTTTTCCTGCACATTCGTGCCCTCGCCCACCACGATGGGTTCATTGTCGCCGCGCAGCGTTGCACCGAACCAGACCGATGCGCCGGGTTTCAGGATCACCGTGCCGATCACATTGGCATCGGGCGCGATCCAGGTGTCTTCGTCGATCTCGGGGTGGCGGCCGTCAAGCGCGTACAGGGTCATGACAAATCCTCGAATTCGGCCTGCAGGGCGCGCACATGGGGCAACAGGCCCGGTCGCTGCGTGCGGCGCAGGCGGGTGGCGGTGATGATGCTGCGCAGGTTTTCTTCGGTCTTGTCCAGGTCGTCATTGACCAGCACAAAATCGTAATAGCCCCAGTGGCTGATTTCCGACCAGCTTTTGTCCATCCGCCCGTCAATGGTCTGGGCGCTGTCCTGGGCGCGGGCCACCAGACGGCGGCGCAGCTCGGCAATCGACGGCGGCAGAAGAAAGATCGACAGCGCATGCGGGGCCAGATCGGAATTGCGGATCTGCACCTCGCCCTGCCAGTCCACATCGAACAGCACATCGCGCCCGCGATTGATCGCCTCCTGAACCGGAGCTTTGGGCGAGCCATAGTAGTTGCCAAAGACATGCGCGTGTTCGAGCATCTCTCCGTCGGCGACCTGCCGTTTGAAATCCTCATGGCTCATGAAATAGTAATCCTTGCCATCCACTTCGCCCGGCCGGGGCGGACGCGTGGTGGCCGAGACGGAAAAGCGGATGTCGTCGTCCCAGTCCAGCAGGCGCTTGGCCAGCGTCGATTTTCCGGTGCCTGACGGTGATGACAGGATGATCAATAGGCCGCGCCGGTCATTCATGGCTGCTGTCCCTTTGGTGCGTTTGGTTATTCGACGTTCTGGACCTGCTCGCGCATCTGGTCAATCACGACCTTGAGTGCCAGCCCCACCGATGTCAGGTCCTTCGACTGCGCCTTGGAACACAGCGTGTTGGCTTCGCGGTTGAATTCCTGCATCAGGAAATCCAGCTTGCGGCCCACCGGCCCGGCGCCATCCAGCAGCGCGGTGGCGGCATCCACATGGGCGCGCAGGCGGTCAAGTTCTTCGGTGACGTCCGATTTCACGGCGATCAGCGCGAGTTCCTGCGCCACGCGGTCAGGATCGGCCCCGTCGGCATTGTCGAGCACGCGCGCCAGATTGGAGCGCAGCGCCGCCTGCATGTCGTCGCGCCGCTGCAGTGCGAGATCCGACGCCTGCTCCGTCAGCTGCGCGATCTCGCCCAGCTGGGCGCGCAGCACCGCATCCAGCGCGGCCCCTTCGCGCAGGCGCATCGCATTGAAATCACCGATCAGTGCTGCGATGCCGGCCATCAGGGCGGCGTCGGCGCTGTCATCGGCTTCGGGCGCCGGGGCGGCGCTGTCGTAAACGCCGCGCAGAGCCAGCAAATCAACCGCCGACCAGGGCGCGGGCGTCAGGCCGCGCGTCTGCGCTTCGGCTTCGATGCCCGCGATGGCATCAAGGGCGGCCGCCAGCGCATCGTGGTTCAGCACCGGCCCGGCCGCGCTGTCGCGTGCCTGCAGGCGCAGCGACAATGTGACCGACCCGCGCGCCACATTTTTGGACAAGAGCGCACGAACCCCCCGATCCAGATGTGCCAGCCCGTCAGGCAGGCGCAACCGCAGATCCAGCCCCTTGCCATTGACGCTGCGCAGTTCGGCTGTCCAGTCCGCCGACGCGCCCTGCCCCTGGGCTGATGCAAAGCCTGTCATGGATCGGATCATGGTGACATCCCTCCTGTGGGCTATGGCCCTGTCGCATATCAGCTATCGTGGAACCGCCCGTCTTCACAAGGGGCGCGCGGGCCGCCAAGAGGCTGCGCGCCAAAAAGCACACTTCATCCCCTGTTCACGAACGTTAACCAGCCCTTAAGGAAATACTCTGCATTTTTAGTCGAACCTGTCATTTTGGCCTCAGGTAAAGCGTATCAGGACCGGTCGTTCATTCTTCGGTTCCTGAGATTTGGAAAGGCCACGACTATGAAATTCGGCAGCAACGCGGAAAGGCAGAAGGGTAAGGTGATCGAGATGGATCGCTTTCGCAGCGGGGCAAGCCTCTCGCCCCTTCGGCAGATCGAAGCCTACTGGACCGCCCTTCGCGATGAAGGTGACATTCCCAAGCGATCACAGATCGACCCGCGCGGGCTCGAACAGATGCTGAAATACGCCTTCATCCTGGAGCGCATCGCACCGGGCATCGCGCGCTTTCGCATTGCCGGTCACCACCTGAGCGATGTCATGGGCATGGAGGTGCGCGGCATGCCGTTCACCGCGCTCTTCGGATCGCGCTGCCGGGGGCAGATCTGTGACATCGTCGAACATGTCTTCGACCGCCCCGCCATCCAGGAACTGCAACTGAGCAGCACCGATGGCCGGATCGAAGCGCGCGCCATCCTGCTTCCCCTGCGTGGCGAAGGCGGCGAGGTCAGCCGCATCATCGGCGCGCTGGTCTGTGATGGTGCCTCGGCGGGTGATGCGGGATGTGGCCAGCTTGTGCTGGATGACTGCCGCGAACGCGCGATCAATGGTGACCCCGCCCCGATCCGCGCACCGCAGCCCGCGCAGGCCCTGAATGCCGGTTTTGCCGAAGATCAGGACGGCTATGCCGCCCCGCGTGCACCCCATCTGCGGCTGATCAAGACCGACGGCTAAGCCCCGTCTGCCGGCGCGTGGCACACCGCTTCGATGTTGTGCCCGTCCGGATCCAGAATGAACGCGGCGTAGTAATCGGCGTGATAGTGCGGGCGCAGGCCCGGCGCGCCGTTGTCGCGGCCACCGGCGCGCAGGGCTGCGGCGTGAAACGCGTCAACCTGCGCGCGGTGATCCGCATGAAAGGCGATGTGCAGCAGGCCTGTCGCCGGACGCTCCTGCGCCAGCCAGAAACCGGGCGCCTTGCGACCATAGCCGCAGACTGGCACGCCATCTGTTTCACCTGTCGGCAGATCCACCAGCCGCCCAATGCCAAGGGGCGCAAGCACGGCGTCATAAAAGGCCGAAGACCGCGCAAAATCGGTGATCCCGATGGTGATGTGGTCGATCATGGATCCGGCCCCCAGCCTGTGTGCCCGCCCAGCATGACCGCACCCACCCGCCCGGACCAGAGAAAAAACGGCCGCCGGATTGCTCCGACGGCCGGTCATCTGACCAAATCCTGTGTGCGACCGCTCAGCCCGCCTGACGGGATTCGCGATGCGCGCGCAGGTTCTGCAGCTCTTCCGCGACCAGGAATGCCAGCTCAAGCGACTGGCTGGCATTCAGGCGCGGGTCGCAGGCGGTGTGATAGCGGGCCGACAGATCTTCGTCGGTCACAGCGCGCAACCCGCCGGTGCATTCGGTCACGTCCTGGCCCGTCATCTCGAAATGCACGCCGCCCGGGATGGTGCCTTCGGCCTGATGCACGGCAAAGAATTCGCGGACCTCGGACAGGACCGACTGGAACGGGCGCGTCTTGAAGCCGCTGGCCGATTTGATCGTGTTGCCATGCATCGGGTCGCAGACCCAGACCACATTGGCCCCTTCCTGGCGCACGGTCTCGATCAGGCGCGGCAGGTGTTCATGCACCTTGCCTGCCCCAAAGCGCGCGATCAGCGTCAGACGCCCGGCTTCGTTTTCGGGGTTCAGGCGCGACAGCAGCACCTTGAGGTCTTCGCTGGTCATGCTGGGGCCGCATTTCAGCCCGATCGGGTTCAGCACGCCCCGGCAGAATTCCACATGGGCGCCATCGGGCTGACGTGTCCGGTCACCGATCCAGATCATGTGACCCGAGCCCGCCAGCCAGTTGCCCGAGGTCGAATCGCGGCGGGTCAGCGCCTCTTCATATTCCAGCAGCAGGCTTTCATGGCTGGTGTAGAATTCCACCGATTGCAGCGTGTGGGCGGTTTCCTGCGTGACGCCTGCGGCCTTCATGAAATCCAGCGTGTCGCTGATGCGCGCGGCCATTTCGCGATAGGCCTGCGCCTGATCGCTTTCGACAAAGCCAAGGGTCCAGCGGTGCACCTGGTTCACATCGGCATAGCCACCGGTGGAAAAGGCGCGCAGCAGGTTCAGCGTGGCCGCCGCCTGGGTATAGGCCTGCAGCATCTTCTGCGGGTCGGGAATGCGCGCTTCTGGGGTGAAGGCCAGTTCATTGATGATGTCGCCGCGATAGCTGGGCAGTTCGATGCCATCGACGGTTTCGAACGGCGCGCTGCGGGGTTTGGCAAACTGACCGGCCATGCGCCCCAGTTTGATCACCGGCACCTTGGCGCCATAGGTCAGCACCATGGCCATCTGCAGCATCACCTTGAACGTGTCGCGGATGCCGTCGGCGCTGAACTGGTCGAAGGCTTCGGCACAGTCGCCGCCCTGCAGCAGAAACGCTTCGCCGCGCGATGCGGCGCCCAGATGACGCTTGAGCCGGCGCGCCTCGCCCGCGAAAACCAGCGGAGGATATTGGGCAAGCTTGGCCTCGACCGCGGCCAGTGCGGCCGGATCGGTATAGTCGGGCATCTGAACACGCGGTTTCGAACGCCAGTCGGTTTTCTGCCAATCACTCATCATTCTTGCTCCGCTAAGGGGACGTCAGGCCGCGGGTATACAAAAGCACGCGCACAGAGGCCATATCCTATTTGTTGCCCTTGACGCCGCTTTTCAGGTTTGCACAAGCTGGACAAATGAACGCAGCAACGCGAGGTCATTTCGACCGAGCCGCCAGTTTAAGGTAAGACACATATGCAGGACCGCGCCAAGCGGACAGAGCACGATCAGGACGCCCCCGCAACCCGGCGGTTCGTCTTTGTGCTGCTCGATCAATTCACTTTGCTTTCCTTCGCCTCGGCGTTGGAATGCCTGCGGCTGGCGAACCGCTATTTCGACGAACCGGTCTATGACTGGACCTTTGTCGGTGAAAGCGGCGACCATGCGGAATGCTCGACCGGGACGCAGTTCCGGCTGATGGGCGGGCTCGAGGAGCTGCACCGCGACGACACCATCGTTCTGTGCGGTGGCATCGGCATCCAGCAGGCAACAACCAAACCCCTGCTCAACTGGCTGCGCCGCGAAGCGCGCAAGGGGCTGCGCGTCTGCGGGCTGTGCACGGCGTCCTATACGATGGCCAAGGCGGGCCTGCTGAATGGCAAGCGCGCCACCATTCACTGGGAAAACCACGACAGCTTTGCCGAAGAATTCGAAGAGGTCGAGCTGACCAAGTCGGTCTTTGTCATCGACGGCAACCGGCTGAGCACAGCCGGCGGGACATCGTCCATCGACATGTTCCTGCAGGTGATCAGCCAGGATCACGGCGAAGAGGCCGCAAACTGGGTGGCCGACCAGCAGATCTATTCGTCGATCCGCACCGATCAGGACACCCAGCGGCTGAGCGTGCCCACCCGCATCGGTGTGCGCCACCCCAAGCTGAGCCGCGTGGTGCACATGATGGAAAGCAATATCGAAGAACCCATCAGCCCGTCGCTTCTTGCCAAAGAGGTCGGGATGTCCACGCGCCAGCTCGAACGGCTGTTCCGGCGCTATCTCAACCGCTCGCCCAAGCGCTATTACATGGAGCTGCGCCTGCAAAAGGCCCGCAACCTGCTGATGCAGACCGACATGAGCGTGATCAACGTGGCATTGGCCTGCGGGTTTGCGTCGCCCTCGCATTTCTCGAAATGCTACCGCGCGCATTACAACACCACCCCCTATCGCGAACGCGGCACGCAGGCATCGCGCCTGTCGGTCTGAGGTTCCGTGATGCTTCGCACAGATCGTCTGCTGCTGCGCCCGGCGCGCGATGATGATCTGGATGCGATCCATGCGGTGATGTCGTCCCCTGCGGCGATGCGGTACTGGTCGCATCCCGCCCATGACGACATCGCCCAGACGCGCCGGTTTCTGGATGGCATGGTCCATCCCGATCCGGCGCGCCAATATGAATTTGTCGTAGATCTGGACGGGCAGTGCATCGGCAAGGCCGGGGTGTTCCGGCTGCCGTCAGACGACAGCGGCCCCGATGGCGGCGGGCTGAAACCGCCCGAGGTCGGCTATTTCCTGCACCCCGATCACTGGGGCAAGGGCCTTGCGGTCGAAGCGGTGCGGGCGATCTTGCCCGGTGGCTTTGCCGCCTTTCCCGATCACGACCATCTGATCGCAGAAATAGATCCGCGCAACCACGGCTCGCGGCGGGTGCTGGAAAAGCTGGGGTTTACCTGCACACAGGTGATCGAAAAGAACTTTCTGTATGGGGCGGATGAATGGTGCGACACCGCCTATTTCCGGCTCGACCGTCCCGCATAACCGGACCGGCGCGACCTGTTTATCGCGCCGGTCCAAGGGCTTGTCAGGCAAAGTTGACGCCGTCATTGATCATGGGCAGCACCGCCACCGCATGACCGGCCGCCGAAATGGCGTTGGCCAGCGCAGGCGCGGCGGGGGGCGTGCCCGGTTCGCCCACACCGCTGGGATGTTCGGTCGATGGCACGATATGCACCTCGATCGCGCCGATATCCGAGATGCGCAGCGGTTCGTAATCGGGGAAGTTGAACTGATCCACCTCGCCCCCGGTCAGCGTGATCTCGTCGCGCATGGCCGCGCCGATGCCATAGCCGATCCCGCCTTCCATCTGGGCCTTGATCACATCGGGGTTCACCGCGATGCCGCAATCAATGGCGCAGGTGACCTTTTCGATCTGCACGCCGCTGGCCGCATCGCCCGAGATTTCGACCACCTCGGCCGCATAAGACCCAAAGGACTTGTGCACCGCGATGCCCTGGCTGCGCCCCGGCGCGGCCTGGCCCCAGCCTGCCTTTTCGGCCACCAGCCTGAGAACCTCGGCGTTACGGCGCTGATCGGGCCCGTCGCCCTGCAGGTGTGCCAGACGGAATTCCACCGCGTCGCGGCCCACCGCGCGGGCGGCTTCGTCCATCATGACCTCCATCGCATAGGCGGTGTGGGTGTGCCCCACCGACCGCCACCACAGCGTGCTGGTCGCCTTGGGGGTATCGGTCAGACCGACAAAGAGGCCAGGGATCTGATAGGGCGTGTCCGCCGTGCCTTCGATCGAGCTGTGATCGACCCCGTCATGCACCACGAAGGATTCAAAGGCCGTGCCCTTCATGATCGACTGGCCCGCCACCCGGTGATCCCAGCCGACAATCTCGCCCGCGTCGTTCAGACCCACGCGCACCCGGTGCCCGAAGGCCGGGCGGTAATAGCCGCCGCGAATGTCGTCTTCGCGCGACCAGACCAGTTTGACCGGGCGCGAACCGTCGGTCATGGCAAAGGCCATTGCGGCCTCGACCTGATAATCGGCCGTCGGCGTGGCCCGGCGGCCAAAGGATCCGCCCGACAGCAGGGTGTTGATCTCGATCTGCTCCATCGGCAGCTGGAACACCTGCGCCATGGCCCCGTGCACGATGGTGGGGATCTGGGCCGCGTCATGCACCCGGATGCCACCGGTTTCGGTGGCCTCGATGGTACAGTTCACCGGCTCCATCGGGGCATGGGCCAGCAGCGGGAAATAGAATGTCCGCTCGACCACGGTGGGGGCTGCATCAATGGCCGCCGTGATCGCGGCATGATCGGATTTGGTTGTGTTATAGGTGGGCTCGGCCGCAAGTGCGGCGAGGATCTCGGATTTGATCGTCTCGGAATCGCGGGTTTCGGCCTCGGCCAGATCCCAGGTGATGTCCAGCGCATCGCGCGCCTGCATCGCGGCCCAGGTGTTTTCCGCGTAAACCGCCACGCCGAGCTGGGTCGGCAGGGTCTGCGCCTGAATATAGCCTTTGACGTCATGGGCGGCGCTGTCGTCAACGCCGCTGACCTTGGCACCGCGCTGCGGGGCGCGGGCGATCATCACCACCATCTGATCCGGCAGGTGCACATCCATGCCGAATTTGGCGGTGCCGTTGACCTTGGCCGGGCTGTCCAGACGCCGCACCGACGGGTTGCCGATCAGGCGGAACTTGCTGGGATCCTTGAGCACGGGTTCAGCCGGGGCATCCAGCGTCGCGGCCAGAGCCACGAAATCGCCCAGAGGCGCCGATTGTCCGGCCCCGGTGACCATGCCATCGACAATATCAAGCGTGCCGGCATCCACCGACCAGCTTTGGGCGGCGGCCCGGATCAGCATGTCGCGCGCGGCGGCACCGGCCTGACGATAGGGCATGAAGGACGAAATCATCGCGGTCGATCCGCCCGTGCCCTGAACGCCCCCCATGGCCGAATTGCCGTAAAGCGCGGGGTTGGATGGGGCGAATTCGAAATCCACCTGCTCCATCGTCACGCCCAGCTCATCGGCGATCAGGGTGCTGAGCCCGGTTGTCGGCCCCTGCCCCATTTCGAAATGCTTGACCACGGCGATCACGCGGCCATCGCTGCCCACCTTCACAAAGGGGTTGAGCTGCGCGTCACCGGCCGCCAGAGCGCCGTTGGGACGCAGGCCGATCACCAGCACCGCAGCGCTGGCACTTGCGGCTTTGAGAAAACCGCGACGGGATGTGTTGAGTGTCATGGATCAGGCCTCCAGGATCTCGGACGCGCGCTGAACCGCGGCGCGGATACGTTGGTAGGTCGCGCAGCGGCAGGCGTTGCCGTACATGTAGTCATTGATCTCATCGACCGACGGTTTGGGGTTTTCGGTCAGCAGCCCCACCGCCGACATGATCTGCCCCGACTGGCAATAGCCGCATTGCACCACGTCCAGCTCGACCCAGGCCTGCTGCACGGCTTTTGCCTCTTTCGAGGTGATGCCTTCGATGGTCGTCACCTCGGCCCCGTCAAGGTCTTCGATATAGGTCTGGCACGAGCGCACCGGCTCGCCATTCACATGCACGGTGCAGGCCCCGCAGGACGCGACCCCGCAGCCAAATTTTGTCCCCGTCAGCTTGAGTTCGTCGCGGATCACCCACAGCAGGGGCGTTCCGGGTTCTGCTTCGACCTCTTGGGTCGTGCCATTCAGATTGAGTGTGAGCGCCATCGGATCCTTCTCCCCTAGGTAAACTCATGGGTTTACTATAAGGCAGGATCGGCCCCGTGTAAACGCGATCGTTTACATCGTTTGACGCCACGCCGATCCACGCCCTATAGATGGGGCCATGACCGACGCGTTCCAGCCCAATCCCGCAAAAGTTGCGGCAATCCTGAGCGCCGCCATCGCCGAGTTTCAGGACAACGGCTATGCGGCGGGCAGCATGGATCGCATTGCCCAGCGGTCGGGCATTTCCAAGCGCACAGTCTACAAGTACTTTGAAAGCAAAGAAAACCTGTTCTGCTCGCTGATCGAAAACCTGGCCGATCGCTTTGCGGTGGGGCTTGATCTGCGGCATGATCCGTCGCGCCCGATCCGTGGCCAGCTGGAAGCGCTGGCCTGGGCCGAAGGGCGGCTATTGATGACGCCCGAAGTCATCGCGATTGCCCGCCTGATGCTGAGCGAAAGCCACCGCAACCCCGCGCTTGCGACCAAGATCCAGGGGCGGATTGATTCGATTTCCGCCTTCGTGCGGATGCTGCAGGGCGCGCATGATCACGGCCAGCTTGTGGTCCCCGACCCCGCTATGGCCGCCGAGGATTTTCTTGCGCTGATCAAGCACCGCGCCTTCTGGCCGATGATGTTCGGCGCGCCGCTGATCGGGCAGGACGACATGGCCCGGATCGTCGACAACAGCGTCGAGATGATGATGCGCCGCTATAGCGTGGCCTGACCCGTCACCCGATCAGACATCACACTGTCACGGCCCCTGCCCCATGGCTGTTCGCGTTCAAATGACGCGGGCCCCGCCTGAGACCCCGCCAAACGAAAAACACCCCCCGACCCCGTGGGTCGGAGGGCGCTGCAAAAGGTCCGGCCTGCGGATCAGCCGCGACGGCGACGGCCACCGCCACGGCGGCCACCGGCACCACCGGCATCGCCCGGCGGTTTGTTGAAGCGGATCCATTCGGCACCGCCATCGTCATTGTTGGTCAGGAAGTTGGCGGCGCGGATCGCCTCCATTTCCTTGCCGGCGCGCGGCTTGGTGCTGCCCATGCCGAACAGGGTCACGAAGGTTTCGTCATCCATGCCTTCGGGCAGGATCACGCCAGCGGCTTCGACCTCGGCCTTCTTCTCGGCCAGTTTCTTGGGCCCGATGGGCAGCGCCACCGGGTTCATGATCGCCGATGTCATGCCCGCGCCCATGGCCATGGGCAGGAACGCATTGTTGATGCCGTGGCGGTTGGGCAGACCGAACGAGATGTTCGAGGCACCGCAGGTCGTGTTCACGCCCAGCTCTTCCCGCAGGCGGCGCACCAGGGTAAAGACCTGCAGGCCCGCAGTGGCCATCGCGCCGATGGGCATCACCAGCGGATCGACTACGATGTCATGGGCCGGGATGCCGAAATCGGCGGCGCGTTCCACAATCTTCTTGGCCACGGCAAAGCGCACATCGGGGTCTTCGGAAATGCCGGTGTCGTCGTTGGAAATCGCCACCACCGGCACGTTGTATTTCTTGACCAGCGGCAGGATGGCTTCGAGCCGCTCTTCTTCACCGGTAACCGAGTTCAGAAGCGGGCGACCTTCGGCGGCCGCAAGCCCGTTTTCCAGCGCGCCGGGCACCGAGCTGTCGATGCAGAGCGGGCAGTCGGTGACGGCCTGCACCACGTCGACCAGCTGTTTCATCAGCGTCGGCTCGACAAAGTTGTTGTCGGCATAGCGCGGATCTTCGGCCATCTTGTTGGAAAACACCGCGCCCGAGTTGATGTCGAGAATGGTGGCCCCGGCCGCAACCTGCGCCAGCGCGTCGGATTCGACGCGCGAAAAGTCACCGCGCTCGAGCTCTTCGTTCAGGATCTTGCGGCCGGTGGGGTTGATCCGTTCGCCGATCACGGCAAAGGGTTGGTCAAAACCGATCAGAGCGGTTTTGGTTTTGCTTTCAACGACGGTACGCGTCATGGGTCGGCCTTTCAGACTTGGCTTGCGGGGACGGTCGAACGACCGCCGTGATCGATGGCCCAGTTGGCATTGGTCTTGATGCCGCCAAGCGGGAAGAAGTGCACATTGGTGATGTTGAAATCGGGGTTGGCCGCCTTGTGAGCCGCCAGCGCACCGATCACGTCGGTGGGCTCGTAGGGCAGCAGCAGCTTCGACACATCCATGGCGCGTTTCTGCAGCACCTTGAGCGACGGACCCACACCGCAGGCAATGGCGAATTTGATCAGTGTCTGCAGCTTGGCCGGACCCGCGATCCCGATATGGATCGGAATATCGACGCCTGCGGCCTTGACGCTGTTGGCCCATTCGATGATCGGGCCGGCGTCAAAGGCAAACTGGGTGGCCAGCGCCATCTCGGCATCCGTGCGCTCCGAGAATTTCTGCTTCCACGACAGTGCCTCGTCGACATTGCGGGTGCTCCCGTCGGGGTCGATGTCCTTGTTGCCTTCGGGGTGGCCTGCCACATGCAGACGTTCGAACCCGGCCTTGTCAAACAGGCCACTTTCCATCAGCTGCATCGAGCTGTCGTAATCGCCATGGGGCTGAGCCACGCCGCCGGCCAGCAGCAGCGCCTGTTTCACGCCGGCTTCGCCCTGATAGCGGGCGATCCAGTCACCCAGCGTGGCTTCGTCCTTGATGATGCGCGCGGGGAAATGCGGCATCACGGCATAACCTTCGTCGGCGATGCGCTTGGCGGTGGCGACCATGTCTTCGATGGGCGTGCCTTCGATATGGGCGATATAGACGCGGGTGCCCTGGGGCAGCAGGTCGCGGAAACTGTCGACCTTGGATGCCGTGCGCGGCATCACCTCGATCGAATAGCCCTGCAGAAAGGCCTCGACCTCGGGGGTCACGGTGGTGGCAGAGCCACTGTCACGCTTTTTGAAGTTGAGCAATGCCATCATGGCCTCCCATATCGATTTCGACGACGCGACCATTCAGGCCTGCGCCCATCCGTCATTCGCGATCAGGGCCTTGATGCGGTCCTGGTCATAGGTCTCTTCCAGACGGGTGGCTTCGGCTTCGGCAATCTCTGCCGGGTCGCCTTCGACCACATAGGGATCTGCCTTGCGCCATTCAGCCAGATAGGCATCGCTGTCCTTGGCGTTGACTTTCATCGCTGCCCGGTCGATGGCCTGTTCGAACCGTTCCTCAAGCTGGCGCTTGGCCCCGCGGCGCCCTTTGCCAACGATCACCTGGGCCGGAATATCCCGCCAATATACGACCGTTACATCAGGCATGTGCGAATCCCTCTCTTCCCCGTGTCTGACTTGTCTATGACAGTATGCTGTCGTCGCGCTGTCGGTTTTCGACGAAAACGACGCAGTCCGCGACCTCTGCATAGCCCGCAGCGGTCCAGGCGGCCAGATCCCGCCGCCCCCGAATTTCTCAACTCGATCATGAGCCAGCCATGTATTGGCCTCCGATCCCGCGTGCCCCAGATCCCGCGTACCCTTGTGCCCCGACCGACAACAGCATACCCTGCCCGGCAACCTGAACACCAAAGAGGCGTGCCGGATGTCACCCAGGCGCCCCAGTGGTGCCGCCCAGACCGCGATCGCGTCGGGGCCCGCACCACATGACCATCCCCATCAGCCCGAGCTTTACGCCGCGCTGGATCTGGGAACCAACAGCTGTCGCATGCTCATTGCCCATCCCAAGGGCAGCGGGTTCAAAGTCGTGGACAGCTTTTCCAAGACCGTTCAGCTGGGCGCCGGGCTGGAGCGCAGCGGCAAACTGTCGGCCGAGTCGATGACACGCACGGTGCATGCGCTGCGGATCTGCAAACAGAAGATCAAGCGCAACAAGGTGCGCCGCATGCGCCTTGTGGCCACCGAAGCCTGCCGCCGCGCGCGCAACGCGCAGGATTTCATCCGTCAGGTGCAGCGCGAAACCGGGCTGACGCTGGAAATCATCGAACCGCAGGAAGAAGCACGGCTGGCCGTGATCTCATGCGCGCCGCTGGTGGCGCCGGGGACGGAACAGCTCTTGGTGGTGGACATCGGCGGCGGATCGACCGAACTGGTCTGGATCGACCTGTCACAGGTCGCCCCCGAAGCCCGCGCCCGCGCCATCCTGTCCATCCGCCGGGATTTTGCGGGCTCTGACTATCAAGATGCCGCGCTGCGTGTGGTGGACTGGATCAGCGTGCCCCTTGGCGTGGCCACGCTGCGCGACCAGTTTGTCGATGTCGAAGATGACGCCGCGCGCTTTGCCCTGATGAGCTGGCATTTCGAAGAACAGCTCGAAGCCTTTGCGCCCTATCGCGCGCAACCGTCGCGCGCGGGGTTTCAGATCGTGGGCACATCGGGCACCATCACCACCGTGGCGGCCAGCCATCTGGGGCTGAAACGCTATGACCGCTCCAAGGTGGACGGGCTCCAGATGAGCTCGGACGAAATCGACAAGGTGATCCGAACCTATCTGGATCTGGGCCCGCGCGGGCGTCGCCGCGATCCGCGCATCGGCGAAGACCGCCATGCGCTGATCATGTCGGGCAGCGCCATCCTGCAGGCGCTGCTGCGCTGCTGGCCCACCGACCGGCTGTCGGTGGCCGATCGCGGCCTGCGCGAAGGGCTGCTGTATTCCCAGATGAATGCCGACAACGCTTTGACCCTGAGCGGATCCCCCCGCCAGCATCAGAAAGACCGCAGATGACACGAAACAAGTCCGGAAACACCTCGGGGCGCGGGCAGCGCGATCTCAAGGTCAAGGTCAAGACCGCCCGCGGGCGCAAGCTCAGCTCGACCCGGTGGCTGCAGCGCCAGCTCAATGACCCGTATGTCAAACGCGCCCAGGCCGATGGCTATCGCGGGCGCGCGGCCTACAAGATCCTGGAACTGGATGACAAGTTCCGCTTTCTGGTCCCCGGAGCACGAGTGGTCGATCTGGGCTGTGCGCCCGGCGGCTGGTGTCAGGTCGCGGTCAAGCGCGTCAATGCGCTTGGTGAAAAGTCGGGCAAGAAAATCGGCAGCGTTCTGGGCATCGACCTGCAAGAGGTCGAGCCCATCGCCGGGGCCGAGCTGCACCAGCTTGATTTTCTGGAAGATGACGCCGACCAGCAGGTGCGCGACTGGCTGGGCGGGCCTGCGGATGTGGTAATGTCGGACATGGCCGCGGCCTCATCAGGCCACAAGCAGACCGACCACCTGCGCATCATGTCCCTGTGCGAGGCGGCCGCCTACTTTGCCTTTGACGTTCTGGAACCGGGCGGCACCTTTGTGGCCAAGGTTCTGGCGGGCGGCGCCGAAGGTGACCTGCAAAAGCTGCTCAAGCAGAAATTCACCAAGGTCGCCAATGTGAAACCGCCCGCATCGCGGTCCGACAGT
The DNA here is from genome assembly GCA_025800215.1 of Marinibacterium sp. Lineage (GTDB taxonomy): Bacteria > Pseudomonadota > Alphaproteobacteria > Rhodobacterales > Rhodobacteraceae > JAOXSC01. Next base: position 19,356 of record JAOXSC010000078.1, read on the forward strand.
TCGGAAAAGTTCGTCGTGGCCACCGGGTTCAGGGGCTAAGCGCCCCCATCGGTTTGCGTGGGGTCGGGCGCCTCATCGGTGTCCTT
>JAOXSC010000167.1 GCA_025800215.1 Marinibacterium sp.
GGCGGTGAACCCCGACATCAACGTGGTCGCCAACATGACCGGCACCACGCCCGCCGCCTGGAACGACCCGGTCAAGGGCTCGGAGCTGACCAAGGCGCAGATCAGCCAGGGCGCTGACGTGGTCTATGCCGCCGCCGGTGGCACCGGCGTTGGCGTGCTGCAGACCGCCGCCGACGAAGACATCCTGTCCATCGGTGTCGACAGCAACCAGAACCACCTGCACCCCGGTCAGGTCCTGACTTCGATGCTCAAGCGTGTGGACGTGGCCGTCTATGACGCGCTCAAGGCAGGCGACGACATCGAAACCGGCGTCTTTGTCTTTGGCCTGGCCGAAGATGGCGTGGGCTATGCGGTGGATGACAACAACAAACCGCTGCTGACCGAAGAAATGACAGCCGCCGTGGAAGAGGCCCGCCAGAAGATCATCGACGGTGATCTGTCGGTGGTCAGCTACTACGAAAGCGACAGCTGCCCGGCGCTGCAATTCTGATCCGGCCGGGGCGCGGCCCAACCCGCGCCCCACCCAACGGCATCCGGAAAATGGCATGAACCGGCAGCGCCCAAAGGGCCTGCCGGTTTGTGTTTGCGGACGACCGGCGCGACGGGCTACACACCCCCGCCGCCTGAGCATGAGGACCCCATGACGCCAGCCCCCAACAGCGATCCAGACACTGCCCCCGCGATTGAACTTCGGGGGATTTCCAAGGCCTTTGGGCCGGTGCAGGCCAACAAGGATATTTCGATCCGCGTGGCACCGGGCACGATCCACGGCATCATCGGCGAAAACGGCGCCGGGAAATCCACGCTGATGAGCATCCTTTATGGGTTCTACAAGGCCGACAAGGGCGAAATCTGGATCAACGGCACCCGCACCGACATCCCCGACAGCCAGGCCGCCATCGCGGCGGGCATCGGCATGGTGTTCCAGCATTTCAAGCTGGTAGAAAACTTTACCGTTCTGGAAAACATCATCCTGGGCGCCGAAGATGGCGGGCTGCTGCGCCCGTCGCTGGCCAAGGCCCGCCGGACGCTGGCGGATCTGGCGCAGGAATACGAACTCAACGTCGATCCCGATGCCCGCATCGACGAAATCGGCGTCGGCATGCAGCAGCGGGTCGAGATTCTCAAGGCGCTCTATCGCAAGGCCGACATCCTGATCCTGGACGAACCCACAGGGGTGCTCACCCCGGCCGAGGCCGACCAGCTGTTTCGCATCCTCGACCGGCTGCGGGCCGAGGGCAAGACCATCATCCTGATCACCCACAAGCTGCGCGAGATCATGGAAGCCACCGACACCGTCAGCGTCATGCACCGGGGCGAGATGACCGCGACGGTCAAGACCGCCGACACAAACCCCGAAGAGCTGGCCGAGCTGATGGTGGGCCGCAAGGTGCTGCTGCGCGTGGACAAGGCCCCTGCCACCCCCGGCAGGCCGGTGGTCGAGATCGAAAACCTGCGGGTGACCGACGAACAGGGGGTCGAACGGGTCAAGGGCATCAACCTGACCGTGCGTGCGGGCGAAATCCTGGGCATTGCAGGGGTGGCCGGGAATGGCCAGTCCGAACTGCTCGAAGTGCTGGGCGGCATGCGCCCCGGTCAGGGCGAAATCCGGCTCAATGGTCAGGCGCTGCCGCTGTCGGGCGCGGGGTCGGACGCGCGCGCGCGTCGGGCGGCCCATGTGGCCCATGTTCCCGAAGACCGCCAGCGCGAAGGGCTGATCATGCCCTTTCACGCCTGGGAAAACGTCGCCTTCGGCTATCACCACGCCCCGGCCTATCAGTCGGGCCTGTTCATGAAAAACGCCGCTCTCAAGGCCGATATGGCTGCGAAGATGGAAAAATTCGACGTCCGCCCCCCTGATCCCTGGCTGGCGGCCAAGAACTTTTCCGGCGGCAACCAGCAAAAGATCGTTGTCGCCCGCGAGATCGAGCGCAATCCCGACCTGCTGCTGATCGGCCAGCCCACGCGCGGCGTGGACATTGGCGCGATCGAATTCATTCACAAACAGATCGTGGCGCTGCGCGATCAGGGCAAGGCGGTGCTGCTGGTGTCGGTGGAACTGGAAGAGATCTTTTCGCTGTCTGACCGCATCGCGGTCATGTTCGACGGGCATATCATGGGCGAACGCCTGCCTGACGAAACCGATGAAAAGGAACTGGGCCTGCTGATGGCCGGAGTTGATGGAAAGGCCGCCTGATGGATACGATGCCGAAATGGGCCGATGTGGTCCTGATCCCGCTGATCAGCCTGATCCTGGCTGCCGCCCTGTCGGCGCTGGTGATCCTCGGGATCGGCGAAGACCCGGTGGCCGCCGTCAAGCTAATGATCAGCGGTGCGCTCGGGTCCACCTATGGCTGGGGCTATACGCTGTATTACGCCACCAATTTCATGTTCACCGGGCTGGCCGTGGCGGTCGCCTTTCACGCGCGCCTGTTCAATATCGGCGGCGAAGGGCAGGCCATGCTGGGGGGGCTGGGCGTTGCGCTCATCTGCCTTTACATCCCCTGGCCGCATTGGACCGTTGCGCTGCTCGCCGCATCGCTGGGGGCGGCCGTGTTCGGGGCCGCCTGGGCGGCGATCCCGGCCTATCTGCAGGCCAAGCGCGGCAGCCATATCGTGATCACCACGATCATGTTCAACTTTATCGCCGCCGCCCTGCTGAACTATATGCTGGTCAATGTGATGCGCCCCGAAGGGTCGATGGATCCCGCCACCGCGCGCTTTGCCGATACGATCAGCCTGCCCACGCTGCATGAGATCCTGGCCCCCTTTGGCATCACCTTTTCCAAGGCGGCCCCGGCCAATATCAGCCTGCTGGTGGCCATGCTGGCCTGCCTTGCGGTCTGGGCGCTGATCTGGCGCACCCGCCTGGGATACGAGATCCGCGCCTATGGCCATTCGGAACCGGCGGCCAATTATGCCGGGATCTCGGCCGTCAAGATCACCATGATCACCATGCTGATTTCGGGCGGTCTGGCGGGGCTGATGGCGATCAACAACGTCATGGGCGAAGCCGAACGGCTGGTGCTGAACGCCACCGAAGGGGCCGGGTTCATCGGCATCGCGGTGGCGCTGATGGGGCGCAGCCATCCCTTTGGCGTGTTCCTGGCTGCGATCCTGTTCGGGTTTCTCTATCAGGGCGGGGCCGAGCTTGCGCTCTGGACGTCGATCCCGCGCGAACTGATCGTGGTGATCCAGGCGCTGGTGATCCTGTTCACCGGGGCGCTCGACAACATGGTGCGGATGCCGCTGGAACGGATCTTTCTGCGCCTGCGCCGGAGGACCCCGGCATGAGCGATCTGCTTGCCTATCTGCCCGGCTTTGCCGCCGCCTATCTGATCCTGCTGGTGGGCGCGTCGTCGCCCGGCCCGGCGGTCGCACTGCTGATCAGCACGGCGACCAGCCAGGGGCGCGGACCGGCGCTGATCACCACGGGCGGGATTGCCCTGGGCAGCGCCACGATCAACATCCTGACCCTGCTGGGGGTCGGGCTGCTGCTGTCGCAGGCAGCCTGGGCGATGAGCGCGCTGAAACTGATCGGGGCGGCCTATCTGCTTTATCTGGCCTATGGCGCGTTTCGCAAAGTGGCCAACCCGCCCGTGCTGCGCCCGCTCGACACCGCGCCGCAGCCGGCCTGGCGGCTGTGTCTGACGGGGTATCTGCTGCAGGTCACCAACCCCAAGGCCATCGCCTTCTGGCTGGCCATCGCGTCGATCGGCGCGGTCGAAGGCGCGCCGCTGCCGGTGATCGCAGCCTTTGTGCTGGGCGCCTTTGTGCTGTCCTTTTCCTGTCATGCCGCCTGGGCGCTGGCCATGTCGGCCAGCCCGGTGCGCAGTGCCTATGGCGCCGCCCGGCGCTGGATCGAAGGCGCGCTTGGCGCATTTTTCACCTTTGCCGCCTTTAAACTGGCCACTTCAGAGAGCTGATCCATGGATCTTTTGACCCTTATTCAGGTGCTCGACAGCACCGTCCGTCTGGCCACACCGCTGCTGCTGGCCTGCCTTGCGGGGCTGTTCAGTGAACGCGCGGGCATTTTCGACATCGGGCTTGAGGGCAA
>JAOXSC010000125.1 GCA_025800215.1 Marinibacterium sp.
CCCCCATCAGCGCCGCGCCGCCATGAAGGCCGTCAGCCGGGCCAGCCCTTCTTCGATGTCTTCGGTCGATCGTGCATAGGAAAACCGCAGGGTGCGCGCCCCCCGGCCCTGATCGAAATCGAGCCCCGGCGTCACCGCAACGCCTGCATGTTCAAGAATTTCGGCGGCAAAGGCACGGCTGTCATCGGTCAGGTCCGACACATCCGCATAGACATAGAACGCCCCATCGGGCGGCGCGATCCGGGCAAACCCCGCTTTGGGCAGACCATCCAGCATCAATTGGCGGTTGCGGCGATACACCGCCAGATTGGCCTGCAATTCGTCGCCCGCGTCGAGCGCCGCCAGCGCCGCCACCTGGCTGGCATGAGGGGCGCAGATGAACATGTTCTGCGACAGCCGTTCGATCACGCGCACATGCGTTTCAGGCACCACCATCCAGCCCACGCGCCAGCCGGTCATGCTGAAATACTTGGAAAAGGAATTGATGACATAGGCGTCATCGGTGATTTCCAGCGCGGTGACGGCTTTGGCCTCGTATTCGATGCCGTGATAGATTTCATCGCTGATAAAGGCGGTGCCCGTGTCCTGACACGCCCCGATCAGGTCCGACAGGGCCGCGTGATCCAGCATCGTGCCCGTGGGGTTGGCAGGGGACGCGACCATCAGCCCCTTGAGGTTCTGCCCCACCAGATCCGCCGCCACCGGCTGCAGCCGGTGTTCGGGCGCGGTTTCGAGATCCACCGGGGTCAGGCCAAGCGCGTGCAGGATCTGGCGATAGCTGGGATAGCCCGGCGCCCCGATCCCCACCCGGTCACCGCTGTCAAAGAGGGCGGTAAAGCCCAGCAGAAACGCCGCCGAAGACCCCGCCGTCACGATCACCCGGTCGGGGTTCAGATCCACCCCGTACCAATCGGCATAAAGCTGCGCGATGCGCGTGCGCAGCGCCGGCAGGCCCAGAGACACGGTATAGCCCATC
>JAOXSC010000161.1 GCA_025800215.1 Marinibacterium sp.
CGAAGAGGCCAAGGAATGGGGCCATCTGGATGAGATTGTCACCAACCGGGCGATGGCTGACGAATAATTCTTGGACGAGCCAAAAGGCTCGTTTCCATTTTCCGATTGTGGCCCCTTGGTGGCTGTCTTAAGCTGGATCAACAAGACAGCCTGCGAAAGAGTGGGGCGCAGGGGTCCTGAACAGGATGACGAGACCGGATTGTTCCGGGAAAGGTAAATTATGGCGACAAATTCAGGCGGTGACAGCAAGAATACCCTCTATTGTAGCTTCTGCGGCAAAAGCCAGCATGAAGTCCGCAAGTTGATTGCTGGCCCGACCGTGTTCATCTGTGATGAATGCGTTGAATTGTGCATGGACATCATCCGCGAAGAAACCAAGGGCGCGGGCCTGAAATCTTCGGACGGGGTCCCGACGCCGCGCGAGATTTGCGAAGTCTTGGATGACTACGTGATTGGGCAAGCCAAGGCAAAGCGTGTTTTGTCGGTTGCGGTGCATAACCACTACAAGCGTTTGAACCATTCTCAGAAGAGCTCTGACATTGAACTGGCCAAGTCGAACATCCTTCTGATCGGGCCTACCGGTTGCGGTAAAACGCTTTTGGCGCAAACACTTGCGCGTATTTTGGACGTCCCGTTCACAATGGCGGACGCCACCACACTGACCGAGGCGGGGTATGTCGGTGAAGATGTGGAAAACATCATCCTCAAGCTGCTGCAGGCCAGCGAATACAATGTCGAACGCGCGCAGCGTGGCATCGTCTATATTGACGAGGTCGACAAGATCACCCGCAAATCCGAGAACCCGTCGATCACCCGCGACGTGTCGGGCGAAGGCGTGCAGCAGGCGCTGCTGAAACTGATGGAAGGCACCGTGGCCAGCGTGCCCCCGCAGGGCGGGCGCAAGCATCCCCAGCAGGAATTCCTGCAGGTGGACACCACCAACATCCTGTTCATCTGCGGCGGCGCCTTTGCCGGGCTCGACAAGATCATCGCGCAGCGCGGCAAAGGGTCGGCCATGGGCTTTGGTGCCGATGTGCGCGACAATGACGAACGCGGCGTGGGCGAGATTTTCACCGATCTTGAACCCGAAGATCTGCTGAAATTCGGGCTGATCCCGGAATTTGTCGGCCGTCTGCCGGTTCTGGCAACGCTGGAAGATCTGGATCGGGACGCGCTGGTCACGATCCTGACCAAGCCCAAGAACGCCCTGGTCAAGCAGTATCAGCGCCTGTTCGAGCTTGAAGACACAGAGCTCGACTTTACCGACGACGCGCTGAGCGCCATCGCCAACCGGGCCATCGAACGCAAGACCGGTGCACGGGGGCTGCGCTCGATCCTAGAAGACATTCTGCTTGATACGATGTTCGACCTGCCGGGTCTGGACAGCGTGTCCAAGGTCGTGGTGAACGAAGAGGCGGTGACCACCGATGCCGCCCCGCTGATGATCCATGCCGAAGAAAAGGAATCGGCCAGCGCCGGGTGACACGCGATGTCGGTGCGTCACATTTCTTCGGGCTCAGTCTTTGAAGAGCAGATCGGCTATTCCCGCGCGGTTGTGGCCGATGGGCTCGTGCATGTGGCCGGGACCACCGGCTATGACTATGCCAGCATGACCATGCCCGATGATGTTGCGGATCAATGCCGCAACACGCTGGGCACCATCGAAAACGCCCTGATCGAGGCCGGAAGCGGGCTCGATCACGTGGTGCGGGTGCGCTACATCCTGACCGATGCCGCAGACTGGCCCGCCTGCTGGCCGGTCACGCGGGCGGCTTTTGCCAGGGCAAAACCGGCGGCGACGATGTTTGTGGCCGGGCTGCAGAACCCCGAGATGAAGATCGAGATCGAAGTCACCGCGCGGATACCGTAAGGGCCCCCGCGTCGGGGTGACCTCTGGACCTCGGGGCCGGTTTCGGCCATACCACTGCCAATAGTGATCCGGAGGCCATAATGGGCATCATGAACACCCTTCTTCGCGCCGTGACCTGGTGGAACGGGCAGACGATCAACACCCAGATCTTTACATCGCGCTACGGTGTGAAAGTGGGCGAAGATGACGAAGGCAACGTGTTCTACCGCACCGCCGATGACAGTCGACGCTGGGTCATTTTCAATGGCGAAGCCGAAGCCAGCCGCATCAGCCCGGACTGGCATGGCTGGCTGCATCGCACCTGGGATGAGCCGCCATCGGACAAGCCGCTGGTGCACAAGGATTGGGAAAAGCCGCATCAGGAAAACCTGACCGGCACGCTGATGGCCTATGCGCCGTCGGGATCACTGCGTCAGGCGCAACCGGCCGACCGCCGGGATTACGAAGCCTGGAGCCCGGAATAACCCGGCATGTCCAATCACAGCACGATTGAGATCCTCGTGGGCGCCGCGGTACTGGCAGGCGCCATCGGGTTTGCGGTCTATGCAGGCCAGAGCACCGGCTTTTCCGCGCGGGGCGGCGACAGCTATGATCTGACGGCCAGTTTCCGGTCGCTCGAAGGGGTCAATGTGGGCACGGATGTGCGCCTGGCGGGCGTCAAGATCGGCACCGTGACTGGGATGGAGCTGAACCCTGACACCTATCGCGCCGACACCACGATTTCGGTGCAGCAGGATGTGCCGATCCCCGATGACAGCGCCATTGTCGTGTCCTCCGAAGGGTTGCTTGGCGGCAATTTCATCGAAATCATGCCGGGCGGTTCGCCCTTCATGTATGAAGCCGGGGACGAGATCGACGATACCCAGGGCGCGGTCAGCCTGATTTCGCTGCTGCTGAAATTCGTGTCGGGCAGCGGGGACAACTGATGCGGCGGTGGCTGACAGCTTTGCTGATCTGCGCGCCTGTCGCGCTGTCGGCACAGGGCACGCAAGAGGCGCGGACCGGATCCAGCGCCATGCTGCGCGCGCTCGACAAGGTGAACGGGCGCACCGTGGATGTGACCATTCCTACCGGTCAGACGGCGCAGGTCTTCGGGCTCGAGGTGTTCATGGTCGAATGCCGCTATCCCGCGCAGAACCCGACAGGGGATGCCTGGGCCTTTGTCGTGATGCGCGAAACCGGCGGCAGCACGATCAATTTTCAGGGCTGGATGGTGGCGTCATCGCCCGCGCTGAACGCGCTGGATCACCCACGCTATGACGTCTGGGTGCTGCGCTGCAACAATGACTGAGGGCTGGGTGTCAGCGGGCGCGTAAAGAACCCGGTGGCGGTCTTGGCCTGTTCCAGGCGGTTGATGTAGTTGGCCCGCGTCACCTCGATCGCGCCAAGCGATGCAAGGTGATCTGTCAGAAATTGCGTATCAAAGAGCGTAAAGCCCCCTTCGCGCAGACGGTCGATCAGATAGGCCAGGGCGATCTTTGATGCATCCGTTCGGCGCGAAAACATGCTTTCGCCAAAGAACGCGCCCCCCAGCGTGACCCCATAGACGCCGCCCACCAGATCGTCGCCATCGCGGATTTCCAGCGAATGGGCATGTCCCATCCGATGCAGGGCGACACAAAGATCGTGGATTTCGTCATTGATCCATGTTTCGGAACGGTCCGCGCAGCCCTGAACGACGGCTGAAAAATCTTCATTTATCGCAACGCGATAGCCGCAGTTCCTGATCCGTCGGGCGAGCGATCGAGAGATATGGAACCCGTCCAGCGGAAAGATGCCGCGCCGTTTAGGATCGACCCAGAAAATCTGCGGGTCGTCACGGTGTTCGGCCATCGGAAAGATCCCGATGGAATAGGCGCGCAACAAAAGCTCGGGCGTCAGTGTCATGGGGCCAGCTTAGTCCGTGCGGCCCCATGCTCCAGCCCTGGCGGGATCAGCTTTTGCGAAAGGTCTTTTCAAGCCACTTTTCCAACCAGTGAATGCTGTAATCGCCTGTCAGAATGTCAGGTTCCTGTACCAGCAGGTCGAACAGCGGGATGGTTGTGTCGACACCGTCCACGATCAGTTCCGACAGGGCGCGATCCAGCCGCCGGATCGCTTCGTCCCGGTCGCGCCCGTGCACGATCAGCTTGGCGATCAGCGAATCGTAATAGGGCGGGATCGAATAGCCGTCATAGAGCGCGGAATCCATCCGCACCCCCAGACCACCCGGCGCGTGGAAATGGGTGATCTTGCCCGGGCGCGGGGCAAAGTCGGGCAGGGCTTCGGCGTTGATGCGCACTTCGATCGCGTGACCGTTGATCTGCAGATCATCCTGCGAAAAGGACAGCGGCAGCCCGGCGGCCACACGGATCTGTTCGCGCACCAGATCGACACCAAAGATGCTTTCGGTGACGGGGTGTTCCACCTGCAGGCGGGTGTTCATCTCGATGAAATAGAATTCGCCGTTTTCATAGAGGAACTCGATCGTGCCGGCGCCGATATAGTTGATCTTGGCCACGGCATCGGCGCAGATGCGCCCGATCTCGGCGCGTTCCTGAGGGGTGATGCAGGGGCCGGGGGCCTCTTCAAACACCTTCTGGTGGCGCCGTTGCAGCGAGCAGTCACGCTCGCCCAGATGCACCGCCTTGCCCTTGCCATCGCCAAACACCTGAATTTCGATGTGGCGCGGCGTGGTGAGGTATTTTTCGATATAGCATTCATCATTGCCAAAGGCGGCTTTCGCCTCGGCCCGCGCAGTGCGGAATGCGTCTTCGATGTCGTCGGCGGTCTGGGCCACCTTCATGCCGCGCCCGCCGCCACCGGCGGTGGCCTTGACGATGACCGGATAGCCGATCTCGGCCGAGATCGCCTTGGCGGCCTCAAGGTCAGGCACGCCGCCATCCGATCCGGGCACGCAGGGCACACCAAGCGCCTTCATCGTGTCCTTGGCGGTGATCTTGTCGCCCATGATGCGGATGTGATCGGCGGTCGGGCCGATAAAGGTCAGGCCGTGATCCTGCACCGCCTGCACAAAGCCTGCGTTTTCGCTCAGAAACCCATAGCCGGGATGGATCGCATCGGCGCCGGTGATTTCACAGGCCGCCATGATCGACGGCACCGACAGATAGCTTTGCGGGCTGGCGGGCGGGCCGATGCAGACGGATTCGTCCGCCATCCGCACATGCATCGCATCGGCATCGGCGGTCGAATGCACCGCGACCGAGCGGATGCCCATTTCGCGGGCGCAGCGGATGACACGCAGGGCAATTTCGCCCCGGTTTGCGATCAGGATCTTGTCGAACATGCCAAGACCTCCGGTTTATTCGATGATGACCAGAGGTGTGCCGTATTCCACCGCCGCACCGTCTTCGACGAGGATCCGCTTGACCGTGCCAGAGCGCGGGGCGGGGATGTGGTTCATGGTCTTCATCGCTTCGACGATCAGCAACGTGTCGCCTTCGCTGACCTGCGCCCCAAGCGACACATAGGCGGGCGAGCCGGGCTCCGCCTGCATATAGACCGTGCCGACCATGGGCGATGTCACGGCGCCGGGGTGGCTGGCGGGATCTTCGGGAGCTTCGGCGGCGGCAGCGGGCGCCGCTGCTGCGGCGGCGACGGGGGCTGCGGCGACGGCAACAGGTGCGGGCACGGCGACCTCGACCGGGGCGGCCTGCAGGACGCGGCTGACGCGCACGGTCAGGCTGCCCGCTTCGGGGGCTTCGCGCTCGACTTCCAGCTCGCTCAGATCATTTTCGCGCAATAGCTCTGCCAGAGCCTTGATAAAGGCGACATCCGCGTCGTTTCGTGTGTCTGTCATTGTCTCGTCCGACCTGGTTTGACCGCGTTCTGGCGCGGTATCTGTCATTTTCAGTGCTTATAGGCCATGCTTTCCGCATAGGAAAGCGCCCACCCTTGCGGTTATCTGGGGGGGAGAGGGCAAAAATGCCAGTCTTTGCGGGTTTTTTTACGCTGTGACGGCTGGCAAGGGGGGAACTGATGAACATTGCCGAATGGCTGGCCCGGCGCGCGGCCACGGATCCGGGGCGTGCGGCGCTGTTTTCGGGCACGCGCTGTGTGGCCGATTACGGTGCCTTTCATGCGCGTGCGGGGCGGATTGCGGGCTGGCTGGGTGCGCAGGGGATCGGCGCGGGCGATCGGGTGGCGCTGGTGCTGCACAACCAGCCTGATTATCTGACGCTGCTCTTTGGGATCTGGTATGCGGGGGCTGCGGCGGTGCCGGTCAATGCCCGGCTGCATGGGCGCGAGGTGGCGTTCATTCTGGGCGACGCCGGCGCGCGGCTGTGTTTCGTTTCGCCCGCGCTGGCGGGTGGGATCGCCGATGCCACGGGCTGCGCGGTGCATGCGGTGCATCCCGACCTCTTGTCCGAGATCGACAGCGCCCCGCAGGTTGCGTCACCCGCGCCGCGCGATCCGCAGGATCTGGCCTGGCTCTTTTACACATCGGGCACCACCGGCCGGCCCAAAGGGGTGATGATCACGCACCGGATGCTGACGGTGATGTCGCTGGCCTATGCCACGGATGTGGACCGGCCCGACGCGTGCGATGCGGTGCTTTACGCCGCACCGATGAGCCACGGCGCGGGCATCTATGCGATGCTGCACGTGCTGTGCGGCGCGCGCCATGTCTGCCCCGAAAGCGGCGGCTTCGATCCGGCTGAGATCTTCGCGCTGGCGCGGCACCACGACAACATCCAGATGTTTGCCGCCCCCACCATGGTACGGCGCCTGACGGATGTCGCGCGCGAGACGGGACAGAGCGGGCAGGGGCTGCGCACGGTGATCTACGCGGGCGGTCCGATGTATCAGGCCGACATTCTGGACGCGGTCGACACGTTCGGTGCGATCTTCGTGCAGGTCTACGGGCAGGGCGAATGCCCGATGGCGATCACGGCGCTGTCGCGCCATGACGTGGCCGACCGCAGCCACCCGCGCTGGCGCGAACGGCTGGGCAGCGTGGGGCGCGCGCAGTCGGCGGTTCGTCTGCGCATTGGGGATGCCGATGGCGCGCCGCTGCCGCCGGGCACGGTGGGCGAGGTCATGGTGCAGGGCGATCCGGTGATGCCGGGCTATTGGCAGAACCCCGAAGGCAGCGCGGATGCGCTGCGCGGCGGCTGGCTCTGGACCGGGGATATGGGGGCGCTTGACGAAGATGGCTATCTGACGCTGCATGACCGGTCCAAGGACATGATCATCTCGGGCGGGTCGAACATCTATCCGCGCGAGGTCGAAGAGGTGCTGCTGAGCCATCCGCAGGTGCAGGAGGTGTCGGTGGTGGGCCGCCCCCATCCCGACTGGGGAGAAGAGGTCGTGGCCTTTGTTGTGGGCGACGCGCCGGACGCGGCGCTTGATCAGCTCTGCCTCGAGCAGATCGCGCGGTTCAAACGGCCCCGGACCTATCTGCGCCTCTCCGAGCTGCCAAAGAACAATTACGGCAAGGTGCTCAAGACCGAGCTGCGCGCGCGGCTGGCTGCGGATGACGCCCCCTGACAGGCAAGTCCGACCATCGACCCCGTGGACAGCGCCGCGCGGTCATGCCAGCGTGCCCGCACAGGATCAGATGGGAGGAATGATCATGCCGATGACACTGCACGTGATGTACCCGGTGGGCGACGGAACCACCTTTGACGATGCGTATTATGGCACCACGCATATGGCGCTGGTGGATGAGCATATGGGATCGCATCTGCAATCTGCCACGGCGACGAAGGGGCTCGCAGGTGGGCCGGGGGTGCCGGCAGGGTTTCATGCGATTGCGACGCTGGTCTTTGCCGATCGCGACGCCATGGATGCGGCCATGGCCGCATCCGGGCCGGTGATGGCCGACATTCCGAACTTTACCAATGTGCAGCCGGTCACTCTGGTGGGCGAACAGTACTGATATGGTAGGGCGGGCTTCAGCCCGCCTCTCCTTTGGCCGGGTCAGATCGCCAGGTATTCGGCCCGCAGCTCTTCGTTCTGCAGCACTTCGGCGGCGCTGCCGTCAAAGACGATGCCGCCGGTATCGAGGATCACCGCCCGGTCCGCGAGCTCGAGCGCGCGCACCGCGTTCTGTTCCACGATGATTGTGGTCATGCCCTGTTCCTTGATGTGGATCAGCGTCTTTTCGATCTCGTCCACGATCACCGGGGCCAGCCCTTCGTAGGGTTCGTCAAGCAACAGGACCTTGATGTCGCGGGCCAGCGCGCGGGCGATGGCCAGCATCTGCTGTTCACCCCCCGACAGCGTCACCCCTTCCTGTTTGCGCCGCTCGCCAAGGCGCGGGAACAGGTCATAGAGGCGATCCAGTGACCAGCCGATGGGCGGTTCGATCTGGGCCAGCTGCAGGTTTTCTTCGACCGTGAGGCCGGGGATGATGCGGCGGTCTTCGGGGACCAGCCCCAGACCGACCTTGGCGGCCTGATGGCTGCTCATGGTGTGCAGCGGCTGGTGATCAAGCCAGATTTCACCATGGCGCACTTCGGGGTCGCCGATGCGCGCGATCGAGCGCAGCGTCGATGTCTTGCCGGCCCCGTTGCGCCCCAGAAGCGCGAGGATCTCGCCTTCGTGCACGTTGAAGCTGATGCCCTGCACGATATAGCTTTCGCCGTAATAGGCGTGCATGTCCCAGATCGACAGAAAGGCCGGCGCGGTCTGGGCCAGGTTGGCGTTTTTCGAAAAGTCGGGTTTGACGTTCATTGTCATGTCCTCGCTGATGGCGGGGGGAAAGGCGGGCTGAAGCCCGCCCTACGCCAGGTCAGGCGCTTTCGCCCAGATAGGCTTCGCGCACCTTGGGGTTGCCGCGGATGTTTTCGGGGTCATCTTCGACCAGCGGCGTGCCCTGAGCCAGCACGGTGATGCGCTGCGCCAGGCTGAACACGACATGCATGTCATGCTCGATGATGGCGATGGTGATGTCGCGGCTGTCGTGGATGTCCTTGAGCAGGTCGATGGTGTTGTTGGTATCGGCCCGCGCCATGCCCGCGGTGGGTTCGTCCAGCAGCAGCAGGCGCGGTTCCTGGCTGAGACACATGCCGATTTCCAGCCGTCGCTTGTCGCCGCGCGACAGCGCGGCGGCGTGATCGTGGCGTTTGTCGGCCATGTTCATTTCCGTCAGCATGTGTTCGGCGCGTTCGACGATGTCCTTCTGCCCCATCATGCTGGGGATCGCGTTCAGTTCAAACGCGCCGTCGCGCTTGGCAAAGCAGGGGATCATCATGTTTTCCAGCACCGTCAGATCTCCGAAGATCTCGGGGGTCTGGAACACGCGGGAAATGCCCATCTGGTTGATCTCGTAGGGCGCGCGCCCCAGCACCGACTGGCCGTCGAACATGACCGATCCGGTATCCGGGATCAGCTTGCCCACCAGACAGTTCAGCAGGGTGGATTTGCCCGCCCCGTTGGGTCCGATGATCGCGTGCACCGAGTTTTCGCGCACGCTCAGGTTCACATCCGACAGCGCCTGCAGCCCGCCGAACCGTTTGCCGACACCTTTGACTTCGAGAATGCTCATCTGTCGGGTCTCCTTATTCTGCCGGTTCGGTCTTGGCGGGGGTGGTCTTGTCTTGCGTCTTGCGACGGAACAGGCGTGCGATGCGTTGCCCGGCCTCGACCAGACCACCGGGCAGGAAGATCACCACCGCCATGAAGATCAGCCCCAGCGTCAGGTGCCAGCCTTTGCCCACGAACGGGTAGACAATGGCGACGATGAAATCCTCAAGCCCGTCGGGCAGGAAGGCGAACCACTGGTGCAGCACGTCCTTGTTGATCTTGGACAGGATGTTTTCCATGTATTTGATCAGGCCCGCGCCCAGCACCGGTCCGATCAGCGTGGCCGCACCGCCCAGGATCGTCATCAGCACGACCTCGCCGCTGGCGGTCCAGAACATGCGTTCGGGGCCCACCTGCGTGTCCATGGCTACCAGCAGCCCGCCGGCCAGACCCGCATACATGCCCGAGATCACGAAGGCCGCAAGCGTATAGGGTTTGGGGTTGAGCCCGGTATAGTTCAGCCGTTGCTGGTTCGATTTGACCGCCCGCAGCATCATCCCAAAGGGCGAGCGGAAGATGCGGATCGACAGGTAGAAGGCCAGCAGCATCACCACCGCTGCCAGATAGTAGCCGGCGTTGAAGGTAAAGAGCCAGCCACCCAGCTGCAGGTCAAAGCTCTGCCCCATCTGCAGGCCGAAGATGTTGGCCTTGGGCGTTGCCCCTTCGGCCAGCGCCGCATCCAGGATACGCGGGTCGTCGACCTTGGGCTGCAGGCCGGTTTCACCGCCGGTGATCGGCGTCAGCACCGAATAGGCCAGCGCATAGGACATCTGGGCAAAGGCCAGCGTCAGGATCGAAAAATAGATCCCCGAGCGGCGCAGCGAGATCCAGCCAACCGCAAGGCTGAACAGCCCCGCCACCAGCACCGAGATGATGATGGCAGGCAGCACGTTCATCGTCAGCAGCTTCATCATCCAGATCGCCGCATAGCTGCCCACGCCCAGAAACGCCGCATGGCCAAAGGACAGATAGCCGGTCAGCCCGAACAGGATGTTGAACCCGATGGCAAAGATCCCGAAGATCACAAAGCGCTGCATCAGGTCGGGATAGCCCGCGTTGAACTGCGCCATCGCCGAGCCTTCGGGGAAGGGGTTGAGGATGAAGGGGGCCAGCAGCGTCAGGATCGCCACGACGATCAGCAGGCCGGTGTCTTTCTTGGTCAGGCCGAACATGTCAGTCCTCCATCACGCCTTTGCGGCCCATCAGACCCCTGGGACGGGTCAGCAGGATCACGATGGCAACAAGGTAAATGATGATCTGGTTGATGCCGGGCAGGATGTTGAGCACCACGCCCATTGAGGCAAAGCTTTCCAGGATGCCCAGCAGGAACCCCGCCAGAACGGCGCCGGGCAGGGATCCCATGCCGCCCACCACGACGACGACAAAGCTCAGGACCAGAAAATCCATGCCCATGTGGTAGTTGGGCGAATTGATCGGGGTGTACATCACCCCCGCAAGCCCCGCGACAGCGGCCGCCAGGCCAAACATCAGCGTAAAGCGGCGGTCGATATTGATCCCCAGAAGCTGCACGGTTTCGCGGTCGGCCATGCCCGCGCGCACCACCATCCCGAAGGTGGTGAATTGCAGGAAGGCAAAGACCCCGCCGATCACCACCGTGGCAAAGGCAAAATAGATGATCCGCCAGTAGGGGTAGATGATCAGGTTGGGATCGAACCCCAGTGCGGCACCGAAATCGAAACTGCCGCGGAACGCATCGGGGGCCGGGGTCGGGATCGGGTTGGCGCCGTAGAAATACTTGATGATCTCTTGCAGGACGATCGCCAGACCGAAGGTCACAAGGATCTGGTCGGCATGGGGGCGCTTGTAGAAGTGCTTTATCAGGCCGCGCTCCATCAGCACGCCCAGGCCCACCATCACGGGGATCGCAAAGAGCAGCGACAGGGGCACCGCCCAGTCGATGATCGCTTCGCCCGTGGCCTGCCCGAACATGTCGTAGACATAGGGCACCTCGACCTTGAGAGGCTGGCCAAGGAAATCGGTTTTGGTGTCGTCGATGACGGTATGCGACAGGGTCAGGATCCGGCTGAGCGTCACGGCGCAGAACGCCCCGATCATGAACAATGCACCATGGGCAAAGTTCACGACACCCAGCGTGCCGAAGATCAGCGTCAGACCAAGCGCGATCAGCGCATAGGCCGACCCTTTGTCGAGCCCGTTCAGGATTTGCAGGATGATTGCTTCCATCAATCCGCCTCCCGGAAATTAGGGGGATGAACCCGCGTGGCGGCGGGTCGTGAAAGGGGGCGGACCCGATGGATCCGCCCGCCGCTGAGTGACAGGATCAGGCGCCGGGGTTGCAGGTGCCCAGATTGCCGCCGAAGATCGACGGGTCATAGGTCACCTGGCCCACGGGCGTGATTTCGACGATCTCAAGAAGGTCGAATTCCGATGTCGGGTTTTCCTTGCCCTTCACCACCAGCACGTCCTTGAAGCACTGGTGATCGGCGGCGCGGTACAGGGTGGGGCCATTGCCCATGCCGTCGAACTGGAACCCTTCGAGCGCTTCGGCCACCGCGCAGGGGTTGAACGAATTGGCCCGCGTGACTGCGTCGGCATAAAGCAGCGCCTGCACATAGCAGGTGTGGGCCGCCTGGCTGGGCGGGAAGCCGTATTTGGTGCCGAAGGATTTGACAAAAGCCTTTGAGCCTTCGTCCTGCAGCGTCCAGTGCCAGTTGGTCGACCCGTAGATGCCCTTGACGTTGGCACCGGCCCCCTTGGCCATCAGGCGTGAATACAGCGGCACGACGATCTCGAAATTCTTGCCGTTGACCTGTTTGTCACGCAGGCCGAACTGCACGGCATTGGTCAGCGAATTGACCATGTTGCCGCCATAGTGGTTGAGCACCAGCACATCGGCCCCCGATTGCAGCACCGGCGCGATATACGAGCTGAAATCGGTCTGCGTCAGCGGGGTCTTCACCGCGTTCACGGTTTCCCATCCCATCGCTTCGGTCGAGGTGCGCACCGCTTCTTCGGTGGTGTAACCCCAGTTGTAGTCGGCGGTTAGGTGATAGGCGCGGCGGTCCTTGCCGTAATTGGCCGCCAGGATCGGTGCCAGCGCCGCACCCGACATGTAGGAGTTGAAGAAATGGCGGAAGCCGTTGGCCTTCTTGTCCTTGCCGGTGGTGTCGTTGGAATGGGTGAGACCGGCCATGAAGATCACGCCTGCCTCCTGGCAGAGCGCCTGCACCGCAACCGCCACGCCCGATGACGAACCGCCGGTGATCATGATGGCGCCGTCCTTTTCGATCATCGACTTGGCCGATGCGCGCGCTGCGTCCGATTTGGTCTGGGTGTCGCCGGTGACATATTCGACCTTCTTGCCCAGAATGCCGTTGCCCTGCAGCGCCTTGGAGCTGAACGTGTTCAACATGCCGCCATCGCCACCCCCGTTGAGGTGCTCGACCGCCAGCTCATAGGCGCGCAGCTCGTCGGCGCCTTCGTCGGCATAGGGTCCGGTCTGGGGCACGTTGAAGCCCAGCGTGACCGTGCCGCCGGTCGGTTCGTTGGTAAAGGCCGCTGCCGACTGGGCGGTAAAGATCGTCGGCACCGCCAGACCGGCACCTGCAACAGCACCGGATCTGATCACGCCGCGGCGTGTGACATCTGTCTTCGTCATGTTGTCCTCCCATGAACATCTCGCTGGCGTGACCTCCTCAAATCAGGCCAGCGGTGCACTTTCCGTGCAAAATCAGTATCCGTTGCGGAAAGAAAATGACTCAATAAGTCTTTTTATTTGCTTATCTATTCTGTAAACAAATCGACAGGCTGCAGGCGATACTTGTAAATTTGCTTATCTCGCGCCGCAGAAAGCCGTTGCGCCTGCTGGGTTTTTCAGGGGGGATCAGATGTCGCGCGACACGCTAACCGGAAGCCGCATCCGCGAAAGACGCCAGATTGTCGGGCTCAAACAGGCCGACCTGGCGCGGCGCGTTGGTGTGTCGCCGTCTTATCTCAACCTCATCGAACATAACAGGCGCAGAATCGGCGGCAAGCTTCTGGCCGATATTGCCGAGACGCTGGGCGTTGATCACGCCATGCTCAGCGAAGGGGCCGAAGCCGCCCTGGTGGCCACCCTGCGCGAAGCCGCCGTCGAAGCCGGGCCCATCGCCGTGGAAACCGATCGCGCCGAAGAATTTGCCGGGCGCTTTCCCGGCTGGGCCGAGGTTCTGGGCGCTGCCCATCGCCGCATTCTGGCGCTGGAGCGGACGGTGGAAACGCTCAGCGACCGGCTTGCCCATGACCCCAACCTGGCCGGATCCCTGCACGAGGTGCTGTCGACCGCCGCCGCGATCCGCTCGACCGCGTCGATCCTGGCCGAACCGGGCGAGATCGAACCGGCCTGGCGCGACCGCTTTCACCGCAACCTGAACGAAGACAGCCAGCGGCTGGCCGACAGTTCCAAGGCGCTGGTGGAATATCTGGATGAACATGACGGCGCCGAAGATCGCCGCACCGCCCCGCGCGAAGAGGTGGATCTGTTCATGGAAACTGCAGGCTATCGCTTTCCCACGCTGGAACAGCCTGGCGGGTCCATCGACGCGGTGGTGCAGGATGCGCGGCACCTGACATCGCGCGCGGCGCGTGAAATCGCGGCGGCCGTTCTGGAAGGCTATGTCGAAGACGCCGCCGCCATGCCACTGGACCGCTGTGCCGAGGCGATCGACGAGCTGGGCCTGGATCCGGCGGGCATGGCGCAGCGCTTTGGCGTGCCGCTGCACACGGTGCTGCGGCGGTTGGCGGTGCTGCCGCCCGACATCGTGGGCTGTGAAATCGGGCTGGTGATCTGTGACCCTGCGGGCACCATTCTGGTGCGCAAGCAGGTGGCGGGCTTTGCGATGCCGCGCTTTGGCGCACCGTGCCCGCTCTGGCCGCTGTTTTCCGCGCTCAGCCGGCCGCATCACCCGATCCGGCGGCGGGTGGTGCAGCAGGGGCGCGATGCGGTCCGCTTTGATTGCCTCAGCCTGTCCTATCCGGCGCTGAACGTGGATTTCGACCATGATCCGCTGTGGCATGCGATCATGCTGATCCTGCCGGAACAGGCGGTGCCGCTGCCGCGCGAAGGATCCCAAAGGCTGGGCGAGGTCGGCAGCACCTGCCGGATCTGTTCCCGCCGATCCTGCCCGGCGCGACGTGAACCGTCGATCCTGGACGAAGGCTTTTGACAGAATTTCCGCGGCAGGTCTAAATTGACGCCAGAGGGAGGACGTGGGACAACCCGCGCCACCGGGGGGAGGATCCGGCAATGCGCCGAAATGTAATGCTAATTGAAGACGAGCCCAACATCACCGAGGCGATCCGCTTTCTGCTGACGCGCGACGGCTGGGACGTGCAGACCCATGCCGATGGCAACAGCGCGGTGGATGCGGTGACGCGGGTGCTGCCCGATCTTCTGATCCTGGACGTGATGCTGCCGGGAAAAAGCGGGATGGACATCCTGCGCGATCTGCGTGGGCGCCCGGAAACCGAAAGCCTGCCGGTGCTGATGCTGACCGCACGCGGTCAGTCGCGCGATCGCGACATGGCCGAAAAGGCCGGAGTGAACCGGTTCATGACCAAACCCTTTTCGAACGCCGAAGTTCTGGACGCGGTGCGCGATCTGGTGCCGTCGCCGACATGAGCGGCGGGCAGACGCCACCGGTCTTTCTTGAACGGCGCACCTATCGGCGTCGGCGCGTGCTGGATGCCGCGCGGGTGTTGCCCTGGATCGGGTCGGCCCTGCTGGCGGCGCCCATGCTGTGGCCGGTCGCACGGCCCGACACGGACGGCGCGACCATGCCGATGTCGCATGCGATGACCTTTGTCTTTGCGGCCTGGTTCGGGCTGATCCTGCTGTCGGCGGTCCTGTCTGTTCTGCTGGGGCGCACAGGGGCGACCGATCTGTCGGATGCGGGTGATGTTGCCCAGATTTCGCCGGTGCGCCCGGACCGGGGCCGCGCGCGGTGACGTCGCTCAATTCGCTGATCCTGGTGTGCCTGGCCTATGTGGCACTGCTGTTTCTGGTGGCGTTTGTTGCCGAACGGCTGGCCGCGCGCGGCTATGGCGGCTGGCTGCGCTCGCCGCTGGTTTATACGCTGTCGCTGTCGATCTACTGCACGGCCTGGACCTTTTATGGCGCGGTGGGGTCGGCTGCGCGCAACGGGCTGGAATTTGTCACCATCTATCTGGGTCCGACGCTGGTGATGCTGGGCTGGTGGATGGGGTTGCGCAAACTGGTGCGGGTCGGTCGCAGCCAGCGGGTCAGTTCGATCGCCGACCTGATTTCGGCACGCTATGGGAAATCGAACCTGCTGGCATCCTGTGTGACGGTGCTCGCCGTGATCGGGGTGACACCCTATATCGCGCTGCAGTTGCAGTCGATTACCCTTTCTTTTCAGGCCTTTGTCGATGCCAGTGACGACCCGATGGGCTATGCTGAAACCGGGTCGGCGCTGTGGGTGGCCGTGGGGCTGGCGGTGTTTGCAATCCTGTTTGGCACACGCAATCTGGATGCCAATGAACGCCATCACGGCGTGGTGACAGCCATCGCGCTTGAGGCGGTGGTCAAGCTGGTGGCGCTGCTGGCGGTGGGGATCTTTGTGGTCTGGGGGCTGGCAGGCGGCATCGGGCCTGCGATGGCGCAGATCGACGCCTCGGCCATCGGGGCCTGGCAGACCGAAGGCAGCCGATGGGCGGCGATCACCTTTTTGTCGGCGGCGGCGTTTGTCTGCCTGCCGCGCATGTTTCAGGTTATGGTGGTCGAAGCCGATGATGAACGCCATCTGCGCACCGCTGCCTGGGCCTTTCCGGCCTATCTGATGCTGATCAGCCTGTTCGTTCTGCCCATCGCGGCGGTGGGGCTGACGCTGATGCCCGCGGGATCGAACCCCGATCTGTTCGTGCTGACCCTGCCGCTGAGCAATGATCGTGAAGGGCTGGCGATGCTGTCCTTCATCGGCGGGTTCAGCTCGGCCACATCCATGGTCATCGTGGCGGCGATGGCGCTGTCGACCATGGTGTCGAACCATATCGTAATGCCGCTTTGGCTGGCGCTGCAGGGGGATGGGGCCAGCGTGTCGGGCGATGTGCGCCATGTGGTGCTGCTGTCGCGGCGGATCTCGATCGCGGCGATCATGGGGCTGGGGTATCTCTATCACGCCGCTGCGGGCGAAGGGGTGGCGCTGGCCTCGATCGGGTTGGTGGCCTTTGCGGGGATCGCGCAGATCCTGCCGTCGCTGGTGGGCGGGCTTTACTGGCGCGGGGCCACGCGCGCTGGCGCGCTGGCGGGGCTGACAGTGGGGTTCGTGGTGTGGATCTATACGCTGCTTCTGCCCGAGATTGGCGGTGCGATCCTGCCGGCAGGGCTGTCCGAAGCGGGGCTCTTCGGGCTCAGCTGGCTCAGCCCCGGCGGGCTCTTTGGCGGCACCGGGGTGGATCCGCTGGTCAGTTCGGTGGTCTGGAGTCTTGGTTTCAACACCGTGGCCTTCATCGCGATGTCACTGCTGACCTTTCCCAGCCCGCTTGAGCGGCTGCAGGGGGCGCAGTTCGTCAATGTGTTCGAGCATTCCACCGGCCCGCGCGGCTGGACCGGGTCCATTGCCCAGACCGAAGATCTGATGATCATGTCGCAGCGCATCCTGGGCCCCGATCAGGCGCATGCGCTGTTTGCCCGCGAAGCGATGCGGCAGGGGGTGCGCGGATCGCTGCCTGAACCCAGCCCTGCCTTTCTGCAGGCGCTTGAACGCGAACTGGGCGGCAGTGTGGGGGCGGCCACAGCGCATGCGATGGTGGGCCAGATCGTGGGTGGGGCATCGGTGTCGGTGCAGGATCTGATGGCGGTGGCGGATGAATCCGCGCAACTGCTGGAATATTCCAGCCAGCTTGAAGCCAAATCCGCCGAACTGTCGCGCACCGCCCGACAATTGCGCGAAGCCAATGACAAGCTGACCCAGGTGTCGTTGCAAAAGGACGCCTTTCTGGGCCAGGTCAGCCATGAGCTGCGCACGCCCATGACCTCGATCCGGGCCTTTTCCGAAATCCTGCGCGATACGACCGGTCTCAATGACGCCGAAAAATCGCGCTATGGTGCCATCATCCACGGTGAAGCGCTGCGCCTGACGCGGCTTCTGGACGATCTTCTGGATCTCAGCGTGCTGGAAAGCGGGCAGGTGAGCCTGAACCTTGGCCACGGGCAGCTGTCGGATGTGCTCGATCAGGCCGCGTCGACCGCGCTGACGGGGAGCGACGGCAACCTGCGCCTGCGCCGCAGCGCCGAAGCAGAGGCGATTGCGCTGCACACGGATCTTGATCGGTTGACGCAGGTTTTCATCAATCTGATCTCGAATGCTCAGAAATATTGCGAGGTCGACCGCCCGACGCTGACCATTTCGGCACGGGAATTCGGCAGCATGGTGACGATTGATTTTGTCGATAATGGCGCGGGCATCCCCGAAGAGGCCCAGGCCATGGTGTTCGAAAAATTTGCCCGTGTGGGCGGTGAAAAGGCCGGTGGCGCGGGGCTGGGCCTGGCGATCTGCCGCGAAATCATGCAGCGGCTTGGCGGAGATATTCAGTATCTGCGCGGACAGGGCGGGGCGGCGTTTCGTGTCAGCTTGCCGTCACGCGACGCCAAAGGAGCGCGCCGGACTTAGCGCTTTGGTAACCAGCCCTTTGCTATGCCGGGGATGCGGACAGAACGTTCAGGGGCGCATCGCTGCATGGCAGAGGCAGGCAAGACATCGGTACTCAGACGGAAACTCGCCGGATCGCGGGATGGGGCGGCGGTGACCGACCGGTCCGCGCTGCGCGCGCTGCGTCTGGGGCTGGCCCGTGCCGCAGGGGCGGGATTTGACCTGCCGCTGGCGGTGATCGGCGCGGCGCAGGCGCGCGGGCTTCAGCCTGATGCGGTGGCGCGGCTGGATGACAGCGCCCTGATCATCGTGCTGGATGGGCCCGATGGCGCGCGCGGTGCGATGCAGCTGGATGCCGTGCTGGCCAGCGGGATCGTGCAGCAGCAGACCATGGGAACGATCGGACCCGACAGCGCCGACGATCCCGAGCGGACCCCCACGGCCACCGATGCCGCGCTGGTGGCGCCGCTGCTGGATGACGCCATGCAGCGCGCCGAAGATCTTGTTGAAGTCGCCTCTGACAGGGCCTGCATCAGCGGCTATCGCTTCGGTGCGCAGGCCGAAAGCGCGCGCAGCCTGGGTCTGGGCTTTGTCGCCGACCGTTACCGGATTTTCGATCTGTCGGTGGATCTGGGGGGCGGGCTGCGCAAGGGGCAGATCCTGTTGATCCTGCCGGAACCCACACCGGCGCCGCCGCCAACACCCGATCCCCAACCGCAAGAACCTGTGTCAAAAGACAGCACCATGCTGGCCCTGCCCACGCGGCTGACGGCGGAACTGGCCCGGTTTCAGGTGGCGCTGTCGGATGCGGCGCGCTGGCAGCCGGGGGATCTTCTGGCCCTGCCCATCGGTGCGGATCTGTCGCGCACCCGCCTTGTGACACCGGGGGGCGAGGTTGTGGCCGTGCTGCAGCTGGGGCAGGCGCGCGGCGCGCGGGCCCTGCGTTTGCCGCCGGATCCCGCGTCGCTTGAGCGGGCCGAGGTTGAAGACGCCGGCGCTGACTTCTCCGATCTCACGCCAACGCGCCCGCCTGTGGATCCGGCCGCAGATCCGGGGCCTGTGGGCAGCGATGCGGATACGGTTGGTGGGGCAGGCGGCGCTGATGATCTTCTGGCTTCGCTCGATCTGGCAGATCAGGGGCTGGGGGATGGCGATGACGTATTCGCCCGTCTCAGCCCTGAAGAGGCCGCCGCCGAAATCTCCGAGCTTGCGGGTCTTCCGGCGCGGCTGGCCCATCCGGGCACCCCGGATGAGCCATAGGGCAGGCGGTCAGCCTGCCTGCGCTGCGATCTGCTCGAGCGTCGGGCGCAGCCCGTCCAGCTGATACCCCGCCCGCGCGGCGGTTTCGAGCACCCCATCCACGCCTTCAGTGCTCACAGCCCCAAGCGCCCAGACCACCGAGCACCGCGTGCCCGACGCGCAATAGGCCAGAACCGGGCCCGATGCCCCGCCGATCAGCGCATGCTGACGCGCCACATTGTCGGGCGTCATGGTCTGATGGGTGAGTTCGAGCACCTCGAATTCCAGCCCGGCCGCTGCGGCGGCCTTTGCCATCTCTGCATGGTGCAGATGCGGCGGGATTTCGGCATCGGGGCGGTTGCAGATCACCCGCGTGATCCCGGCCGCCTTGGCCGCTTCCAGATCTTCAGGCGTGATCTGGGGCGAAACGAAATAGTCGGGGGTCAGTTGTCGCATATCCATGGCGGCAAGCTTTAGGCGGCCAGATCGGGCCTGTCCAGAGAGCCGGTGCAATCGGCCCCAGCGTCAGCCCAGAGACACGCCCAGGATCACCAGCATCAGCCCGATCACCGACACCGCCAGCGCTCCGAGGTTGAGCGGCATCACCGCCTGAACGGCGGCGCGCAGCTCCTCGTCGCTCAGATCCGCCTTGCGTGCCCGCATCACCTTGAGGATCGACCAGATCAGCCCGCCCAGCCCCAGAATGGACAGGGCCGCCCCGACCCAGATCATGATTTCGAACATGCTGCGCGCTCCTGCCGCTCATTTGTCACGGGGCGGGGGGTAGCGGATCGGGGGCCTGCACGCAAGACGGGCTTGCAGCGGGCAGGGCAGGGCGGTATCCAGCAGACCTGTTTTGACGCCACGCTCAGGAGCCCGATCATGGATGATTTTGTCGACACCACCCCGCAGGCCGACAGCACCTATCGCGTGACCGCAGATGAACTGCGCCAGTTCATCGAGCGGGTCGAGCGTCTGGAGGCCGAGAAAAAGGACCTCGCCGAGCAGCAGAAAGAAGTCATGGCCGAAGCCAAGGCGCGCGGTTACGACACCAAGGTCATGCGCAAGATCATCGCGCTGCGCAAACGCGACAAGGACGACATCGCCGAAGAAGAGGCGATCCTTGAAATGTACAAAGAAGCGCTCGGGATGTGAGATCACGCAAGGCGCAGATTTTGATCTTGCGCCCTGCCGATCAAACGGCTACGACCCGTCGCACGCCCCTATAGCTCAGCTGGTAGAGCAACTGATTTGTAATCAGTAGGTCCGCGGTTCGAGTCCGTGTGGGGGCACCACTTTCCAGAAAAATTCACTGTCATCGCTGCATGGCATGGCGTCCCGCAGGGCGCTGATCCGTGTGTCGTCTACAGGCCCTCAGCGGTCCGGATTGCGCGCGCGCCAGGCGGCCCATGCCTCTGGCGTGTCAAGATCGGTGCGCGCGTGGGTGCCGGGGAGGGGGATCAGGGCGATGCGCCCGCCCGCGGTGGCCAGCGCCTCGCGCCCGCCGCCATCCCCCCTAAGCGCCATCAGCGCCGTAAACAAGGGCGCGCGAAAGATTACCGGGTGGCCGGGGGCGCCATCCTGGGTTGTGCCGCGCCAGGCGAGGACATCGGAGCCTGGATCCACCGCCGCCATCATCGTGGCCAGATCCTCGGGCGTCAGATCGGGCAGATCCCCCAGCAGCACCATCACCGCGTCCGAGCCTTGGGGCAGCGCCGCGATCCCCCGGCGGAGCGAGGCATTCATGCCCTCGGCCGCATCGGGCACCGCCAGCCGGGTCACATCCAGATCACCGATCGCCTGCCAGCGCGGATGCGTGTCCGACGGCAGCGCGACAATGACCGCCCCATCGGTGGCGCCACGCGCCAGCTGCGCCTGACGCCGGATCAGGGGCTGGCCATCAACCCTGCACATCAGCTTGTCGGTGCCGCCCATCCGGGTCGATCCGCCCGCTGCCAGCAGCAGGATGGGGCAGGTGACCGTCATCCGCGCAGGCGCGTGCCGTCAGGGTCGACAAGCGGGGTGGATATAACCTCGGCCGGGCGCATCTGGCCGAGGATCTCGATCTCGACCCGCTGTCCGTCCTGCGCCTGCGCGATGGGCAGAAATCCAAGCGCCACGGACAGATCGGCGTGATGCGAATACCCGCCTGATGTGCAAAATCCGACCACCGCCCCGTCAAGCCAGATCGGTTCATAGGCGTTGACATCGGCGTCATCGGCATCGACCCGGAACGCCACCAGACGGCGCGTGGGCCGGTCGGTCGCGGCGGCGGCGCTCCCGATGAAATCGGCGTCCTTGCCAAATGCGATGAACCGGTCCAGCCCGGTTTCGGCGGCGGTGTAGTCGGGGGAATAGTCGCGCAGCCACGAGCCAAAGAACCGATCCAGCCGCAGCGACATCATCGCGCGCATGCCAAAAGGCATGATGCCATGCGCCTGACCGGCCTGCCAAAGCTGGTCCCACAGCTGCCGCTGTTCCATCGGGTCGCAGTAGATTTCATAGCCCAGATCGCCGGTATAGCTGACGCGCTGCACGATGCAGGGGATCATGCCCAACTGCATCTCTGCCACGTCCAGAAATGCCAGCCCATCCACCGCGTCGCCCGCACAGGCGCGCAGCACGTCGCGCGCGCGGGGGCCTGCGATCTGAAAGCCTGTGCGCCGGTCCGAGATGTTGTCGATGCGCATGCCCGGTTCGGTGTGCTGGTCGAACCAGCGCATGTGATAGGCCTGCGCCCCGTATGAGGCGGTCAGCTGGAACAGCCCTTCGCGCAGGCACGAGATGGTGAAATCCCCGATCAGCCGCCCCTTGGGCGACAGCATCGGACTGAGCGAGATACGCCCCGGCGGCGGCACCCGCCCGGCCATGATCCGATCAAGCCAGGCGCGCGCGCGCGGGCCCGATACCTCGTATTTCCCAAAATTATGGGTTTCGTTGATGCCGACACGGGCGCGCACGGCCTGAACCTCGCGCCGGGTGGCGGCCCAGGCGGTCGAGCGTCGAAAGCTTGGGGTTTCAAAGCGCGGCTCATCGCCATGGGCAAAGTAATTGGCCACCTCAAGCCCGTATTGCGCCCCCCAGACCGCGCCCAGCCCGTCCAGCACGTCATAGACCGGGGTGCGGCGCAGCCCGCGCGCGGCGGGCAGCTCTTCGTTGGGGTAGGCGACGGAAAAGCGTTTCTGATAGTTTTCCACCACTTTGGGCAGCGTATAGCCGGGGTTGATCCAACTGCCAAAGCGGGCCACATCCATGGCCGAAACATCGCGTTCGGTTTCGCCTTCGATCATCCATTGCGCCAGCATCAGTCCGACGCCGCCGCCCTGGCTGAACCCCGCCATCACGCCACAGGCCGACCAGTAGTTGCGCAGACCCGGCACCGGGCCCACCAGCGGGTTGCCGTCGGGCGCAAAGGTGAACGGCCCGTGGATCACCGATTTCACGCCGGCCTGGGCCAGCACCGGAAAGCGGCGATAGGCAAATTCGATGCTGTCGGTGATCTTGTCAAAATCGTCGGGCAGCAGCTCGTGGCCAAAGCTCCAGGGTGTGCCATCCACCGCCCAGGGTTTGCAGGGCTGTTCGTAGAACCCGATACACAGGCCGCGCCCTTCCTGGCGCAGATAGCTTTCGCCGGCCGGATCCATCACATGGGGGTGTTCGCTGTCGCGTTCGAAGATTTCGGGGATGTCATCGGTGACGATGTACTGATGTTCCATCGGGTGCAGCGGCAGATAGGCGCCGGCCATCGCCGCCACCTCGCGCGCCCAGAGCCCGCCGGCATTGACCACATGTTCGGCATGCACCGTGCCCTTGTCGGTGACCACATCCCAGCTGCCATCGGGGCGGGGTGTGGTCTCGATCACCTTGCAATGGGTTTCAATCACGGCCCCGCCCATGCGCGCGGCCTTGGCATAGGCATGGGTGGTGCCTGACGGATCCAGGTGGCCGTCAAGCGGGTCATAGAGCCCGCCGATGATGCCGTCGGTCTGGGTGATGGGGGCGATCTTGCGGATCTCTTCGGGGGTGACGATTTCGGTATCCAGCCCCATGAACCGGTGCTTGGCGCGTTCGGCCAGCATCATGTCAAAGCGGTCGCGATTGTCCGCGAGCGTCACCCCGCCCACATGATGCAGCCCGCAGGACAGGCCGGTGATCTCTTCCAGTTCACGATAGAGCCGGATCGTATAGCCCTGCAGCGCGGCCATGTTGGTGTCACCGTTGAGCGTGTGAAACCCGCCCGCCGCGTGCCAGGTGGACCCCGAGGTCAGCTCAGAGCGTTCGATCAGCATCACGTCCGACCAGCCCAGCTTGGTCAGGTGATAGAGCACCGAACACCCGACAACGCCGCCGCCGATCACGGCCACGCGGGTGGTGGTCTTCATCTTGCCTCTCCTGTCTTTTGGCCAAGCCTGCGGTTGGTCCGAGCCCGGCGCAAGCCGGAAAACGACGCAAAGCGTCGTTTATCGCGCGTGGCGCTGTCTTGCGGATCTGATGATGTGTGAATAAAAAGTTAACGCATTAATTTAATCGAGGTTGAAATGAAGTCCTTTGTCACGTCGGCCGTCACGGTCGTACTTTTGCTTGCTGTTTTCCCGCACTCGTCTGCATCGCCCATCGCGGCAGCGTCGCCATCGCTGATGGACCGGATCGAGGCGCTGACCCCTGCGCCACTGAATGCCGCCTGTTGCAAGACGTGCCGCAAGGGCAAGGCTTGTGGCGATTCCTGTATTTCCGCCAGCAAGACATGCCGCAAAGGGGTCGGTTGCGCCTGCGATGCAAACTGACATCACGGCTGACCCCGGTGACCGGGCCCGCCGGTCATGCCAGTCGGACTTATCTTAGCGGGCCTATAGCGGCCGGATCCGCAGCCCGGTGATCCGGTTGCCTTCGCGGGCGGTGACCTCGAACCGGAAGCCGTGGAACGAAAACACCTGCCCGGCCGACGGGATCATCTGGGCTTCGTGCATGACCAGACCGGCGACGGTGTTGGCTTCGTCGTCGGGCAGTGACCAGTCGCAGGCGCGGTTGAGGTCTCGGATGGTCATGGCGCCTTCGATTTCGATGCTGCCATCTTCGGCGCGGGTGATCTGATCGCCTTCGTCCTTGTCGAACTCGTCGGTGATCTCGCCCACGATCTCTTCTAGGATGTCTTCGAGCGTGATCAGCCCCTGCAGCGACCCGTATTCATCGACCACCAGCGCAA
Source organism: Marinibacterium sp. (assembly GCA_025800215.1). Taxonomy (GTDB): domain Bacteria; phylum Pseudomonadota; class Alphaproteobacteria; order Rhodobacterales; family Rhodobacteraceae; genus JAOXSC01. Next base: position 24,473 of record JAOXSC010000161.1, read on the forward strand.
AATGGCTGCGCAATTGCAGGAATTCACGCATCTGATCGTCAAGCGTTGTGGTGTTGGGCACGAAATAGGGATCATTGGCCACATCGGTGATCTTGAAATCCCGCAGCGCCGACGCATCGCCATTGGTGCCGCCGATCATCGCATACATGCTGCGCAGAAGATCCTTGGCGTGGATCACGCCGATGATGTTTTCGGGATCATCCAGATAGACGGGCAGGCGGGTGTGGGGGCTTTTGAGACACTGATCCAGGATCTTTTCCGGCGCCATCGCGGCATTGATCATCTCGATGCCCGAACGGTGCAGCATGATTTCGTCGACAAAGCGGTCATCCAGATCCAGCGCGCCCATGATGCGGTCGCGGTCTTCCTTTTCCACGATGCCTTCGGAATGGCCCAGCTGCAGGGCGCCGGCAATTTCTTCGCGCACGGCCAGAAAATGGCTGTCAGGGTCGATCTGCACCCCGAACAGCCGCAGCACCCCGCGCACCAGCAGACGCACGGCGCTGACCACCGGTGACAGCAGCGTGACCATCACCCCGACCGGGGCGGCCACCGCCGATGCGGCTTTTTCGGCATTGCTGATGGCGTAGGTTTTCGGCAGCACCTCGGCAAAGACCAGCACCAGAAGGGTCATGACCAGCGTGGCCAGCGCCACGCCGCTTTCGCCAAAGGCGCGGGTGAACAGGGCTGTGGCCAGCGATGCGGCCAGGATGTTGACCAGGTTGTTGCCCAGAAGGATCGACCCGATCAGCCGTTCGGTGTCTTCGGTGATCGCCAATGCGCGTTCGGCCCCGCGTGACCCTTTGTCGGCCTGGGTGCGCAGCTTGCCGCGCGACGCTGCGGTCAGCGCGGTTTCGGACCCCGAAAAGAACCCCGAGCACACCAGCAGAAACACGATCATGCCCGCCGTCATCCAGAATGTGCTGTCAAATGCTGTGGTTGCCACTGTCTGCGTGTCCATTGGGTGTCAAATCCTTTGCCGCAGGCGTTTTATGATGGGTGCTGCGATTCCGATCAAGATGGGGAGGATGCCCCGGCGATCAATCCCCCACGCTGTCCGGGTCGTCATGGGCCAGCGGATGGTGTTCGAGAACCAATGCGCTGAGCCGTGTGTCCAGCACATGGGTGTAGATTTCGGTGGTCGACACATCCGCATGGCCAAGCAGCGTCTGGATCGCCCGCAGATCGGCGCCGTTGGCCAGAAGATGCGTGGCAAAGGCGTGGCGCAGCGTGTGCGGCGTGACCGTGTCGGGCGACAGCCCCGCCGTGACGGCGAGCTCCTTGATCAGCAGGAAAAAGCGCTGGCGCGTCAGGTGCCCCGATTTGCCGCGCGACGGGAACAGGAACCGCGATGGCGGCGTGCCCCTGGCGATGCGGTCAGTGTCTTCGGCCGCGTCGCGCCGGGTCAGCCAGGCCGCCAGCGCATCGCGCGCCGATGGCGACAGCGGCACCATGCGTTCCTTGTCGCCCTTGCCGCGCACCAGCAGCATGCGCGGATCGCCCCGCGCCGCAGCGACGGGCAGGGACACAAGTTCGCTCACCCGCATGCCGGTGGCATAAAGCAGTTCCATCAGGCAGGTGTTGCGCAGCCGGTCGTCGCGGCTGCGCCCGGTGTCGCGCGCGGCCTCCAGCAGGCGGTCGACCTCGTCCGTGGTCAGCGTCTTGGGCAGGCGCTTGTCGCGTCCGGGCCCGCGGATCTGGATCACCGGGTTGTCGGCGCGCCAGCCTTCGTCAAAGGCAAAGCGGTAAAGCTGTTTGGCCGCAGACAGCCGCCGCGCGCGGGTGGCGGTGGACATGCCCGCATCGCTGAGCCCGATCAGATAGGCTTCGATGTCGTCGCGGCTGGCGCTGGCAAAGCCCAGATCACGGGCGGCCAGATGGGCGGCCAGATCGCGCAGATCGCGCCCATAGGCCAGCTGGGTGTTGGTGGCCGCCCCCTGTTCGGCGGCCTGCGCCTGCAGAAAGGTGCTGATCCAGGTCAGATCGTCCTGCGGGGCGTGGGGGCGGGCGGGCTCGGTCATGAGCGCTTTAGCAGCCGCAGTTCCAGCGCGGCGCGCCGTGCGGTCCGTTCAAGCCCGGTGGCGCGCAGGGTGGCGATGGCTTCGGTGAGGGCGGCCAGATTGCCATCGGCCCCCTGATCGAAGCGGGTGATCGCACGCAGCATGACTTCGCCCTGGCGGTCGGCCCCCAGCAGCAGATCCAGCGTGCGCGGCAGCGGCGCGGGATCCGCAAAGCCTGCCGCAATCGCGGCGGCCTGCGGATCAGGGGCGCTGTCGACATCAGGGCGCCCCCCGGCCAGGGCCAGCAGAAACCGGGTTTCGGCGCGCGTGTCGGGGCGCGCCACCAGCGCCGCGCCGGGCTTGCCGGCCAGCAGCTGCACCCGGAACGCGATCTGGCGCGCCTGCGGGCTGGTCAGGTCACGCCCGCGCAGCGCATCGGCAAAGATCCCGGCAAAGGCGGTTTCGATCCGGGCCTGCTCCATCGCCGCCCAGGCCGCGATCAGCGCCTGATCAAGCGCTGCGGGGTCCTGCCCCTGCAGGGCGGTTTCCAGCGCCTGCACCGCGCGCACCCGGTCCCAGACGCCACCCGATGCGGCCGGACGCCGGGCGGTGTAGATCCCCAACAGATGATTGCCGACCATGGCGCCGCTGCGGGTCAGGCGCTCGGCGGCTTCAAGCTGGGCTTTCCAGCCCGCCACATCGCGCAGATCGGCATTGGCAAAGACGCGCGGCAGGCTGGCGGTGGGCAGACGTTCGCCGATGCTCTCATACAGACGAAAGGTCAGTGCATCGGGCTGGGCCGGCACCGGCAGGAACGGGGCATCTTCGTAGAATTCGGTATTGAGAAAGCGGTCGAGCAATTCGTTTTCGGCCACGCTCAGCAGACCCAGCGTGGCACCATTGGCGCGCAGCAGCTCGGCGGTCTGCCAGTCGCCGCCACGTGCGGCGCAAAAGATGCGTGCCTGCAGGCTGGGGGCCAGCGCGGGGCGGGCATTGAGGCTTGCACAGGCGCGGGCTTCGTCACCGGTCAGCAGGGCGGCATCGAACCAGCGCCGGAAGAGCTGCGGATCCTGTGCGCCACCGGCCATTTCGGCCAGCGCCTGCGCGGGATCGGCCGCGCCAAGCTGCAACAGCCGGTCCAGCCGCGCGCGCATCAGCGCGGCGGCCGGCTCGGCGCCCGCCGGGGGCACGGTTTCGGCCAGCAGCAGCGAATAGAGCACCGATTGCAGCGCCGGGCTGTCGATCACCGGCGCCCGCGCGATCAGCCGCGCCAGCGTGCGCGCGTCGGAATTCTGAAAGACGGTTGCCGCAATGCCCGACTGCTCGGCCGACACCAGCCCCACGGGGGCGGCCTGCTCAGGCAGCGGTCGCACGCTGACATCGGGGGCGGTGCCCGGCGTGACAGAAGGTTCAAGCAGGATGGTGGGCCCGGCGGGCGTCGGGCTTTGCCGATCAAGCCAGGGGATTGCCGATAGCGGCGCGCCGACCGCGCTATCCTGGCTGCGCCCCACCAAAAGCGGCGTCTGCGCCCCGGCGGGTGGCGTGGTGGCGCCCGACACCCCCAGCATGCCTACAACGCCCAGCGACAGGCATGTGGTCCTAATCCACATCCAGCGTCACCGGCTGCCGGATCTCGGATTTGGGGGCCGAGAAATCCGCGCCGAAGAACGGACCGACATAGGCGTAGACAACCAGGGCCACGAAAGCCAGCACCAGAAGGTACAGAAGGAATTTGATCAAGCGTCGCATCGTGTCTTTTCTCTGCCTCAGGGCCCGTTCGGGCGCGTTGTTTTCGTTGATTTATACCTAGCCTTTTTCACAAGATCACGTCATTGACGAGCTGATGAGCGAAATTGAGCACAATACGGGCCCTCAGGACACGGGTGGCGCTGCGCAACCGCGCGCGGGCGGTCTGAAAAAGACCGTTGTCATGGTGGGCATGATGGGCGCTGGCAAGACGGCGGTGGGCCGCGCGCTGGCCGAGCGTCTGGGCGTGCGGTTTCTCGACAGCGATGTCGAGATCGAAAAGGCCGCCAACATGTCGATTGCCGAGATCTTCGAGCGTCACGGAGAATCGTTTTTCCGCGACCGCGAACGCCAGGTCATCGCACGCCTTCTGGACGAAGAATGCGGGATCCTGTCCACCGGCGGCGGGGCCTTTCTGAGCGCGCAGAACCGCGCGCTCATTTCCGATCGCGGCGTGTCGGTCTGGCTGCGCGCCGACATCGAGGTGCTGTGGAACCGGGTCCGGCACAAGGACACGCGCCCGCTGCTGCGCACCGCCGATCCGCGCGCCACCCTGCAAGAGATCTATGACGCGCGCGTACCCCTTTATTCAAAGGCCGATCTGGCGGTGACGTCGGATGGTCAGGTGTCGATCCCGGCCATGGTGGACCGGGTGATCACGGCGCTCGAGACGCGCCCGGATGTATTGGAAAGACAGCAATGACACGACAGGTTCACGTGGATCTGGGCGAGCGCGCCTATGACGTGCAGGTGGGGCCCGGATTGATCGGGCAGGCGGGGGCGTGGATCGCGCCCTTGCTGGCGCGCCCGCGGGTGGCCGTGATCACCGATGAGCGCGTGGCCGAGCTGCATCTTGAGCCGCTGCGCGCAGGTCTGAAGGCGCAGGGCATCGACATGGTGTCGCTGGCCCTGCCGGCGGGTGAAGCCACCAAAAGCTGGCCCTTCCTGTCGCAGGCGGTGGAATGGCTGCTGTCGCAAAAAGTCGAACGGCGCGACGTGGTCGTGGCCCTGGGCGGCGGCGTGATCGGGGATCTGGCGGGCTTTGCCGCCGCGATCCTGCGCCGGGGCGTGCGCTTTGTGCAGATCCCCACGTCGCTTTTGGCGCAGGTCGACAGCTCGGTGGGGGGCAAGACGGGGATCAACACGCCCCATGGCAAGAACCTGGTGGGGGCGTTTCATCAGCCGTCGCTGGTGCTGGCCGATACCGATGTGCTGGCCACGCTGACGCCGCGCGATTTTCTGGCGGGATATGGCGAGGTCGTGAAATACGGGCTTTTGGGCGATGCGTCGTTCTTTTCCTGGCTGGAACAGAACGGGTCTGCGCTGGCGGCCGGGGATCGCGATGCGCGCGTTCAGGCGGTGGCCCGTTCGGTCGAGATGAAGGCCGAGATCGTCGTGCGCGACGAAACCGAACAGGGCGACCGGGCGCTGCTGAACCTTGGCCATACCTTCTGTCACGCGCTTGAGGCCGCGACCGGCTATTCTGACCGGCTGCTGCATGGTGAAGGCGTGGCCGTCGGCTGCGCGCTGGCCTTCGAGCTGTCGGCCCGGCTGGGTCTCTGCCCGCAGGAAGACCCCAGCCGCGTGCGCGCCCATCTGCGCGACATGGGGATGAAGACGGATCTGGCCGATATTCCCGGCGATCTGCCGGGGGCCGAAGCGCTGCTGGATCTGATGGGGCAGGACAAGAAGGTGATCGACGGGCAGCTGCGTTTCATCCTGGCACGCGGGATCGGCGCGGCCTTCGTGACGTCGGACGTGCCCGGTGATGCGGTGCTGGACCTGCTGAAAGACGCGCTGGCGGCACGCGGCTAGGCGCGCGCGCCAAGGGGGCTTTTCCCACGGGCGCGGATGCGGCACTCTGACAGGGGACAGATCCCGAAACAGGGGGCCCCTGATGCTGCGATTGTTCCATGTCTGCGCCGTGGTGATGGCCATGGCGGCGCCGTCCCTGGTGGCCGCTCAGGTCAAGCTTGAGGGCACGTTCACCGCCGACCGCGCCTGCGAGGCGACGCAAAAGCTGAGCAGCGGCAATCCCGGCGGGGTGCAGACGCGGCCCGGACAGGGGTACGAGGTTCTCGGCCTCAACCGGCAGCCGCCCAGCCATGTGTGGATCCGTGTCCCCGGCGCGCCGGTCACCGACAAACGCTGGGTGGCGGTGGGCTGTGGCCGGATCGACGCGACCACGCCCACGCCCACGCCTGCGTTCCGTAGTGTGACGATCAGCGGCAATTTTCACACCACGCAAAGCTGCCCGGCGCTCAAGCGCACCGATGCGGCGCCCGACGGGACGGTGGTTGAGCCGGGCAAGGTCTATGGGCTGGTGGCGCGCAGCGCGGATGATGGCTTTGTCCGGATCACCCATTTCGGCGCCGATGATCCGCGCGACCGCTGGGTGGCAGCCGCCTGTGGCCGATCCGAAATCACCTATGACGCCGAACGGCTGCCCATTGTGCCGGGCAGCATCGAACACACGCTGGCGGCCTCGTGGCAGCCGGGCTTCTGCGAGATCCGCGCCGGGCAGGGGGATCCCGGCTGCGCCAGCCTGCATGACGCGCATCCCGCCACGCGGCAGTTTTCGCTGCACGGGCTCTGGCCCGATGACTGGAACACGGTGGCGGCCTTTCCGTGCAATTGCGGTGGGTCCGGTGGCCCGACCTCGTGTTTTGCAAAGGGCGAGAGGGAGCCTGCCCGGATCAGCGACGGGTTGCGCCAGCAGCTTGAGCTGGCCATGCCCGGCGCGCTTGGCACGCTTGAGGATCACGAATGGTCCAAGCACGGCACCTGTTACGAGCGGTTTGAAACCGGCCCCGATGCGGGCGCCGATGCCGAGGAATATTTCACCGACAGCCTGATGTTGCTGGATCAGCTGAACCGGTCGGCGGTGCAAGAACTGTTCGAGGACAACCGGGGCAGGATGCTGCGCGCCGATCAGATCCATGCGGCCTTTGACACCGCCTTTGGCCCCGGTGCGCAGGATCGGGTGCAGATCGTCTGCCGTCGCACCACCAACGGGCAGCAGATCATCTATGAGCTGCGCATCGGTCTGGCAGGGCCCATCGGGCCCGATGCGGATCTGGGTGCGCTGATACAGGCGGCCCCGACGTGGGCCGAGGCGTCAACCGCGCCCGAATGTTCCGGCGGGCAGGTCGTTCAGTGGCGCTGACGCGCCCTTAGTCGCAGCTTTGGGGAACGGCGCTGTGGATTGGCTGATCCGACGGGCTCAGATGCGCCGACTGGATCGACATGGGCTGGAACGGCGGGTCCATCTGCATGCCCGGATTGGTCAGGTGGATCGTATAACAGCCTGCAAAGACGGATGTTTGGCCATCCGTCCCGAGGGCCGAAATCGCCACCGGCAGCGCCCAGAAGATCTGGCCCGCGCCCGGATCGGGCTGGGTCGGGCCGAACTGCACGCTGACCGATTTGGTCTTGGCATAGCCTGCCGACCAGCTGGCAAAATCCGCCGGCGCCGCGTCGGGCGTGAAATAGCCATAGGCGCGGGCGTATTGCTGTTTGTTGATGGCATCGTAATAGCTCTGCACCAGAGTTTGCGGGGTCGAGCGGTCGTCAAGATATTGCGTCTCGGCCCGCGCCTGCGGGCCAAAGACTGCGACGGTCAGCATGGCAGCCAGCGCCAGTTTTGGTGTCAGATCTGCCATGTGTCCTGCTCCATCTGTCCCGATCAGAACGGGATTTCGTCATCCATGTCGCGCGACGACGGTGCGTTCGACGACCCGCCGCCGCCCCCGCCGAACCGGTCATCCTGCGGGCCGCTGTCATAGCCATAGCCACCGCCGCCACCTTGCTGGCCACCGCCATAGCCGCCACCGCCGCCCATGCCGCCGCCGCCACCTTCGCCACGGCCATCAAGCATGGTCAGGGTCGAGGTGTAGGGGCGCAGAACGACTTCGGTCGAATAGCGGTCCTGACCGCTCTGATCCTGCCATTTGCGGGTTTCAAGCTGCCCTTCAAGATACACCTTGGAGCCCTTGCGCAGATACTGTTCGGCCACGCGCGCCAGCGGCTCGGAAAAGATGGCCACCGAATGCCATTCGGTCCGCTCGCGCCGTTCGCCGGTGTTACGGTCCTTCCAGGTTTCGGATGTGGCAATGCGCAGGTTGCAGACCTTGCCGCCATTCTGAAAGGTGCGCACCTCGGGGTCGCGGCCAAGATTGCCGATGAGAATGACTTTGTTTACCGAACCGGCCATAAGCGATGCGTCCTTCGTGCCCGTGTTGTGATTGATGGCGTGCGCCCGAATCTGCGCGCCGCTGTCTGCCGACACTATCGTTCCTCAGCGACAGTTGAAACATGGTTAACCGGAATTGATCGGATCGGCGCGTCATGCGATGTCGCGGGCGCTGGAAATTTGCGGCAAACCCGGTATAGTCGCGCCAGAAAAAACGGCAAAGCAGGCAAGAGATGAAGCGTTTTGTGCTGGGCAGTGCGGTGTGCCTGTCGGTTCTGGCGGGTGGTCAGGCCGGGGCGGATCTGTTTTCTTCAAAGAACCGGGCGGCGCTGTTCAGCTCGCAGACCCGGCTGCTCGATACCCGTGGGGCCAGCCAGTACGAACATTCCACGCGGCTCAAGCCCGAAACCATCCGCAAGGAATCGAACTGGCGCACGCCGGCCTATGTGGGCAAGTATCGCGGAGAATTCCTGCACATGGCCAAGGCGGCGGCGCGCAAGCATGGCGTGCCCGAAGACCTGTTTGCCCGGCTGGTGCAGCAGGAAAGCAACTGGAACCCGCGCGCCAAATCGCACAAGGGCGCCATTGGCCTGGCGCAGCTGATGCCGGGCACGGCCAAGCTGTTGCGGGTGGACCCCTGGGATCCCAAGCAGAATCTGGAAGGCGGCGCCAAGTACCTTGCCCGGCAATACCGCGAATTCGGATCCTGGCGTCTGGCGCTGGCGGCGTATAACGCGGGCCCCGGCGCGGTCAAGAAACATGGCGGAATCCCACCATACCGCGAGACCAAGAACTACGTGCGCAAGATCTGGGGCAGCTGACGCGGCCCCTGGGCTCAGGCGGCGCCTTGGGGGTTGCTCAGGTCCTGCGCCAGCATGATCTGGTTCCCATCGGGATCACGCAGACGGGCCAGGGCAACCATCCCTTCGATGACCTCGCTTGGCCCGTCAAAGGCGACCCCGGCCGCTTCGAGCGCTGCACGTGATGCCGCAAGATCTCCGACCCCGAAGACAGGAACGGCGCCGTCGGCCCCTGGCGCGGCATGCGCGTTCAGACCCAGCGTCACGCCGGGGACACGCGTCTGCATCTCGCTCCAGCCTGCGTCATCCATGTGGTAAAGCAGCTCGAACCCCAGCATGTCGTGATACCACGCCGCACTGGCATGGCGGTCCCGCACGCCAAGCGCCAGCGTCAGTGAGCTATCTAGTGCAATCCGCGCCATGGCCCGACCCTTTCCATAGAAACCTTGGCTAAAAGGGTCGGCCAGAGAGGCTGGTCCTGTCAAGCCCGGGGGCCCGACCCTATCTGCCCGACTATTCGGCGGCGATCTTGATCACCGGTTCCATTTCATCCAGCGTGACATCGTCCAGATGGCATTTCACCTGATGCCCGCCTTCGAGCACGCGGACCGGGGGCACCTCTTTTTCGCACAAGCCACTGGTCACCTTGGATTTCCAGCGACAACGGGTCTGGAACGGGCAGCCCGGCGGCGGGTTCATCGCCGACGGAATGTCGCCTTCCAGAACGATATGCTGCTTTTCAACCGAGGTATCGGCAATCGGCACCGCGCTCAGCAACGCTTCGGTATAGGGGTGGTAGGGCGGGGCAAAGACCTGTTCGGTGGTGCCCAGCTCGACCACATGGCCCAGATACATCACCATCACCCGGTCGCTGAGATAGCGCACGATCGACAGGTCGTGGCTGATGAACAGCAGCGTGGTCTTTTCCTCGCGCTGGATTTCCATCAGCAGATCGGTCACCGCCGCCTGCACCGACACATCCAGCGCCGACACCGGTTCATCGGCCACCACGATCCGCGCGCCGCCCGCAAAGGCGCGCGCGATGCCGACTCGCTGCTTCTGCCCACCCGACAGCTGGCGCGGCATACGTTCGGCAAAGGCACGCGGCAGTTTCACCAGATCCAGCAGCTCGAGCATGCGCTGCCGCCGGGCCGCGTCGCTGTCGCCGATGCCAAAGATCTCAAGCGCGCGCATGATCTGACGCCCGACGCTCATGGACGGGTTGAGCGTGTCGAACGGGTTCTGGAACACCATCTGAACCTCGCTCACGGTCTTGGTGTCGCGGCGTTCGATGGGCACGGATTCGATGTTGCGATTGTCCAGCAGGATCTGCCCGTCGGTCGCCGTTTCCAGCCCCATCAGCACCTTGGCAAAGGTGGATTTGCCACAGCCCGATTCCCCCACGATGGCCAGCGTTTCGGATTCGCGCGCCTCAAATGACAGCGTCTCGTTGGCCTTGACCACCTTCTTGTCGCCACCCCCGAACAGCGCATTGGCCGCGACCTCGTAGTACTTCTTGAGGTTGTCCATCTTCAGAACAACATTACCCACTTCGGCCTTCTGCTTCTGCTCGCCCAGCGTGATCGGCGCGGCCCAGTCGATCTCCTGGAATTTCAGACAGCGCGAGCTGTGGCGATCGCCGCCCGGAACCTCGGCCATCGGGATGGCATCGCCATTGCAGCGCCCGTCTTCGAAATAATCGCAGCGCGGGCCGAAATTGCAGCCCGGCGGGCGCTCATGCGGCAGCGGGAAGTTGCCCGGAATGGCCACCAGAGGGCGGCTGTTCTTATCCGCACCGGGCAGCGGGATCGACCGGAACAGCGCCTGCGTGTAGGGGTGCTGCATCTTGTCGAACACATCCTTGATCGACCCGGTTTCCACCGCCTCGCCCGAATACATCACGCAGAGCCGGTCACAGGTTTCCAGCACCAGCCCCAGATTGTGGCTGATGAACAGCATCGAGGTGCCGTATTTCTTGCCCAGATCCTTGACCAGCTCCACAACGGCAGCCTCGACCGTCACGTCAAGCGCGGTCGTGGGCTCGTCCAGGATCAGCAGCGCGGGCTTCGACATCAGCGCCATGGCGATCACGATGCGCTGCTGCTGGCCGCCCGACAGCTGATGCGGAAAGGAGTTGAGCATGCGTTCGGGATCGGGCAGGCGCACATCCGTGACCACTTCGAGCGCGCGTTTATACGCCTCGTCGGCGCTGACGCCTTCGTGGATCATCGGCACTTCCATCAGTTGCTTGCCGATCTTCATCGCCGGGTTCAGCGAGGCCATCGGCTCCTGATAGATCATGGCGATCTCGTTGCCGCGCACATCGCGCAGCTCGTCAGGGCTGAGCGTTGACAGGTCGCGGCCCTTGAATTTGATCGAGCCGCCGACGATCCGGCCATTCTTGCCCAGATCCTGCATCACACCCAGCGCCACGGTGGATTTGCCACAGCCTGATTCCCCCACGAGGCCGACCGCCTCGCCCGGTTCCACCGTGACCGAAAAATCCATCACCGCCGGGATCTCTCTCAGTCGAGTGAAAAAGGAGATAGAGAGCTTGTCGATCTCCAGGATCGGCCCGTCATAGTCCCATTTTGCCATCTCGTTTCGTCCTCTCCGTCGGGCGCATGTCGCGCCTTTATGTTCTTGTCAGATGAGGGCGCACGGGGGCGCCCTCACGATATGGCATCAGTCTTTGAGGCTCTCTTCGCGCAGGCCATCGGCCAGCAGGTTCAGACCCAGAACCAGCGTCAGCAGCGCAATCGCCGGAG
>JAOXSC010000164.1 GCA_025800215.1 Marinibacterium sp.
CATGGCTGGCCTGACCGAACACGAGCACATCGCCATAGCCGATGGGCTGGCCTTTCCAGCTGTGGCCGGGCACGTCGGACAGGATCGCCCCGAAACTGGCCCCGACATTGGCGCCGTGGCCCCGGCGGGCGTGACAGCTGCGCAATGCGCAGGCCTGTGTTTCAAGGCTGAGCCAGATCCCCGGCAACACCCGTTCGGCGACGCGAAACCCCAGCTGTCCCGGTTGCAGCTGCACCAGCTCGAAATCCCAGTTGGGATCATCGGGGTAGACGTCGGCCACGTCGTCGATCGAGGGGGCCGCGCTGCTGAACACCGCATCCGAGGCGGTGAAATATCTTGCGGATCGCACAGCGGTCGGGGCAGAGGTGATCAATTCACTCAGGCTTTCGATGGATACTGACGCCAATTGGTGTCATACTTACGATTAACGTGCGATTTATAACGCGATCTTCCCATCGGGGACGACCCGCTGTCACGCGCTTTTGAGCACACAGCAGCCACGTCAGGATGCGGCAGGTGATACGACGCGCGCTGAAAATAAGTGATTGGAAAGGTTTGCCATGCAACAGTCGCTGGCGATTGAACAGAATTCTTTGATCATGGCCAAATGGGCCAATCTGATGATGGCCATTGCCGGGCTGACGGCGGGCTTTCTGGCCAATGCGGATGCGTTGCTGCTGGACGGGCTGTTTTCGGGGCTGAACTTTCTCAGCGCGATTGCGGCGGCGCGGGTGGCGGTGTCGGTGCGGCGCAGGCCGGATGCGTCGCGCCCCTTCGGCTATGAGGTTGACGAGAGCATGTTCGTGATGTTCCGCAGCCTGCTGCTGATCGGTGTGGTGTCGATGGCGTTTGTGTCGGCTGTCAGCCGGGTGATCGTCTATCTGCACACGGGCGAAGCGACGCCGGTGTCGCTGGGATGGATCTCGGGCTATGTCGGGCTGATGATGGTGGTGTGCTTTGCGCTCTATCTTTACCACCGGCACAACTGGCGCCTGACCGGGCGCAAGAGCGCGATCCTGCGGGCCGAAGCGCGCGCGGCGCTGGTGGATGGCGTGATGAGCGCGGGCGCGGGCGCTGCGTTTCTGCTGATCGCGATGCTGCAGGGCGGGCCGCTGGACGCGATCGTGCCGGTGTCGGATGCGATCATTGTCATCGTGCTGTGTCTGGCGATGATCCCGCAGCCGGTGCGCATGTTCCGGGCTGCGCTGCAGGATGTGGTCGGCGTGGCGGTTCCGGCGCAGGAACTGGCCTGCATCCGCGCCAAGACGCGGGCCTTGATGGCCCAATCGCGGTTCGAGGTTCTGGACGTGGCGGTGGTGCGCACGGGGCGGATGCTGTTTCACATGGTCTATCTGCGCCCCAAGGGCGAGGTTGGCGTCAACGAGGTCGAAGCCGCGCGCACCCTGCTGGCCGGAGCGCTGGCGCCCGAACGGGTCGAGATCATGCTGGCCGCCAAGCCGCCCTTTGACGTCATCTGAGCGGGCCGGGCGGCGGGGTCGTCCCCGCCGCTGGTCGCCACGGGCCCACCAAAGGCCGCCGCTATCGGCCAAAACCTGCCGTACCCCGTCATTGACGCAGATTGACCGGTTCGCACCGCAAACCGGCAGCGTGCGCGGGCCCGATCCAGTGCAGGATGACCCTGACAAGTGATGAGGGCACCATGGGCTATTCCGGGTTGCGCGTGATCTACGAGGCCCTGACCGGGCACAAGGGCTGGAAACCGGCCTGGCGGGATCCTGCGCCGCAAAGCGAGTATGACATCGTCATCGTGGGGGGGGGCGGCCACGGGCTGGCCACCGCCTATTATCTGGCGCGCGAATTCGGCCAGGCGCGGATCGCGGTTCTGGAAAAGGGCTGGATCGGCGGCGGCAATGTGGGGCGCAACACCACGATCATCCGCTCCAATTATCTGCTGGATGGCAACGAGCCGTTCTATGAATTGTCGCTCAGGCTGTGGGAAGGGCTTGAACAAGAGCTGAACTTCAACGCGATGGTCAGCCAGCGCGGGATCCTCAACCTGGTGCACACGGATGCGCAGCGCGATGCCGCGCGGCGGCGGGGCAATGCGATGATCCTGAACGGGTCGGATGCCGAGCTTCTGGATCAGGACGGGGTGCGGGCGCTGTATCCGTTCCTGAATTTCGACGATGCGCGCTTTCCCATCAAGGGCGGGCTGCTGCACCGGCGCGGCGGCACGGTGCGCCATGATGGTGTGGCCTGGGGCTATGCGCGCGCGGCCGACCGGCGCGGCGTCGACATCATCCAGAATTGCGAGGTCACGGGCTTTCGCATCGAAAACGGCCGGGTGCGGGGGGTCGAAACCTCGCGCGGGTATATCGGCGCGGGCAAGGTCGGCGTTGCGGTGGCCGGATCGTCCAGCCGGGTGATGCAGAAGGCGGGCCTGCGCCTGCCCATCGAAAGCCATGTGCTGCAGGCCTTTGTGTCCGAAGGGCTGAAACCGCTGATCCCCGGCGTGATCACCTTTGGCGCGGGGCATTTCTATTGCAGCCAGTCCGACAAGGGCGGGCTGGTCTTTGGCGGCGATATCGACATGTACAACAGCTATGCCCAGCGGGGGAACCTGCCGGTCATCGAAGACGTGCTGGAAGGTGGCATGGCGCTGATCCCCGCGCTTGGGCGGGTGCGGCTGCTGCGCGCCTGGGGCGGGATCATGGACATGTCCATGGATGGGTCGCCCTTTATCGACCGGACGGGGATCGAGGGGCTCTATTTCAACGGGGGCTGGTGTTACGGCGGGTTCAAGGCGACCCCGGCATCGGGGTTCTGTTTTGCCCATCTGATGGCCACGGACCGGCCGCATGCGGTGGCGGGGGCCTATCGGCTCGACCGGTTCCGCAGCGGCCACATGATCGACGAAAAGGGCCAGGGCGCCCAGCCCAACCTGCATTGAGGGACCGGACATGATCATTCATCACCCCCTGCTGGGGCCGCGCGATGCGCAGGAATTTGTCTATCTGGGCGATGCGTCGCTGATCGACCGGCCCGACTGGCAGGCCGAAGATGCCGCCGGGGCGTTTCACGACTATCTCTATCTGCGCGACAACCCCGCCGGTCTGCACCGCGAGCTGTGGTTTCACGAACAGGGCGACCGGTCTTGGCTGGTGGTCACACGCGACACCACCACGCATGAGATCACATCCGTCGAACTGGCCCGAGACGTGGCCCGGGCAAGGGGGCGCAGCCGATGACCGTTCAGATCAACCGTGTGGACGGGGGCCGGGTGGATCGCGGCCAGCGCATCGGGTTCACCTTTGACGGGGTCCGCTATGAGGGGCATCCGGGCGATACGCTGGCTTCGGCGCTGATGGCCAATGGCGTGCGGCTGCTGGGGCGGTCGTTCAAATATCACCGCCCGCGCGGCGTGCTGGCCTTTGGCTCGGAAGAGCCCAACGCCCTGGTCGAGCTGCGCCGGGGTGGCCGACAGGAACCCAACACCCGCGCCACGGTGGCCGAGCTGTTTGACGGGCTCGAGGCGCGCTCGCAGAACCGCTTTCCCACGCTGCGCCATGATCTTCTGTCGGTGAACGATCTGTTCAGCCGCTTTCTGACGGCGGGGTTCTATTACAAGACCTTCATGTGGCCGCGCGCCTTCTGGGAGCGCGTCTATGAGCCGATGATCCGGCGGGCGGCGGGGCTGGGGAGCGTGTCTCTTGAAGATGACCCGGATGCCTATGACAAAGGGTTCCTGCATTGCGATCTGCTGGTGATCGGGGCGGGGCCTGCGGGGCTGATGGCCGCACTGACGGCGGCACGTGCGGGCGTGCGGGTGATCCTGGCGGACGAGGATTTCGAACCCGGCGGGCGGCTTCTGGCCGAAACCCATGTGATCGGCGATCAGCCGGGCGCCGATTGGGCCGGGCAGGTTCTGGACGAGCTTGCGGCGCTGGACAATGTGCGGCTGATGCCGCGCAGCACGGTGATCGGGGCCTTCGACCACGGCGTCTATGGCGCGGTTGAACGCGTGGCCGACCATCTGCCTGCCCCTGCCAGCGGCACGCCGCGCCAGATTTTCTGGCGCATCTATGCGCAGCGCGCGGTGCTGTGCGCGGGGGCGACGGAACGGCCCATCGCCTTTGCCAACAATGACCGGCCCGGCGTGATGCTGGGGGGCGCTGTGCGGGCCTATGCCAACCGCATGGCGGCGGTGCCGGACCGGCGGGTGGCGGTGTTCACCAACAATGATGACGGGCACCGCACCGCCGCCGATCTGATCGCCAAGGGGATCGAGGTGCCTTGTGTCATCGACACCCGCGCCGATGCCCCTGCGGTGGCGGGCACGGATCTGTTTGCCGGGGCCCAGGTGATCGGGACGCGGGGCCGTCTGGGTCTGCGGGCGATGACGCTGCGGCTGGCCGATGGCTCGACCCGGCAGATCGACTGTGGCGCGCTGGCGGTGTCGGGGGGCTGGAACCCCAATGTGCAGCTGACCTGTCATCAGCGCGGGCGCCCGCAATGGGATGACGCGATCGCGGCGTTTGTGCCCGGCGACACGCTGCCTGCGGGCCTGCGCGTGGCGGGGGCTGCGGCGGGGCGGATGTCGACTCATGGGGCGCTGGAAAGCGGGGCAGGGGCCGCGCGCGCCGCCCTGGCCGATCTGGGCCATGCCACCGTTGCCCCCGATCTGCCGCGCGCCGAAGACGCGCCGGTGCGGTTGCAGCCGTTCTGGCATGTGCGCGGGGCCAGGGGCCGGGCCTGGCTGGATTTCCAGAACGATGTCACGGTCAAGGACGTGACGCTGGCGCATCAGGAAAACTATGTCTCGGTCGAGCATCTCAAGCGCTACACGACGCTGGGCATGGCCACCGATCAGGGCAAGACGTCGAACTTGGGCGGGCTTGCGGTGATGGCCGAGCTGACGGGCAAGAGCATCCCCGAAACCGGCACCACGATCTTTCGCCCGCCCTATACGCCGGTGTCCTTTGGCGCGCTGGCCGGGCGCAGCGTGGGCCGCGCGTTCCACCCCGTGCGCGAGACCCCAAGCCACACATGGGCCACCGAACAGGGCGCGGTCTTTACCGAAGTGGGCGACTGGCTGCGCGCGCAGTGGTTTGCCCGCCCCGGCGAAACCCACTGGCGCCAGACCGTCGACCGCGAGGTGCTGCAGACCCGCAGATCGGTGGGGGTGTGCGATGTCACGACGCTGGGCAAGATCGACGTGCAGGGCGCGGATGCGGCGGCGTTTCTCAACCGGATCTATGCCAATGGCTTTGCCAAGCTGCCGGTGGGGCGCGTGCGCTATGGGCTGATGCTGCGCGAAGACGGTATCGCCTATGATGACGGCACGGCGGCGCGCCTGGCCGAGGATCATTTTGTGGTCACCACCACGACGGCCAATGCGGTGCTGGTGTTCCGGCGGATGGAATTTGCCCGCCAGTGCCTGTGGCCGGATCTGGATGTGCAGCTGGTGTCGACCACCGAAAGCTGGGCCCAGTTTGCGGTGGCCGGACCCAAGTCGCGGGCGCTGCTGGAAAAGATCGTGGACGATGTGGATCTGTCGAATGACGCGTTCCCGTTCATGGCCTGCGCCGAAGTCACGGTCTGCGGCGGCTGCCGGGCGCGGCTCTTCCGGATTTCGTTCAGTGGAGAGCTGGCCTATGAAATCGCGGTGCCCACGCGCTATGGGGATGCGATGATCCGGGCGCTGATGCAGGCGGGCGAAGAATTCGACGTGGTGCCCTATGGCACCGAGGCGCTTGGCGTGATGCGCATCGAAAAGGGCCACGCGGCGGGCAATGAGCTGAATGGCACGACCACGGCGCTGAACCTTGGGCTGGGCCGCATGGTGAGCAAGAAAAAGGACTGCATCGGCAACACGCTGAGCGAACGCGACGGGCTGAACGCCCCCGACGCGCTGCGGCTGGTGGGGCTCAAACCGCTGGATCCGGGCGATCCGGTGGCGGCGGGGGCGCATCTGATGGCCGAAGCGGGGCCGGTGGATGCGGGCCATGATCAGGGCTATGTGACCTCGGCGGCGTATTCGCCGGTGCTACAGACGCCGATCGGGCTGGCCTATCTCAAGGACGGGGCCGCGCGCATGGGCGAGGTGATGCGCCTGGTCAACCCGCTTGAAGGGACCGAGGTGCGCGTCACCGTGGTCAGCCCCCATTTTGTCGACCCTGACGGAGGACGCCAGCGTGCATGATCTTATCCCTCTAAGTCCGCTGGGCGGCGCTGCGCCGCAGGTGGATATGTTTGATGGCCTGCAGATCCGCGAGGTCACCGACCGGGCGCTGGCATCGGTGGCGGCGCGGCTGGGGCACGAAGCGGTCTGCCAAGGCACCCTGCGTGCGCTGATCGGGGCGGATCTGCCGGGGCCGGGCCAGTCGGTCGAAGGGTCGGTTCAGGGCCTGTCCTATGCCGCGTTCTGGACCGCGCCCGAAACCTGGATGATCGACGCCGATCACGGCGCGCATGAGCTTCTGGCACAGGATCTGGCGCAGGCGCTTGGGGCCAGTGCGTCGGTCACCGAGCAGACCGATGGCTGGTGCCGGTTCGATCTGGAAGGCGCACGGGTCTGCGATCTGCTGGAACGGCTTTGTGCGGTGGATGTGCGGATGATGGGGCAGGGGGGTGTGACGCGCACCGCACTTCACCATATCGGCGGCTACCTGTGGTGCCAGGCGCCGGGTCGGCGGTTTGTGGTGCTGGGGTCGCGGTCATCGGCGCGGTCGCTGCATCACGCGCTGGTCGAAACCGCGCGGTCGATCACCGGTTGATCCGTAGGCCCGGTTAATCCGTGGGGCCCTATCAATCCGTTGGCGTCGTGCGGGTCACGCGAAAGCGGTTGCTGTCCTGCCGGTCCTGCCGGGGGGTCGACCCGAACAGCGTGGCATAGTTGCGCGACATGGCGGTGGGGTTGGCATAGCCCACCGCATGCGCGATCGAGGTCAGCGAATCGCGCGTATAGATCACCAACTGGCGCGCCGCGCGCAGGCGCAGGCGCCGGTAATACCCTGCCGGGCTTTCGCCGGTGGCCTCGCGAAAGCTGCGTTCCAGATGGCGCGGCGACACGCCGACACGGCGGGCGACCTCGTGCATGGTCAGCGGGAATTCCAGATTGGCCGAAAACAGCTCGACCGCATGGGCCACCAGCACCGGCAGGTGGTCGGCGGTGTCGGGCTTGTTGAGCGCGGGCGTCTTCTGGCGCACGCCGGGATCGCGGATCAGCGGGTGCTGGAACCAGCAGGCGACTTCGGTCATGAGCGCCTCTCCAAAGACCTCATCCACCAGATGCAGAGACAGGTCGAAGGCCGCCGCCGCCCCCGACGCGGTGGGCACCTGACGGTCCAGCACGATGACGTCATCGGTGGCATCAAGCTGGGGGAATTCGGTGTCGAACGCGGTCTTGTAGCACCAGTGCACCGACACCGGATGCCGGTCGGCCAGTCCTGCGCGGGCCAGCGGAAAGATGCCGCCGCTGATCGCCCCGATCCGGGTGCCGTGGCGCGCCAGATAGCGCAGATGCCCGGCCGCGTTGGGATCGGTGAACTGCCCGTCGGGTTCGGACAGCAGAAACAGCAGATCCAGCGCGGGGGCTTCGGCCAGGGCGGCATCGGCCTGAAAGGGCAGCCCGGCGCTGGCCGCCACGGGCGCGCCGGTTTGCGACAGGATATGCCAGTGAAAGACGGTGCGCCCGGCGATTTCATTGGCCGCGCGCAGCGGTTCGATGACCGAGCTGAGGCAGGCCATGGGAAAGCCGGGAAAGATCAGCAGGCCCAGATCGACCCGGTCGCGCCCGGCAAGGCCCAGACTGTCTGACGTGGATGTGTCGTGTGTCATGTTCGGTTCCGTCTCTGGCTGATGACCGTAATCCCATCGGGGCCGGCTGAAAAGCGGGACCAGTTTGCCCGGATCTCGGGCAATGTAAATATTCCGACAGGGAAAATTAGTTTCCCTGTGTTGATCTTTGTGCGGGGCCGGTGCTAGCGTTCAGACAGAAACAGACAGGAGCGTGTCGCGCATGTGCGGTATTGTGGGTTTATTCCTGAAGGATCGGGATCTTGAGGGTCAGCTTGGGTCGTTGCTGAGCGATATGCTTGTGACGATGACGGATCGTGGTCCTGACAGTGCGGGGATCGCGATTTACGGGGGCGGGTCTGCGGGTCAGGGCAAGCTTGTGGTGCAGTCGGATCAGCCCGGGTCTGATTTTGCCGGTCTTGCGGATGATCTTGGGGCGGCACTTGGGGGCGTTGGGGTGGATCTG
>JAOXSC010000187.1 GCA_025800215.1 Marinibacterium sp.
GGTATGGGTGATGATGACCTCGTCGTAATCTTCATAGGTCTGCGGTTCGCGCAGCAGCGACGCAAAGGGTGCAAAGCCCGTGCCGGTGGCAAAGAACCAGATCCGTTTGCCCGGCAGAAGCGCGTCATGCACCAGCGTACCCACCGGTTTGGGGCGCAGGATGATCTCATCGCCCGGCTTGATGTGCTGCAGCTTGGATGTCAGAGGGCCGTCCTGCACCTTGATCGAATAGAATTCCATTTCCTCGTCCCAGGAGGGCGATGCGATGGAATAGGCGCGCAGCAGCGGTTTCTGCTTGCCGGTTTTGGGGTCAGGGTCGCCCATCAGGCCGATCATGACAAATTCGCCCGACCGAAAGCGCAGGCTGGCAGGGCGGGAGCAGCGGAAGGAAAACAGCCGGTCGGTCCAGTGTTTCACGTCGGTGACGGTCTGGGCATCGGGCAGAGTGGGGGCCTTAACGGCAGGAGCTTCGGTCACTTGGGTCATCTCGGTCATGTCAATTGCACCGGTGGTCTAAACCGGTGTCCCTGAAATATCTTTGATTTGGGTCAGATGGGAAGGATTATCAGCCGCGCAGGCGCGACTGGTAATCATGTGCCTTCCAATTGGACCGATCGCGCCACTGATCTTCGGGCTGGCGGGCGGCCAGTTCGTCGCTGATCTCGACCTCGTCAAAGCCCGACCGGCGCGCCATCGCGTATTGATCGGCCAGCACATGGCCACGTGCCCGCAACCGGCCGGTATACCCCTTGAGCCGCAGCGTGCGCGCGATGGTAAAGCCGCGCCCATCGGCAAAGCTGGGGAAATCCACCCGGACCATCTGCAGATGGGGCAGGCGGTTGGACAGGGTTTCAGGATCGGTATCCGATGTCAGATCCAGCGAAACCACGTCATTGGCCGCCTCATCGGCAGAGGCAAATCCATGGGTCCAGTCATCCGGGCCGAACCCGGTATCGGTGACGATGATGCTCATGCGTTTACTCCTTTGCGCACCGCTTTGCCGTTGACAAAGTGGATGCCGCATTCGTCCTTTTGCTGCCCGCGCCAGCGGCCCGACCTGGGGTCTTCGCCCGGCGCGACCTTGCTGGTGCAGGGGGCGCAGCCGATCGACGGATAGCCCTGGGCCACCAGCGGGTGCCGGGGCAGGCGGTTTTCTTCCATATAGGCGCGCACGTCCTCGGGCGCCCAGTGGGCCAGCGGGTTGACCTTGATCCGGCCCGAGCCGTCTTCGACTTCGAAAAAGTCGAGCACGGCGCGGGTGCCGGACTGGAACCGTTTGCGCCCGGTGATCCATCCGTCAAACCCGTCCAGCGCGGTCTGCAGCGGTTCTGTCTTGCGCAGCGCGCAGCACGCATCGGTGTCCGACATGCGCAGCGCGCCGTAAGGGTCGCGTTTGGCCAGCGTGGCCTCATCCGTGCGGATGATGCGCACATCGCGCAGGCCAAGCCGTTCCGACACCTCGGCCTGATAGACCAGGGTTTCGGTGAACAGCATCTGAGTGTCGATGAACAGCACTGGCACGTTGCGGTCGATCACCGCCGCCATATGCAGCAGCACCACCGATTCGGCGCCAAAGCTCGACACCAGCGCGATCTCTCCCGCTTCGGTGAGGGCCGCGCGCATGACGTCGTTGGCGCTGTGATGGCGATAGCGCGCATTCAGCTCTTTGACGCGCGCCGCGCGCGCGGTGATCTTGTCCGTGTCCTGCGCCATCAGATCAAGCGGCATTGGCCTGTGCCTCGGGGTAGAGCGCGGCCTTGAACGGCCCCAGCCCCACCCGGCGATAGGTCTGAAGAAAGGTTTCTTCGGCGCTGTCGCGCTGCTCCAGATAGGCGCCCACCAGCCGTTCAATGGCCGGCACGATGTCATCGGCGGAAAAGCCGGGACCCGCGCGTTCCCCAACAGCCGCTGTTTCGGTGCCGTCACCGCCCAGCGTGATCTGGTAGTTCTCCACGCCCGCACGGTCCAGCCCAAGGATGCCGATATGGCCCACATGGTGATGCCCGCAGGCATTGATGCAGCCCGAGATCTTGATCTTCAACTCGCCGATGTCGTGCTCGAGCTTGAGGTCTTCAAAGCGGGTCGCGATCTCTTGCGCGATCGGGATCGAGCGCGCCGTGGCCAGCGCACAGTAATCCATGCCGGGGCAGGCGATGATGTCCGAAATCAGCCCGATATTGGCGGTGCCCAGCCCGTGCTTTTGCAGGATCGCGTGGATCACCGGCAGTTCCGAGCGGTGCACATGCGGCAGGATCACGTTCTGTTCGTGGCTGATGCGCAGCTCGTCATGGGCATAGAATTCGGCCAGATCGGCCATCACGCGCATCTGCTCGGCGCTGGCATCGCCCGGCGTCTTGCCATGTGCCTTGAGGCTGATCGACACGATCGCATAGTCATCGACCTTGTGATCGGTGACATTGGTGTCCACCCAGGACCGGAACACCGGATCGGCGTCATAGGCGGTGTGGAACGCGCCCAGGTCGGCCTTGCGGAAGACCGGCGGGGCAAAATGGCCTTCGATCTCGGCCAGCAGCGCCTGATCGGCCCCTTTGAAGGTGGGGCGGATTTCGGCAAAGCGGGCTTCGACCAGGCGGCGGATTTCATCCACGCCGTGTTCATGCACGGTGATCTTGATGCGGGCCTTGTATTTGTTGTCGCGCCGGCCGATCTGGTTCCAGACGCTGACGATGGCCTCAAGATACGGCAGCAGATCCGCGCGCGGCAGAAAGTCATTGATGACCTTGCCGATCATGGGCGTGCGGCCAAGACCGCCGCCGACGATCACCTCGAACCCGGCTTCGCCATCGCGTTCGACCATGCGCAGACCGATGTCATGCGCCTTGGTCACGGCGCGGTCATTGGGGCTGCCGGTGATGGCGATCTTGAACTTGCGCGGCATGAACTGGAATTCGGGGTGGTCGGTGGACCACTGGCGCAGCAGCTCGGCCACCGGGCGCGGATCCGCGATTTCGTCGGCAGCGGCCCCGGCGAAATGGTCGGCTGTCACGTTGCGGATGGTGTTGCCGCTGGTCTGGATCGCATGCAGGCCGACCTCGGCCAGAGCGTCGAGCATATCGGGCACGTCATTGAGCTTGGGCCAGTTGTACTGGATGTTCTGGCGGGTGGTGAAATGGCCATAGCCCTTGTCCCACTTTTCCGCCAGCAGCGCGAGCTGGCGCATCTGCGCCGAATTCAGCGTGCCATAGGGGATCGCCACGCGCAGCATATAGGCGTGCAGCTGCAGATAAAGACCGTTCGTCAGGCGCAGCGGCTTGAACTCATCTTCGGTCAGCGACCCGTCGATACGGCGTTCGACCTGGGCGCGGAACTGGCGGTTGCGTTCGGCCAGAAAGGCACTGTCGAATTCGGAATACTTATACATTGGCTTGCGCCTCTTGCTTGCCATGGTGGTAGTTCGAAGGGCCGGTGCGGCGGAATTCTTCGCGGAAATGCGTCGGTTCGGGGCCATTGTCGCCCGGCCGGACATCCGCAAGATAGGCGCCCACCAGCTTGTCGGGCTGCTGTTCGGCAAACAGCAGACGCAGCTGCGCGTCGGCTTCGTCGGTCAGCACTTCGGCCTCGGCCAGATCGCGGCTCCAGCGATCATCGGCGGTCAGATAGATCACGTCGCCTTCGAGCAGGTCCGAGGCGGTGACAACTTTGGGCGTAAAGGCACGGGGCATCAGGCAAACTCCTTGCGTGCGTCATGGGGGATCTCGGCCATGGCCAGCGCAGCGGCGCGGGGGGCGAGACCGATAAAGGTCAGGGCGGGGCCGTCAAGACCCGCATTTGCCAGATCGGCAGGCAGGGCATCGAGCGTTGTGTCCAGAACGCGCTGGTCCGCGCGCGAGGCATTGGCCACCACCGTCACCGGGGTGGCGCGGTCGGCGCCATGCATGATCAGGCGGCCTTGAACAAAGCGCGCGGCTTTCTTGCCCATATAGATGGCGGCAACCTCGCCGGGGCGGGCCAGCACAGCCCAGTCATGATCGGCAAAGCCTTTCATGTCGTGGCCGGTCAGGAACCGAACGCTGGAGTTGCGTCCGCGCCGGGTCAGCGACTGGCCGATGCTGGCCACCGCTGCGCTGGCAGCGGTGATGCCGGGCACGATATGCCAGGTCACGCCGGCGGCCTCGCAGGCTTCGATTTCTTCATCCAGACGGCCGAACACGGTGGGATCACCCGATTTCAGCCGCACCACCTGCGCGCCCTTTTGCGCGTGTTCGACGATCAGCGCGTCAATGGTGGCCTGCGGGGTCGACGGGCCGAAGGCTTCCTTGCCGACGTCGATCATGGTGGCTTCGCGCCGCGCGAGCTCAAGGATCTCGGGCGTGACCAGCCGGTCATAGATCACCACATCCGCGGTATCGAGCGCCTTGCGCGCCTTGAGCGTCAGCAGATCCGGGTCACCGGGGCCCGACCCGACAAAGGCGACATGGCCGGGGCGGCTTTCGCGCGCGAGATGGCGGGCCAGCAGATCGTCCAGCGCGGGGCGCACGGCGTCGGGCCCGTCGGCGATGGCGCGGGGGCCTGCGTTGAAATAGTAATCCGACCAGAAATCGCGGCGCGCCCGGCCAAAGGGCAGCGCTTCGGCCAGTTTGCGAAAGCCTTTGCCGATGCGCGCCAGCGGCCCGAGCGAGGCGGGCAGGCGCTCTTCGAGGTCGGCCTTGATGGCACGGGCGAGCACGGGGGCGGCGCCTTCGGTGCCGATGGCCACGGTCACCGGGTCGCGGTCGACGATGGCGGGGGTGATGAATTCGCTGTCTTCAAGATTGTCCACCACATTGACCAACGCCCCGTCGGCGCGGGCAATGGCCGAGCTGCGCGCATCTTCGGCGGCATCTTCGTCGGCGGCATAGAACAGCACCGCGCAGGTGGCATCACCCGGTTCCATCGCGCGGGTCACCAGACGCAGGCGGCCCTGATCGGCCCAGGCGCGGATTTCAGGTGCGGGATCGGCGGCAAAGACGGTCAGCCGGGCTTCGGTCTTGAACAGCAGCCGCAGTTTGGCAAGCGCAGCATCGCCCCCGCCGGAAACGACGATGCGACGGCCGGCAACGGCCATGAAGATCGGAAAGTGCTGCATAACGGACCACGCCCTGTTGCTTTCTGCGCTCTATATAGGAAATTATTCCGCCCTGACGCTATCCGGCTCTGGAAATAAGGACATGTGTCCCGATATGCTAAGCATGCGGGACGGATGTTATCAGGAAAGGGGAAAACCGGAATGTCGGTGCGGATTGACGATCTGGATCGGAAGATCCTTGCGGAATTGCAGCGCGATGCCGCGCAATCGCTGGATGAAATCGCGCGTCTTGTGGGCAGTTCCAAGACCCCGGTCTGGAACCGCATCCGCAAATTGCGCGACGCGGGCGTGATCGGGCGTCAGACGGTGATCCTCGATGCCGAAGCGCTTGGGTTCGAGGCCTGTTTCTTTGTCCTCATCCGCACCTCTGAACACGAGGCCGACTGGCAGCGCGCCTTTCTCAAGGCGCTGCGCGAACGCCCCGAGGTGCAGGAAGCCCACCGCCTGGCCGGCGACATCGACTATATCCTGAAGGTGCGGGTGCAGAACGCGCGGGCCTATGACGCGTTCTATCAGGCGCTGATTTCCGAAGTGCGGGTGCACAATGTCACCGCGCTGTTGTCGATGGAGGAAATCAAATCCACCACCGCGCTGCCGTTGGGGGATGGTGCGGGCTAGACCGTCACCATCAGCCGCTCCAACCCCCGGAAATGATAGCGGTCGGCATAGACGGGGGGACCGGCCAGCGCCAGATTGGGGCAGCGGGCAAACAGGATCGGCAGCGCCACGGCCATTTCCAGCCGCGCCAGCGGCGCGCCCACGCAGAAATGCACGCCTGCGCCAAAGCTGGCATTGGTCACGATGGGGCGGGTCGGATCGAACCGGTCGGGATGCGCCCAGACCGCCGGATCGCGATTGGCCGCGCCCAGCATCAGCGCCACCTGATCGCCCCGTTCCAGCGTGATGCCCGCAATCTCGACCGGTTCATAGGCGTAGCGCGTGAACAGGTGCAGCGGCGGGTCATAGCGCAGGATCTCTTCGACGGTGCGGTCGATCTGAGCAGGGCCCAGCATGTCGGGGCTGACCCGGTGTTCCAGCAGCGCCTTCACCCCGTTGCCAAGCGCATGCACCGTCGCCTCGTGCCCGGCATTCAGCAGCAGGATGCAGGTTGTGATCAGCTCGTCCGTGGACAGCCGCGCGCCGTCGGTTTCGGCGGCGATCAGCTGGGTGATCAGGTCATCGGCGGGGCGGGCCCGGCGGGCGTCGACGTAATTGCGCAGAAACTCTGCAAAGTCACCGGCGGCCTGAGCGGCCCGGTCTTCCACCGCGCGGCTGCGCCCGGCCTGATACATCGCCACCATGTCATGCGACCAGCGCAGCAGATCCGGCGCCATGGTTTCGGGCACCCCCAGCAGGCGGGCAATGACGATGACGGGGATCTGCGTGCAGAACGCCTCCAGCAGGTCGAACGGGGCCGCATCCGGGAACCCGTCGATCAGATCATGGGCGAGCGTCGCGATCTCGGGGCCCAGAGCGGCGATGCGCCGGCTGGTAAAGGCGCGCAGCACCAGCGACCGCA
Source organism: Marinibacterium sp. (assembly GCA_025800215.1). Classification (GTDB taxonomy): domain Bacteria; phylum Pseudomonadota; class Alphaproteobacteria; order Rhodobacterales; family Rhodobacteraceae; genus JAOXSC01. The sequence goes on from JAOXSC010000187.1 coordinate 6,606, forward strand.
GCCGCGTGTGCCGGGGCGGCTCGGCTTCGAGCAGCGAATGCTGTTCGACCCGATAGAACGGTTCGAGATGCGCCGGCACCGGCCGGGCCAGTTCGGCCGGGATCTCGCGCCCAAATCGCCGGTCCCGCAGCAGCGCGTGCACGGTGGCGTGATCAAACGCCGCCACCATGCCAAACGCGTCCCAGTGGGGCAGGCCCCCAAGCGCGCGGGCCTGATCATAGAACGGATAGGGGTTCTGCACGAACCCCGGATCCACCGGCGACTGGCGCAGGATCATGCCCCGGCTTCAAGCGCGTCGATGATGCCGCCGAAATCGGCGGCCTTCAGGCTGGCCCCGCCGACCAGCGCGCCATCCACATCCGCAACCGCGAAAATCTCGGCCGCGTTGCCGGGCTTGACCGACCCGCCATAAAGCAGCCGCACCGCGTCGCCCGTGTCGGCGCCGAACCGGTCGGTCAGACGGGCGCGCATGGCGCTGTGCACTTCGGCAATCTGGGCGGTGTCGGGCACCAGCCCGGTGCCGATGGCCCAGACCGGCTCATAGGCCAGAACGACGCGCGCGCCGTCGATCCCGTCGGGGATCGACCCGTCCATCTGGGTGGCGATCACATCGAGCGTCTGCCCCGCTTCGCGCTCGGCCAGGGTTTCACCGACGCAGATGATGACATCCAGCCCGGCGGCCAGCCCGGCCTGCGCCTTGGCGCAGACCGTGGCATCGGTTTCGCCGTGATCGGTGCGCCGTTCGGAATGGCCCACGATGACGGATGTGGCGCCTGCATCGCGCAGCATATCCGCCGACAGATTCCCGGTATGGGCACCATTGGTGGCGGCGTGGCAATCCTGCCCGCCAAGGGCAATGCCCTTGCCTGCGGCCCGGCCGATCAGCGTGGCGGGGGGGCAGATCAGAATGTCGACGCCCGGCGCGGGGTAGGCGGCGGCCAGCGCTTCGATCTCGGTCAGGCTGTCGCCTGTTCCATTCATTTTCCAGTTGCCGGCGGCAAGTTTGCGACGCATTGCGATCCCCTGTCAGATGTCTTGCCGCCGTGGTAGCATCCGCTGGAAACACTGACAATTCTCGATCAGGGAGAGAGTGATGATCCCGACACTGGACGCGCAAAGGTTGATCGCCCGCGACCCCGATGCACTGGCCGATCTGCGCCGGGCCGCCCATGAGATCGGACTGTTCCGGTTTCGCGACCCCCGCTTGCCGGCCGCGCGGGTAAGCCGGGTGATCGCGGCCTATCGCGGGTTCTTTCAGGCCGATGCCGCGATCAAGGCGCGGGTCGACATGGCGCGCACAGGGGCCAACCGGGGCTGGGGGGCGGCGCGTTCGGAACAGGTGGACCCCACCGCCAACCCCGATTTCAAGGAAGTTTTCGACAGTGGCTTTGAATTGCCAAAGGGCGATCCGATGGCGGATCGCGGGCTGGCTGTCTATGCGCCCAATTGCTGGCCCGATCTGCCGGGGTTCAGCGACACCATCACCGCCTATGGGCGCGACGCGATGGCCGTGGCGCTGGATCTGCTGCGGGCGATTGCGGTGTCACTGGGGGCGGATGCGGGGTATTTCGATGCGGGGTTTGCCCGGCCCATGGCTCTGCTGCGGGGCAATTACTATCCGCCGCGCCCGGCTGACGCAGGCGCGCGAGATTTCGGCATCGCCGCCCATAGCGATTACGGCTGCCTGACGCTGCTGGCCACCGATGGCGCGCCGGGGCTCGAAGCGCAGCTGCGCTCGGGCGACTGGGTGCCGGTGCAGGCCGACCCCGGCACATTCGTGATCAATTTCGGTGAGATGCTCGAGATCTGGACCGATGGCGCGGTGCGCGCCACACCCCACCGGGTGATCGGTGGCGAGGGCGAGAGGCTGTCGATCCCGCTGTTCTTCAACCCGTCCCATGACACAGATGTCGCCCCGCAGGGCGCATCCGCGCCGATCCTGGCCGGTCCATATCTAGAAGGCCGCTATCGCGAAACCTACCTGCACCTCAAGGGTTAGGCGACTCAGTTTTCAGCAAATTTGATGGATTCGCCGCAGCCGCAGGCATCGACCACATTGGGGTTCTTGAACTTGAACCCGGCCTCAAGCAGCGACACCTCATAGTCGATTTCGGTGCCAAACAGGAACATCTGCGCCATGGGTGCGATCATTATGCGGGCGCCGTCCTGTTCGATCACCTCGTCATTGGTGTCGGGCGTGTCGACATATTCCATGGTGTATTCCATGCCCGCACAGCCGCCTTTCTTGACGCCCACGCGCAGGCCGGCACGGCCATCGCGCGCCATCAGCTTGCTGATCTGCGCCACCGCGCTCGGGGTCAGGGTGACCGCCTGCTTTCCGGGAATGCCGAACATGTCCAAATCTCCTTTGCGGGTAATCTAGGGTGCGATGCACGCGTGCTCAAGCCCGAGATGGGCGCGGATCGGATGGTGGGGGGGCACAGGCCGCCCCGAACCGGTGGGGCGGCCTGACGGCCAAAGATCTGTCAGGGGGACAGACGATCGGGCCAAGAGGTCTTGCGCGCCCGGTCTTGTAACAGTCTGTCTTGCAAGGCGCGGCATGCGGCGGGGCCACGGGCGCTCGGGCAAGCGCGGATTGGGTGCGGGGCCGCCGGTCATGCGCGCGCAGGCTAGGGCGCGCCCTGTAACAGGGCTGCGACCACAGCGTGACAGCACATTGAAGAATTTGTGACGGTCGGGGTGGGCCGGTCCGTGCAGACAGGCCCGGCGCATTACATGAAACCCAGTTCCAGGCGCGCTTCGTCCGACATCATCTCCATCCCCCAGGGCGGTTCCCAGGTCAGGTCCACATCCACCTGTTTGACCCCCGGCAGAGGTTCGATCGCCGATGCCAGCCAGCCCGGCATTTCGCCCGCAACAGGGCAGCCCGGCGCGGTCAGGGTCATGATCACGCGCACTTCGTTTTCGGCATTGATGTCAATGGTATAGATCAGGCCCAATTCGTAGATGTTGACCGGGATCTCGGGGTCATACACGGTCCGGCACGCTTCGACGACAGCGTCAAAGAGCGGGTGATCGGTCGAAGAAGGGGCGATCAGGGGGGCACCTTCCATCGGTTCGGGCGAATGCGTCATGCGGGCCTCTTAGCGGTTCTTGAGCGATTATATAGGAAACAGCGCCGATCCCGTCCAGAGCATGTCATCCCGCGCAGGCCGCGAATGCGCGATTTCACGGCTGCAATCCCGGCCCTCACCTGTTCTTCTGGCCGCAGGTGGTGCCCATGGTGTAGCCTGCCCCCATCTGCCCTGACGGCCTGAGTAACCAACCGGGGTGCGTATGGATGTAAAGAGTTTCCGGGCGCTGGACCTGATCTATGACACGGCCGTGGCGCCGGGGCGCTGGCGGCGCGCGCTGGATGCGGTGGGCGACGCGGTCGACGCCCGTGCCGTGGCGCTGGTGATCCGGGGGCGCCGGGCCGGCGCGCCGGATCTGACCATGATGTCGCGCGTCTATCTTGATTTTTCGCGCACACCTGCGGGGCTGTTCTACGGCGCCAGCCTGTCGCCCCTGCAAGAGGATGACTGGGCCGTTCTGCAGGGGCGGCCCTTGATGCAAGGCGCGATTATGCGTTTCTGCGCAGGCGCATCGGGGTCAGACGGCGGTTGGGGGTTCGGCTGAACAGCGATCCGGTGTGGTTCGATGCCATCAGCCTTGGGTTCGACGCCGGTCTTCGTGACATCCCGCCCGCAGCACCGGGTCAGGTGCGCGCGCTGTTGCCTGATCTGACCAAGGCGCTTGAGATCGGGCGCGTCTTTGCCCTGCTCAAGGCGCGTTACCGTGCGGTGCTGACCGCGCTGGATCACGTTCAGGCGGGGCTTGCGGTGGTGTTGCCCGATGGGCAGGTCGTCGTGGAAAATGCCGAAGCGCAGCGCATCCTGCGGCTGGGGGACGGGATCGCGTTGGCGGCGGACCGGCGGATCGTGACCGCCGATGCCGATGTCACCGCCGCAATCGCTGCATCGGTCGGCGCGGCCGGGCAGACGGCGCGCGGCCGGGCGGCGCGCCATGAAACGCTGCTGACCATTGCGCGCCCGTCGGGGCTGGCGCCGTTCCTGCTTGATATCGGGCCGCTCAGCGACAGCCGGGCCGAGCTTGAACCGGGGCTGGACGGCGCGCTGGTGACGCTGATCGACCCCGAGCGGATCCCCTATCTGCGGCTTGACCGTTTTACCGCGCTTTACGGGCTGACGGCGGCAGAAACCGATGTCTGCGGCTGGATCGCCGAAGGGGCCAGCGTCGCCGAAATCGCCGAACGGCGCGGCACCAGCCCGGTGACGGCCAAAAATCAGGTGGCCTCTGTCCTGTCCAAGACCGGGGTGGGCAGCCGGCTGGCCCTGATCCGGCTGATCCTGCGTGTGCTGCCGCCGGTCGCCTGAGGCAGGGCGCTGTCTGTTTGCGCGTTTCATGATCCGTTCCGATCATGAGGCCGCATCGCTGCGGGCCTAGTCTGACGGCATCCGCGTTCAGGGCAGGGTGCACGAGGCGCCCGGACCTGCCGGATGAATTTCAAGTCAGGAGGTTTGCCATGAGATATTTGACACTTGCCGTGATCGCCACCGGCATCGCCCTTTGTGCGCCCGCAACCCGCGCCGCACAGGCTGGGCCCGAGGGCACGGTGTGGCACAGCGCGGGTGTGGGATCTGCGGGCCCGACGCTGCAACGGCTGGCCGCGCTTGGGGGCCACAAAGGGGTGCCGGGCATGTCAGGTCGGGGGGTGCTGCATCCGGCGGCCTGCAGCTATCAGCGATACTGGGTGCCGCAATGCCGCCAGAGCTGCTGGAACGATCGTGTCTATCAGGGCGGCACCTGGGTCACGGTGCGCCGGTGTCAGAATGTCGGGTGTTGGCAGACCCGCCGCGTCTGCAACTGACAAGGCTCTTGGTGTCGGGGCAGAGACATTTCGACGCCCCGACGCTGCTGCGGTTTACCTTGAGTGTGACAGGTGACAATTTTGCTCGGGAAATCGTGCAAGGGGCTGAGTCATGACCGGAATGCGACGGCGGGATCTGTTGATCGGGGCGGGGGCGTGTCTGGGTGCGGGGGCGTTTGGGGTGTCGCATGGCATGGCGGCTGCGCCGGTGGCGCTGCGGTCGCGCCGCACCTCATACCAGTTTCGCGACACGCCCACGCAGGGTCTTGTGAGCCTGGCCGACGGGGCTCCGCCGCCGCTGCTGCGCGTGCGGCAGGGCGCGCGCGCGGTGTTCGACTATACCAACGGGCTTGAAGACTATTCCACGATCCACTGGCATGGCATCCGCCTGCCCAACGCGATGGATGGCGTGCCCTATCTGACCCAGTTCCCGGTGGGGCAGGGCGAAACATTCCGCTATGATTTCACCCCGCCCGATGCGGGCACCTACTGGTATCATCCGCATTGCCGCACGATGGAGCAGATGGCGCAGGGGCTGACCGGGCTGCTGGTGGTCGAGGAACGCGAGGATCCGGGCTTTGACGCGGATCTTGCGTTCAACCTCAAGGATTTCCGGCTGGATGATGCGGGCGCGATGCTGCCCTATTTCACCCCGCGCGGGGCGGCGCGGGGCGGCACGCTGGGCAATGTGCAGACGGTGAACTGGCAGAACGATCCGGTGCATGAGGTGCCCGCAGGCGGGATCGTGCGGCTGCGCCTTGCCGCCACCGACACCACGCGGGTCTATAAACTGGTGCTGCCCGATCTGCCCGGACGGATCATTGCCTGGGACGGGCACCCGGTTGACGCGCCAATGCCCTGGCCCACGCTGGAGGCGCCGCTGCTGCTGGGGCCGGGACAACGGGTGGATGTGGCGCTGGTGATGCCGCCCGAAGGGGCGGATATCGCGCTGACGGGGCTGCTGGGATATACGCCCCACCGCATGGCACGGCTGCGCCCGGTGGGGTCCGATCTGGGCCGTGCCGCAGGCGACATTCCGGTGCTGCTGCCCAACCCCATCGCCCGGCCCGACCCGGCGGGGGCGGAAGTGCACGAGGTTGTCTTTGGCTGGAGCCCGGACGGGTCGGGCGTGAACAACGGGCTGTGCGGGACCTATGATTATGTGTTCTGGTCGATCAACCGGTCCCCTTGGCCGGGCGATGCGGTCGAGGGGGTAGGGCCGGTTCTGAACCTGGCGCAGGGGCGCAGCCATGTGCTGCGGCTGCGCAACGAATCCCCCAACCTGCATCCCATTCATCTGCATGGTCTGGTGTTCAAACCCCTGCGGTCGAACCTGAGGCAGATCCCGGCAAATTACGGTGATACGCTGCTGTTGTTGAAAAACGAGGTTGTGGATGTGCTGCTGCAGGCGGACAATCCGGGGGACTGGGCCTTTCATTGCCATGTGATCGAACATCAGAAGACGGGTCTGTCGGGCTATGTGCGCGTCGGCTGAGCAGGCGGCTGAGCAGGCGGGTGACGGGTGGCGGGCTGAAGCCCGCCCTACGGCGGATGCGACGTTGGGCTTGGCATCTGGCGGGGCTGTGGAACGGATGGAGAGTCGAGCATGCACATTCATCCAAAGGTGTTGAGCAGGGTTGCGGCGATGTTCTTGTCGTGTTGTGCCTTGGGCAGCGTGCCGGGCCCGCTGGCGGCGGAGACTGTGCCGGACCAGCCGACGCAAGGATCGGCCCCGATCTATGTCGCCTGCATGATGGCCGTTTCGGACGCGCCTTTTTCGGTTCGGGATGCGCTGGAAGCGACGTGCATTCGCCGTATGGGCGATCTGTGTTCCGGACCGCATGGGGCGGGACCGCCGTCGCAGATCATCGCCTGTCTGACCTCTGAGATAGAGCAAGGCCGCGATGTTCTGATCGCCACCGCCGAGGCTTTGCCCGCGACTGTCGAACGCCAGGGTTTTTTTGGTCACAGCTATGCTCGCCACCGATCTGATCTTATGGCGCGCATTGCGGATCTGTCGCAGCGTGGCGCGCCCCAAAGCGTCGCAGAGGCGATAGAACAGGCCATTCTGATGGCCGGGGCCGTGACCACCCTGTTCTGGCTGGCGCGCGAGACGCAAACGCCGGTTGTTGCCCCCTAGCTGGCAGGTCGTGGCTGGCTGTGGTCGGGCCCTGATTCCCCCTGGGGCCCAGGTGCCGGGGATCCCGGCCGGGTGGTGTAGGGGGTGAAAACTTCGGTATTGCTCTGCCGGGCGAGGTCGTTGATGTGATCGCGCAGACCTGCGGCGACGGTGCGGGCGCGGTGGGCGAAATCCGCCCCGGATCCGGCATAGTTGATCGCCCGCGCCGAGTTGATCAGGATCCCCCCGCCCGCAGCCGCCGCGATGATCCGCTCCAGCGCGCCGCCCTGCGCGCCCACGCCGGGGATGAGCAGCGGCTTCGGGCCCACAATGGCGCGGATGGCGCGCGCCTCGTCCGGGGCGGTGGCGCCCGCAACCAGCCCGACATTGCCGTTCCCGTTCCAGTCGCCGGCGGCCAGATGGGCCACGTGCTCATAGAGCGTCAGGCCGTTTTCAAGCCGGCAATCCTGCAGCTCAAAGGCCGAGGCGTTCGAGGTCTTGCACAGCACAAAGACGCCCTTGTCGGCATAGTCGGTAAAGGGGGCGATGCCGTCGCGGCCCAGATAGGGGTTGGCGGTGACGGCATCGGCCCTGAACACCTCGAACGCTTCGCGGGCATAGCGTTCGGTGGTGGTGTCGATGTCACCGCGCTTGGCGTCAAGGATGACGGGGATGTCGGTGGTGTCGTGGATATATGCGATCAGCGATTGCAGCACGTCACCGGCATCTGCGGCGGCAAAATGGGCGATCTGCGGTTTGAACGCACTGGCCAGATCCTGTGTGGCGTCGACGATGGCGGTGCAGAAATCATAAAGCGCGGTGTCGCGATCGCGGATGTGGGCCGGGATATGGGCCTGCTTCGGGTCGAGCCCGATGCACAGATGCGATCTGTTGCGCGCCTCGGATGCGGCGAGCTGGTCGAAGAAGGTCATGGCTGTCCTGTGTGGCGGGGTGCTGGCTGTCACCCTGTTGAATAGCCGCGGCGGTGCGGTTTGCACAGGCTTGGGGACCGGATCGGGGGGAGGTGCGGGGTATGTGCCCAGCCAGAGGGCAATTTTTCCTGCTTTGGGGGTGGCGGGCTGAAGCCCGCCCTACCGCAGAAGATCCGGTTGGATCAGTCGTTGATGTCGTGATGCACCCGTTTCACCTGGCCCTTGGGCAGGGCAAAGACGCGGCGCAGGGCAAGCCAGGCCAGCAGGGATAGAACGGCAAAGATCAGCAGAAGCGGGGCAGGGCCCGCCGACACGCCCAGCAACAGCAGCACACCAACCCCTGCAGCACCGATGGCAAAGCCCAGAAAGATGAAGCCGGGGGCAAGGATTTCGGCGATGGCCAGGATCAGCCCCGCCGCCATCCAGACCCACCAGAGGGACCAGAGCGCGCTCATGCCTTGGGCCCTTTGAGCATCTTGAACGCATCCCCAAAAGCGTCGAGCGCGTTGGCGGGCAGCACGATGGTCTGCGACCCCGTGCCCGCGCCAAGGGCATTGAGCGCCTCGACCTGTTTCAGGGCCACCTGATATTGCGCCGCCTCAAGCCCGTTGCGGGCGATCGCTTCGGCCACGACACCGGTGGCATAGGCTTCGGCTTCGGCTTCGATGCGGCGGGCTTTGGCGGTCTGCTCGGCGGCGTAAAGCTCGGCATCGGCGGCCAACTCGACGGCGCGCTTCTGGCCTTCGGCCTCGGTCACCTGGGCGCGGCGGGCGCGTTCGGCGTTGAGCTGCTGGAGCATGGCGGCGCGGGTGGCCTCGTCCAGGTTCACATCAAGGATTTCGGCGCGCGTGACCTCGATCCCCCAGTCGTCGACCACGGCAAGCAGCGCCTCTTTGATGGCGGCGGTCAGGGTCGAGCGGTTCGACTGGACCTCGTCCAGTTCGATCTTGCCGATTTCCGAGCGCACGATGCCGGCCACGGTGGTGGTGATGGCCGCATCCACGTCGCGGATCCGGTAGACGGTCTTTTCCGGTTCAAGAATGCGGTAAAAGACAGATGTGTCGACCTGCAAAAGCACGTTGTCGGCGGTGATGGCATCCTGCTGGATGGTGGGCAGCTGGCGTTCCAGGATCGAAATCTTGTGTTTGACCACGTCTAGAAACGGAATGGTAAAGTTGATCCCCGGCCCCAGAACCGAATGCAGCCTGCCAAACCGCTCGACCACGAATTTTTCCGATTGCGGCACGATGCGCACGCCCCTGAGCACGGTGATGACCAGAAAGAGCGCGGCCAGCAGGTAAAGCAGATTGCCCGACAGCAGGCGAAGAAGAACGTCGTCGGTCATGAGACACCTTTATCAAAATATGCCCCTGATGTCGCGCCTGCGCGCGGGCTTTGCAAGGGGGTGTGCTGGGGGCTGTGCCGTGGGGTGTCTGGTCATCGCCGGGCGCGCGCGCTATGAGGCGCGCCATGGACAAACGTATTTCCTTTGAGCTGAGCGCGCGCGACGGCAAGGCGCGCACAGGTGTGATCCACACCCCGCGGGGCGAGATCCGCACGCCCGCCTTCATGCCGGTCGGCACCGCTGCGACCGTCAAGGCGATGATGCCCGAAAGCGTGCGCGCCACGGGTGCGGACATTCTGCTGGGCAACACCTATCACCTGATGCTGCGGCCAACGGCCGAACGGATCGCGCATCTGGGCGGGCTGCACCTGTTCATGAACTGGGATCGCCCGATCCTGACCGACAGCGGCGGATTTCAGGTGATGAGCCTGGCGGGACTGCGCAAGCTCACCGAACAGGGGGTCACGTTCAAATCCCATATCGACGGGTCGAAACACGCGCTGACCCCGGAACGCTCGATGGAGATCCAGCGGCTTCTGGGCTCGGACATCGTGATGTGCTTTGACGAATGCCCCGCGCTGCCTGCGGACCGGGATCGCATCGCCGACAGCATGCGGCTGTCGATGCGATGGGCCGAACGGTCGCGGGATGCGTTTGGCGACCGCCCGGGCCATGCGCTCTTCGGGATCCAGCAGGGCGGGCTCGAACAGGATTTCCGCGAAGAAAGCGCCGAGGCCCTCAAGGAAATCGGCTTTGACGGCTATGCGGTGGGCGGTCTTGCGGTAGGCGAAGGGCAGGAGGCGATGTTCGGCGTGCTCGACTTTGCCCCCGACATGCTGCCGCAGGACAAGCCGCGCTACCTGATGGGGGTGGGCAAACCCGACGACATCGTCGGCGCCGTGGCGCGCGGCATCGACATGATGGATTGCGTGCTGCCGTCGCGCTCGGGGCGCACCGGGCAGGCCTTCACGCGCCACGGGGTGGTCAATATCAAGAATGCCCGCCACCAGGACGATCCGCGCCCGCTGGACGAAAGCTGCGGCTGCCCGGCCTGCCGCAACTACAGCCGGGCCTATCTGCACCATGTGTTCCGCTCGAACGAGATGATCTCGGGCATGCTGCTGACCTGGCACAACCTGCACTATTTCCAGGACATCATGGCGGGCATGCGCACGGCCATCGCGGCCGGGACATTCGCCACCTGGCAGGCCGACTTCCACGCCACCCGCGCCGAAGGCGACATCCCGCGTCTATGACAGCCCGGCGGTCCGGCGCTCCTGCTGCGCAGATCGCCCCGCCCGCCGTCCCAAACCCTTCGCCCTTCTTTGTGGTCAAAAATACCTCGGGGGTGAATGGCGCAGCCAGAGGGGGCAGCGCCCCCTCCCTGCGCGACGCCGTAGGCGGCGCAATCGCTGAACCCTGCAAACCCCGCTTGCAGTCCCCTCAGACAGGCGTCATGCTCGCTCCGATCCGGCGGGTGCGGTTGAAGCGACAGGCTTTCGACCCTACCTCAAGGAGCCAGACCGGAGATGGCCGGGCGTTGCCTCGACGAGGGACCAGAGCCATCTTGCCAATGATAAGGAAACGAGCATGCAAGAGCCTCTCAACTCTTCCTATCCCGTCCTGCCCCTGCGGGACATCGTCGTCTTTCCGCACATGATTGTTCCGCTCTTTGTGGGCCGTGACAAATCGGTGCGTGCGCTCGAAGAGGTGATGCAGGACGACAAGCAGATCCTGCTGTCGAGCCAGATCGACCCCGGCGAAGACGACCCCGATACCGATGGCATCTACAAGGCCGGTGTGCTGGCCAATGTGCTGCAGCTGCTGAAACTGCCCGATGGCACCGTCAAGGTGCTGGTCGAAGGTCAGGCGCGGGTGCGCATTGCCGAATTCCTCGACAATGATCAGTTCTTCGAAGCCCGCGCCGAATACCTGACCGAAATGCCGGGCGATGCCGCCACGATCGAGGCCCTGCTGCGCACCGTCACCGACGAGTTCGAGCGCTATGCCAAGGTCCGCAAGAACATCCCCGAAGAGGCTCTGACGGCGGTGTCGGAAACCACCGAACCGGCCAAGCTGGCCGATCTGGTTGCCGGCCATCTGGGCATCGAGGTCGACAAGAAACAGGAACTTCTCGAAACGCTCAGCGTCAGTGAGCGTCTGGAAAAGGTCTATGGGCTGATGCAGGGCGAATTGTCGGTCCTGCAGGTCGAGAAAAAGATCAAGACCCGCGTCAAATCCCAGATGGAAAAGACGCAGCGCGAATATTACCTCAACGAACAGATGAAGGCGATCCAGCGCGAGCTGGGCGATGGCGAGGATGGCTCGAACGAAGTCGCCGAGCTGGAACAGAAGATCGCAGAAACCAAACTGTCGAAAGAGGCGCGCGAAAAGGCCGAAGGCGAGCTGAAAAAGCTCAAGAACATGTCGCCCATGTCGGCCGAGGCCACGGTGGTGCGCAACTACCTCGACTGGATCCTGTCGATCCCCTGGGGCACCAAGAGTCGTGTGAAAAAGGATCTGGGCCGCGCCCAGGACATTCTGGATGCCGATCACCACGGCCTGGAAAAGGTCAAGGAACGCATCGTCGAATACCTCGCCGTGCAGCAGCGCTCGCAAAAGCTCAAGGGGCCGATCCTGTGCCTTGTGGGCCCACCGGGCGTGGGCAAGACCAGCCTGGGCAAATCGGTGGCCAAGGCCACGGGGCGTGAATTCATCCGCATCAGCCTTGGTGGGGTACGCGACGAATCCGAGATCCGCGGCCACCGCCGCACCTATATCGGCTCCATGCCCGGCAAGATCATTCAGGCGCTGAAAAAGGCCAAAACCACCAATCCGCTCATCCTGCTCGACGAGATCGACAAGATGGGCCAGGATTTCCGTGGCGACCCGGCCTCGGCCATGCTCGAAGTGCTCGACCCCGAACAGAACGGCACCTTTGTCGATCACTATCTCGAGGTCGAATACGACCTGTCCAACGTGATGTTCCTGACCACCTCGAACAGCTACAACATGCCCGGCCCGCTTCTGGACCGGATGGAGATCATTCCGCTGGCGGGCTACACCGAGGATGAAAAGCGCGAGATCGCCAAGGCGCATCTGACGCCCAAGCAGGTCAAGAATCACGGGCTCAAGGACAAGGAATTCGATCTGACCGACGATGCCCTGACCGAGATCATCCGCACCTATACCCGCGAAGCCGGGGTGCGGAACCTTGAGCGTGAGATTGCCAAGGTGGCGCGCAAATCGCTGACCCGCATCATCAAGAAAGAGGCCGACAGCGTCACTGTCACGCCCGACAATCTGGATGATTTCCTGGGGGTGCCCAAGTTCCGCTATGGGCTGGCCGAAAAGGAAGATCAGGTCGGTGTTGTCACCGGGCTGGCCTATACCTCGGTTGGCGGTGAGCTGCTGAGCATCGAAGCACTGCGCCTGCCGGGCAAGGGGCGGATGAAGACGACCGGCAAGCTGGGCGATGTGATGAAGGAATCGATCGAGGCGGCGGCATCCTATGTGCGCTCGATCAGCCCTCAGCTCGGGATCAAACCGACGCAGTTCGACAAATGGGACATCCATGTGCACGTGCCCGATGGCGCCACGCCCAAGGATGGCCCGTCGGCAGGTCTGGCCATGGTGACGGGCATCGTGTCGGTGCTGACCGGCATCCCGGTGCGCAAGGACATCGCCATGACGGGCGAGGTGACGCTGCGCGGCAATGCCAGCGCCATTGGCGGGCTCAAGGAAAAGCTGCTCGCCGCGCTGCGCGGTGGCATCAAGACCGTGCTGATCCCGCAGGAGAACGAAAAGGATCTGCCCGAGATCCCGGACAATGTGAAAGAGGGGCTCGAGATCATCCCCGTCAGCCACGTGTCCGAGGTGCTCAAGCACGCGCTGGTGGCCGAGCCCGAGCCCATCGAGTGGGACGAAGCCGCCGAAGAGGCCGCAGCTGCCGCCAGCGCCGGATCCGGTGGCGAAGCGGCAGGTGCCGTGGCCCATTAACGCGCGGCCGTGCTGACCCTGCGGGCGGCCTGACCGGCCGCCGCGACCTGAACATCCAATCGGGGGCGGTCTGATCAGGCCGCCCCCGTTTCTGTCAGGGATGGGGGTGCAACGGCATGATCAGTTCGAACTGGCCTTCGATCGGCTCTGCGCCGCAGGCCCTTAGATAGGCGGCAAACCCGCGATCATCGGCGTCGTAGTTGATCACGCGCAGCGCCCCGCCGGCACCATGACGCTGGGCGGCGGCCATCAGCGCGCGCCCGATCCCGCACCGCCGTGCCTTGGGCGCAACCGCGATCTGGGCCACGGTCCGTGTTCGGCTCAGCATCGCGACATAGCCCAGAAGGTCCCCGGCCCGAGTTGCACAGATGCAGGTGCCATCGGCGCCCGCCGCTGTCAGCGGTGCGTCACTGTGCTGCCACGATGGTGCCCAGTCGCGCAACCCGCCCACCTGCGGCGCAATGTCGGGCCACGGCTGTTCGGTCAGATCCGCGCCCATGCCCATGCCGGTGGGGCCGGGGGCGATCTGCCGCGTCAGCGCGCTGCATCCCAGGCGCCGGTTCTGCTCCATTCCGATACGGGCATAAAGCCGCTGCGCAATGCTGTTGCTCTGCAGCACTTCGGTCTGGAACGTGGCGATCCGGGCGGCGCGCAGCTGATCCAGCACGGCCCCTGCCAAGGCGCTGGACAGGCCCCGGCCGCGATGCTCGGGTCGCGTACCGCTGACGATCAGATAGGCTGCACTGCCCCGGACCCCCATCAGCCAGATGGCCGCAATGTCCCCGTTCAGGAGCGCCACTTTCGAAACCGTGGCATCATGCCCGCGCTGGATCATCATCGCGTCAAAAGCGTCGACCGTCAGATGTGTGGGGACCTGATAATCCGAAAAGGCCGCATTCATCGCCGAACACAGTGCGCTGGACGAAAAATCCCGCGCAGGCAGGATCGTGATACCGGTCATGCGTGTCTTCCTTAGCTAGTTGCGGGGTGTCGCTGGCCAAGCCTGCCGCCACCGCCCCGCAACGGCAAGTGGCTAAAGTCGCGACAAAGGCGCCTTGGGTGGCGCTTTCGAATTGGGCGGATCCGAGCGCGCCCAAGGGTGGACCGACGGACAGCCTGTTTCGCGGCACCAAAGGGCTGGTCTGGGTGATCACTTGGCGCTAGGTTCGCGCCATTGTTGAAATCCGCACTGGGAAAACAGTTTTCATGTCGCAAAGCACATCTACGCCTCAGTCTTCCAACACTGCCCCGGCCAAGGCCAACAAGAAGCCCGGGCCGCTTCAGCGCCGTGACATCATCGAAGGTCTCATGGAAACGACCGAGCTGGGCCGCAAAGAAGTCATGGCCGTCAGCGACGCGCTGATGGCGATGCTGCGCCAGGCGATTCTGGACGGCCGCGACGTGCGCACGCCGCAATTCGGGCACCTGAAGCTGAACAAGAAGATCGCGGGTGCATCCGGCGATGTGCACATGCTGCGGGTGATGTTGGCAGAAGATGACGAAAAGCTCTGACACCCCCTTGCGCAGCCGCGCGGCAGTCGATAATAGACCGCCTCACGGGTGATTAGCTCAGTGGTAGAGCGCTTCGTTCACATCGAAGATGTCAGGAGTTCGAATCTCTTATCACCCACCATTTTCCCCTTTGTCTTACCGGCTCGGGCCTGATGGCCGCGGGCCGGTTTGCGTTTTGCGGTGATGCTGTCGGGGGGCGTGCGCTGTCTTGTGGGGCAGGGGCATTTCAGGGCTTGCATCCCGGTGCGCAGCAATAGTAAGACGCGCCGCACGGGTGATTAGCTCAGTTGGTAGAGCGCTTCGTTTACACCGAAGATGTCGGGAGTTCGAGTCTCTCATCACCCACCATTCCCCTTTGGCCAAGCCCCGTGATCGCGATGCTTCGCGACCGCCGCGTGCCACGGGTGTGCGCGTCTTGTTCAGGCCCTGGGCCACGCCGCGGGCCGCTACATGCACAGGTCCATCAGCTTTGCCCCTGGAAGAACCAGAAGAGCACCATGATGTTGCAGCCGGGTGCGGAAATCATCGGGATCCGTTGTGGTGTCTTCGGGATAGGCAAAAGTGCCACCCGCCAGACCTTCGGGTCCGATTTCGCTGCCTTTTGCCTGCGTGATGATGTCCGATGCCGAATGCCAGGGCGCGTGAAAGATCAGCACCGGATCGCCTCTGGTCAGCGGGGCACGGGCCCAGCCGGCCACGACAACACATGCACAGAAAATCAGCAGCATGGGCAGGCGGGTGCGGGGCATGAATTTGACCTTTGGCAACAGGATGTCGGATCTTGGCCTAACGCGCAGGCGCGGGCCTGTCTGCCGCCCCGGTGCCGCTGGCCGTGTCGGCGGCGGTTGCCCGCGCGTTTGTCCGATGCTGTGCGCGGAGCCTTGCCAAATGGTTAACGCGACGCCCTCTTCGGGCCATCTTTGGGCCGTGGCATCATGCCCCGCCCTTTCTGGACGCAAAGAATTGATCTTTGTGCCCAAAGGCCTTAAACGGGCCGCAACCGGGTGGGGGCGATCCAGCCCCTGGCACCGGCCTTTGGCTTTCTCGGATACACGCAAAAAAGGGTTGTGGAACATGGCAGAGAACACCTCCTCGGATCTATTGTATACCATCGTAGACGAAGCGCCGGAGCTGGCCTCGGCCTCGCTTTTGCCGATCATCCGCAGCTTTGCCGGGGCGGCCGGTGTCAGCGTCGGCACGCGTGACATTTCGCTGGCGGGCCGCATCATCGCCACCTTCCCCGAAAACCTGACCGACGCGCAGCGTCAGGGTGACGATCTGGCCGCCCTGGGCGAGCTGGTGAAGGAAGCAGGCGCCAACGTGATCAAGCTGCCCAACATTTCGGCATCGGTGCCGCAGCTGGTGGCTGCCGTGACCGAACTGCAGGGGCAGGGCTATGACATCCCCGACTACCCCGAAGATCCCGCAACCGACGCCGAAAAAGAGATCCGCGCCCGCTATGACGCGATCAAGGGCTCGGCGGTGAACCCGGT
>JAOXSC010000196.1 GCA_025800215.1 Marinibacterium sp.
AATGGCGAAGCCGATGCGGTCTTTGCCGACAAGGATTTCCTGGTGCCCATGGTCGAAGCATCGGGCGGCGAGCTGGTCTTTGCCGGTCAGGACGTGCCGCTTGGCGGTGGTCTGGGCATCGGCATCCGCGAAAGCGACGCCCAGCTGAAAGACACGTTTGATGCGGCCATCGCCTCGATGAAAGAGGACGGCACGCTCAACACCATGATCAAGAAGTGGTTCGGCGAAGACGCCGCCATCTACAACTGATCGAACGGGTCCGGCCCTTCCGGGCCGGTCCCTGCCCTGTCGGGCTGATCCCGACAGCCCCCCTTCGCTGACCGGTTTTTGCGATGTTTTCCTACTGCACCGATCCTGACACGCTTGGCCGGGCCGCCTGGCTGTCCTGCTATCTGACGACTGGCAGCCACATGTCGTTCTACTGGTCCTTCGTGAAGGTGCTGGTCCTGCTGGCGATCACCGCGCCGATCGCGCTTGGCTTTGGCTTTGTGGGGGCGACCGCCGCACGGTCGCATGTCGCGCCGGTGTCGTGGCTGGGGCGGCTCTATATCGCCATCGTGCGCGGTGTGCCCGATATTGCGTTTTTCCTGTTCTTTGTCATCGCGCTGGATCAGCTGTTCGAATACGGGCGGCACCGGCTGATGTGCCCTGAATGGACCGACCCGATCCGGCAGGGATCGGATTTCATCGTCTGCGCGCAGGCCAAGCTGCCGCTGGGGACGGCCCCTGAATGGGTGCATGAAACCTACGGGTTCTTCCTTGCGGTCTTTACCTTTGCCATCGTCTTTGGTGCCTTTGCGGCCAATGTGCTGTTTGGCGCCATGAACGCCGTGCCCCGCGCTCAGCAGGAAACGGCCGAAGCCTATGGCATGACCAGACGCCAGACATTCTGGCGCGTGGTGGTGCCGCAGATGTGGCTTTATGCGCTGCCCGGCCTGTCGAACCTGTGGATGGTGCTGATCAAGGCCACGCCGCTGCTGTTCCTGCTGGGGATCGAAGACATCGTCTATTGGGCCCGCGAACTGGGCGGCACCAAGACCGCGCGCTTTACCGACTATCCCCATGGCGACTGGCGCATGTGGTATTTCCTGGCGCTGCTGGTGTTCTATCTGGGCTTTACCAAACTGTCCGAAATCGCCCTGGGCAAGCTGACCACCCGCCTGTCGCATGGGCAGGCCACAACCGGCGGCGAAGCGCTGCGAAAGGCGGCGGCATGAGTTGCTGGCAAACCCTGCAGGATTACGGGCTTCGGTCGATCGGCATTGGCGAACGGCTGCTGCCGCGCAGCGATTTCACGATCTGTGAACATTTCGTTCTGATCGGGTCGGGCATGATCTGGAACATCTATTTCGGCGTCTTCGCCCTGATCAGCGGCTTTGCGCTGGCCACGGTGCTGGCCCTGGGCAAGGCGTCGCCGCGGGCGGTGCTGCGCAAACCTGCCGAAGCCTTCATCTTTGTCTTCCGCGGCTCGCCGCTCTTTATCCAGTTCTTCTTTGCCTATTTCGTGTTCCTGTCGCTCAAGAGCACGCACCCGTTCTTTGATCCGTTCACCTCGGCCTGGCTGGGGGCGCTGATCGTGCTGTTCTTCAACACCTCCGCCTATTCGGGCGAAATCTTTTACGGCGCGCTGCAATCGGTTCCCAAGGGCGATGTGGAGGCGGCCGATGCCTATGGGCTGACCGGCTGGCCCCGGTTCCGCCGGATCATCTGGCCGACCACGCTGCGGCTGGCCTGGCCGGCCTATACCAACGAAGCGATCTTTCTGTTTCACGCCACAACGCTGGTCTATTTTTCCGGCTTTCCGGCGCGCCAGCAAAGGGGCGATGCGCTGTATTACGCCAATTACTTTGCCGACAAGACGTTCAACCCTTTTGTCCCCTACCCGATCCTGGCGCTCTATTTCATCCTGCTGACGCTGGTGGTGATCTGGATCTTTGGCCGCGTGAACGCGCGCCTCAACCGGCACGTTCCCAAAACCGCCCGCCCGCGCCTGCGCTATCGCCCAAACCTGATCCGCTGACCCCCCTTTCCGGGGGGCGGGCGTAATATGATCAAATTTGCCTTGCGGGTCTGCGCGGCGAATGCAAGTCTTGGGCCGCAGCAAATGAGGCCCCACCATGGATCTGTCCGGATTTCACAGCATTCGCATCGCAACCTGCGATCTGAACGGCCAACTGCGCGGCAAACGCCTGCCTGTGCAGGCCGCGGCCAAGCTGGAAAAAGGCACCGCGCGCATGCCCTATTCGGCGGTGAACGTGGATCTGTGGGGCCATGATATTGATGGCAGCCCGCTGGTCTTTGACAGCGGCGATCAGGATTGCACGCTGCGCCCCACCGGGCGCGGCCCGCTGCCGATGCCCTGGCTGGCCACCCCAAGCGCGCTGGTGCCCGTGGGCATGTATCACGAAGACGGCACCCCATTTGACGCCGATCCCCGCCAAGCGCTGATCCGCGTGCTCGACCGCTACGCCGCGCGCGGCTGGCATGTCATCGCCGCGACCGAGCTGGAATTCACCCTGATCGACGACAGCGGCCCTGCCGCACGTGCCCCGCACGAGCCGATCTCGGGGCGGCCATCCAATGGCGGCGAGGTTCTGTCGCTGCGCTATCTTGATCAGTTCGACGGGTTCCTGAGCGATCTTTACGCCGCCGCCGATGCCATGGGCCTGCCCGCCGATGCCGCCACATCCGAAGCCGGGGTGGCGCAGTTCGAAATCAACCTGACCCATGGCGATGCCCTGCGCGCGGCGGATGACACGCTGCTGTTTAAGGAAATGGTCAAGGGGATCGCCCGCCGCCATGGCTTTGCCGCCAGCTTCATGGCCAAACCCTATGCCGATGACGCGGGCAACGGGCTGCATCTGCATTTTTCGGTGCTGGATGATGCGGGGCGGAACATCTTTGACGATGGCAGCGCCACGGGCTCGGATCTGCTGCGTCAGGCGGTGGCGGGCTGTCTGGCTGCGATGCCCGACAGCACGCTGATCTTTGCGCCCCACGGCAATTCCTATGACCGGTTCGTGCCGGGCGCCCATGCGCCCACGGCGGCGATGTGGGGCTATGAGAACCGCACCGTGGCGCTGCGCATTCCCGGAGGCCCGGCGGCGGCGCGGCGCATCGAACACCGCGTGGCGGGCGGCGACACCAACCCCTATCTGATGTTCGCCGCCATCCTGGGGGCCGCCCTGATCGGGATCGAAGACGCCATGACCCCGCCCGCCCCCATCACCGGCAGCGCCTATGCGACAACAGGCGCCCCCGAACTGGCCGCCGACTGGGGCACGGCGGTGGATCGCCTGGCCGAAAGCCCGATCATGGCGCGCATCTTTCCATCGGTGCTGATCGACTGCCTTGTGCGTCTCAAACGACAAGAGATCCGGGAATTCGCCCAGATCCCCAAAGACGCGCGCTGGCGCGACTGGCTTGAGCGGGTATGATCGCGCACAGGCAGCGCCCGGACCCTATTTTGATCAAACACTGGTGAGTCATGAAAATCGGCATCCTGCAAACCGGCCACGTCCCCCAAGAGCTTGCCGGGGATTTCAGCGATTATGACGCGATGTTCGCCCAGCTGCTGGGCGGCGACGGGCGGTCTTTTGTGGGCTATGATGTCGAAAACGGGGTGCTGCCCGACAGCCCCGACGCCGCCGATGGCTGGGTGATCACCGGCTCACGCCACGGCGCCTATGAAGACCACGCCTGGATCGCGCTGCTGGAAACGCTGATCCGTGACATTGCCGCATCCGGGCGGCCGCTGATCGGGGTCTGCTTTGGTCATCAGATCATTGCCCAGGCGCTTGGCGGCAAGGTCGAGAAATTTTCCGGGGGCTGGTCTGTTGGGCGCTGCGAATACACCATGGGCGAGCGCACCGTCGCGCTGAATGCCTGGCACCAGGATCAGGTGACTCAATGCCCCCCCACCGCCCGCGTGGTGGGATCCAGCGCGTTTTGCGAAAATGCCATGCTGGCCTATGGGGACCACATCTGGACGGTGCAGCCCCATCCTGAATACAACGCCGATTTCATCGACGGGCTGGCCCGCACCCGTGGCAAGGGCGTGGTGCCCGCACCGCTGCTCGACGCAATCGGCCAAACCCGCGACCTGCCGGTCGACAGCGCCGAGATTGCGGCGCATATGATCCACATCCTGACACAGACGGAGACCGCGCCATGAGCGACTGGATGGACACCCTGCCCGACGCTGCGCGCACCTATCTGGAGGGGCGGCGCCTGGACGAGGTCGAATGCGTGATCTCGGACCTGCCGGGGATTGCACGCGGCAAGGCCGTTCCGGCCACCAAATTCGCGCGCATGCCCTATTTCCACCTGCCCGACAGCATCTTTTACCAGACCATCACCGGCGGCTGGGGCGAAGCGGCGGGCGAAGAAGGCTTTATCGAACGCGACATGGTGCTGCGCCCGGACATGAGCACGGCCACCGCAGCCCCCTGGACCGGCGACTGGACGCTGCAGGTGATCCATGATGCCTTTGACCGCGAAGGCGTGCCGATCCCGTTCAGCCCGCGCAATGTCCTGAAGCAGGTTGTCGGGCTGTATGAGGCGCGCGGCTGGAAACCTGTCGTGGCGCCCGAGATGGAGTTCTTTCTGGTGGCCCGCAACCTTGATCCGGCCAACGAGATCGAGCCGATGATGGGCCGTTCAGGCCGCCCGGCGGCGGCGCGGCAGGCCTATTCGATGACGGCGGTGGACGAATTCGGCCCGGTGATCGACGACATCTATGATTTCGCCGAAGCCCAGGGCTTCGAGATCGACGGCATCACCCAGGAAGGCGGCGCCGGTCAGCTTGAGATCAACCTGCGCCATGGCAACCCGGTGAAGCTGGCCGATGAGGTGTTCTATTTCAAACGCCTGATCCGCGAAGCCGCCCTGCGCCACGAATGTTTCGCCACCTTCATGGCCAAGCCGATTGCCAGCGAGCCGGGCAGTGCGATGCATATCCACCATTCGGTGATGGAGCTCGCGACCGGGCAGAACATCTTTTCTGATGCCGAAGGCGAGGCGACCCCGGCCTTCTACCATTTCATCGGCGGGCTGCAGACCCATCTGCCAAGCGCCATCGCGGTGATGGCGCCCTATGTGAACAGCTATCGGCGGTATGTGCGCGATCACGCGGCACCGATCAATCTGGGCTGGGCGCGCGACAACCGTACCACCGGCATCCGCGTGCCGCTGTCGGACGCCCAGAGCCGCCGGGTCGAAAACCGTCTGGCGGGGATGGATTGCAACCCCTATCTGGGGATCGCCGCGTCGCTGGCCTGTGGCTATCTGGGGCTGATGCAGCAGATCGAGCCGTCCGAGGAATTCCAGGGCGATGCCTATGAGGGCGAGGCCGACATTCCCCCGGTCATGGGGCAGGCGCTGGATCTGTTTGATGCCGCAGGCGATCTGCACGAGGTACTGGGCACCGAATTTGCGCGCGTCTACGGCATCGTGAAACGGGCCGAATACGAAGAGTTCCTTCAGGTGATTTCGCCCTGGGAACGTGAGCATCTTCTGCTGAACGTCTGATCGCGGGCCATGGCGGGCCAAGGCAGGTCAAGGGGGGTGGCGGGCTGAAGCCCGCCCTACCTTTGGCCTGCGCGCGGCGGCGGTCAGAGACGTGTCCCACGCAACACGACAGTTTGGTGAAATTTCGCCGCAGGGCGGGATTCCCCTTGGTTCAGGACGGGCTTTGATTTAGGAAACCCAAAGACTCGTTTAAGGAAAGCCAAATATGACACAAGCTCCCGACGTGCATCAGGCCGAACCCATTCCCGAAGCTGCCCGCGACGCCATCGAAGCGCTGCTGCAATCGGGCGATCTGTTTCGGTATACCGCCCCGCAGGATGCGCCCGTGGCGCTGCTCGAGGCCGAGTTTGCCGCGCTTCTGGGGGCCAAATACGCGCTGGCGGTGTCGTCCTGTTCGGCGGCGCTGTTTCTGTCGCTGAAGGCGCTGAACCTGCCGCGCGACGCGCGGGTGCTGATCCCCGGCTTTACCTTTGCCGCCGTGCCGTCTTCGGTGGTGCATGCCGACTGCCTGCCGGTTCTGTGCGAAGTGGGCGACAATTACCGCGTGAACCTGGCCGATTTCGAAGCCAAGCTTGACCAGGACATCCAGGCCGTCATCATCAGCCACATGCGCGGCCATACCAGCGACATGGATGCCATCATGGCGCTGTGCGACGCCCGCAACATCCCCGTGATCGAAGACGCAGCACATTCGCTGGGCACCACCTGGGACGGGCGCAATATCGGCACCATCGGCAAGATCGGCTGCTTTTCCTTTCAGTCCTACAAGATGATCAACGCCGGCGAAGGCGGCATCCTGATCACCGATGACGCCGATCTGGTGGCGCGTGCGGTGATCATGTCGGGCGCCTATGAGCACAACTGGAAAAAGCACCCGGTTCTGCAGGATGCCTTTGCCGCCGTGCAGAACACCCTGCCGCTGTACAATCTGCGCATGAGCAACCTGTCGGCCGCCGTGATCCGCCCGCAGCTGCCCGAGCTGGCGCGCCGCGTGCGTGACGGGCGCACCAACCATGACCACGTGGCCGCCCTGCTGAACGCATCCCCCTATATCGAGGTGCCCGCACCGCTTGACCCCGAAATCCGCGCGCCGGATTCGATCCAGTTCAACATGGTCGGCATGGACGAGGCCGAAATCCGCGCCTTTGCCGCCGCCGCCGAGGCGCGCGGTGTCAAGGTGCAGGTGTTCGGCCTGTCGAACGACAATGCCCGCGCATTCTGGAACTGGCAGTTCGTGCCCGATCTGCCCGAGCTGCCGCAGACCCGCGCAATGCTGATGAAGGCCTGCGACGTGCGCCTGCCGGTGCGCCTGAGCCGGGACGAGCTGGACCTGATCGCCGACATCCTGCTGGGCGCGGTGGGCGATGTCATGGGCCCGGTGCGCGCCTACGGCACCTGAGGCTGACGCCATCTGAAACGACAAAGGCCCGTGCCGGGGATCGGCGCGGGCCTTATCATATGGGTCCCCTATCTGACCACTGCCCCTTCTGGAGCGGGTCGGGATCAGCTAAGCTTGGAGAGTTTGGCCTGCAGCTCGGCCAGCTGCTTTTTGATCGTATCCAGATCTTCGGGTGCGTCGCCGTCATCCTTGGTTTCGGCCTGAGGGCCCGAGCCCCAGTTCTTGGACAGCCCGCCGGTCATCGCCTTCAGGAACGCCTCTTGCTGGGCTTTGATCGCCTCAAAGCCCGGCATCTGCGCCATCGGGTTCATCGCCGACATGTTTTCCATCATCTTGGACTGGCTTTCGCGCATCATGTCGAACGACGTCTGCAGGAAATGCGGCATCATCCCGCCGCCCGGCACCATGTAGGAACGCACCAGATCGTTCAGCACATTCACCGGCAGCACGTTTTCACCGCGGCTTTCGTGTTCGGCGATGATCTGCAGCAGGTATTGCCGGGTCAGGTCGTCGCCCGACTTCAGATCCACGATCTGCACCTCGCGGCCTTCGCGAATGAACCCGGCAATATCTTCCAGCGTCACGTAATCGCTGGTTTCGGTATTGTAGAGCCTGCGACTGGCATAGCGTTTGATCAGCAAGGGGTTCTGTGTGTCGCCCATCTTTGTCCCTCCCTGGGATGCAGCATTGCAGCAAGCCTAGGCGAGCAAAGGACAAAAGGAAAGACGCAAGTCATGTCAACCAAACGACAAAGGGCGGATCCGATGTCTCGGATCCGCCCCCGCGATTGCACCGGGTTGGGAGGAAGGAAGGTGCAGGTTCGCGTTCTTACTTGGCTGCTGCCTTCTTGGCCGCGGCCGTCACCTCTTCGGTGGCTTTCTTGACGGCGGCGGTGGCGTCTTCGGACATGTCTTTGCCTGCGGCCATCATCAGTTCGACGGTTTCCATCTGAACTTTCTTGGCGATCTCAGCAAAGGCTGCCATGTTTTCAGCGGCGGCTTCGGCGGTCGACGATGCGAAATCGGTCATCGCCTTAGCATAGTCTGCGGGCTCGGCTTTGGCTTTCGACAGCTCGGCCACTTTGGCCAGCGTCTCTTTGGTCCATTTCGAGGACAGCTCGGCCGACTTTTCGGCGGCTTCCAGAGCAACGCCGGTCAGTTTTTCGTTCAGCGTCGCGGTGGTCTTGAACGCGTCTTCCATTGCAGCGGTGTCCACCGGGAAGGCGCCCATCATGTCTTTGAGGACAGTCGTGAAATCTTGAGTCGTGGCCATCTTACTCATCCTTGTTTCATTCGAGCCGGGCCTGCCCCGTGCATCCGATGAAAGCAATATGAATGCTGCGTCGCAGCATTTCAAGAAAAAAATGCTGCGACGCAGAGAAAAGACAGCGTTTCGCGGCCCCGATTTACCCGCCGGGGCCGCCGAATGTCTTTCTGATCAGGCCTTTACCTTGACATAGGTGCCGGGGGCATCACACAGCGCCGGGTGGCTTTTCAGGGCACCGGGGACACGCGCCGGCACCTTTTTGCCCGAACGCTGGCGCAGCCAGGTCCCCCAGAGCGGCCACCACGACCCTTCGTGGAAATCGGCACCCGACATCCAGTCATCGGCGCTCAGGCTCAGATCGCCATTGGTGTAGTGCCCGTATTTCTTCTTGCTGGGCGGGTTCACCACGCCTGCAATGTGACCGCTTTCGCCCACGATGAAGGTCTTGTTCTTGGACCCCATCTGCTGGACCCCGCGATAACAATCCTTCCATGCCGCGATATGGTCGGTTTCGCAGGTCACCGAAAACAGCGGCACATCCACATCACCCACATGGAGCGTGTGATCAAGCAGCTCGGTCCCGTCGCCGACAAAGGTGTTCTTCTGGCACAGCTCGCGCAGATAGGTATGCGCCATCCGCCCCGGCAGGTTGGCGCCATCGCCGTTCCAGTAGAGCAGATCAAAGGCTGGCGGGGTCTTGCCCATCATGTAGCTGCGGATCGCCGGGCCAAAGATCAGGTCGTTCGAGCGCAGGAAACTGAAGGTGCGCGCCATGATATAGGCCGGCAGGATGCCCTTGTCGTCGATCTCGGCGTCGATGGCATCAATGAAGTCGTCCTGCAGGAAGGGCGTGAATTCCCCCTGATCCGAAAAATCGGTCAGCGCGGTGAAGAAAGTGGCAGATTTCACCGACTTGTCCTTGCGCTGTTTGAGCAGCGACAGGCTGAGCGACAGGGTGGTTCCGGCGATGCAATAGCCGATCGCGTTGACCTGCTTTTGCTTGGTGATGGTTTTGACCTCGTTGATCGCGGTCAGGAACCCGTCTTCGATGTAGTCTTCCATCCCGACGTCGGAATAGCTGACATCGGGGTTGACCCAGCTGACCACGAAGATGGTGAACCCCTGCTCGGTCACCCATTTGATAAAGCTGTTTTCCGGCTTCAGGTCGAGGATGTAGTATTTGTTGATCCAGGGCGGGAAGAGGATGATCGGGGTTTCATAGACCTCGTCCGTGGCCGGTTCGAACTGGATGATTTCCATCATGCGATTGCGGAACACCACCTTGCCCGGCGCCGTGGCGATGTTGTCGCCCACCTCGAACGCGTCTTCATCCACCAGGCGCACGACAAGCTCGCCGTTATTCGCCTCAAGATCCGCAACAAGGTTTTCCAGCCCATCCACCAGCGACTGGCCTTCGGTTTCCACGGCGCGTTCCAGCGCATCGGGGTTGGAGGCCAGGAAATTGGTCGGCGACAGAAGGTCGATGATCTGCTTGGTGAAATAGCTCAGCCGGTGCCGTTCAAGATCGCTGAGGTCTTCGGCATCCGCCACCGCCTGTTCAAGCGCGCGCGCGTTGATGAAATACTGCTGCTTGAGGAAGTTGAAATAGGGGTGCGTGTCCCACAGCGGATTGGAAAAGCGTTTGTCCGTCGGGCCCTTGTCGGCGGGCGCGGCCAGCTTGCCGCGCGCCAGCATCTGCTGGGCATCAATGAAATGGGTCACCGATTTTGCCCAATAATCAATCTGGTGTTCCAGGATCTTGGCCGGGTTCTGGATCATCTGCGACCAGTAGGATGCCGCCGCCTTGGTGAAAACCTCGTGATTCGGGGCGTCGAGCCCCGGATTGTGCGACGGCTTGTGCGCGAGCACATCAAGCAGACGTTGCGACAGCCGCTCTACCTTAGCCAGATTTTCTGTAAGATGCTCGAGATGTTGCCCCGACGCATTGTCGGTTTCGCCATCCTTGGTTGTCATTTTAAGAGATCCCTTTTACCTTCCCCACCCAATAGTAGCGTCGTGCGTTTCGGGAGGCAAAGCGACGATTGGTCCGCTTCGGGCGGGAATTACGAAGGAGACCCGAATTGCGTTACATGATGACGTACGATCTGATGGAAACCATCCGGAACACCAATCAATGGCTGGGCGCGTCCGCCCATTCCCTTGCATCTTACCCGATGTTCAGCATGATCCCCAACCCGGCGATGAACTGGATGGCCGCCTGGGGCGAAGTGACCGAACGCACCTTTGCGCGCATGGTGGTCAAACCCAGCTGGGGCATCCGCACCATGACCTGCGAAGACGGCAAGGACCATATTGTCGAAAAGCAGATCGCGGTGGAAAAGCCGTTTGGCGATCTGATCCATTTCAAGGTGCTGGGGCGTGATCCCAGCCCGCGCAAGGTGCTGCTGGTGGCGCCGATGTCAGGCCATTACGCGACATTGCTGCGCAGCACCGTGCGGTCGCTGATCCCCGATTGCGAAGTCTACGTGACCGACTGGCACAATGCCCGTGACATCCCTGTCAGTGCCGGCAAGTTCGATATCGAAGACTACACGCTCTACCTGATGGAATTCATGCGGTTCCTGGGCCCCGACACCAATGTGATCGCGGTCTGCCAGCCTGCGCCGCTGACGCTGGCCGCCACCGCCTATCTGGCCGAGCTTGACCCGGATGCGCAGCCGCGCACGCTGACGCTGATCGGCGGGCCGATCGACCCCAACGCCACCCCGACCGAAGTGACCGATTTCGGCCACCGCGTCACCATGGGCCAGCTGGAAGAAACCATGATCCAGCGCGTGGGTTTCAAATACAAGGGTGTGGGCCGCATGGTTTATCCCGGCCTGCTGCAGCTCGCATCCTTCATGTCGATGAATGCCGACCGCCATTCCAAGGCCTTTACCGACCAGATCCAGCGTGTCGCCAAGGGCGAAGGCGCAGACCATGATCAGCACAACCGGTTCTATGACGAATACCTTGCGGTCATGGACATGTGCGCCGAATTCTACCTGTCCA
The DNA here is from genome assembly GCA_025800215.1 of Marinibacterium sp. Lineage (GTDB taxonomy): Bacteria > Pseudomonadota > Alphaproteobacteria > Rhodobacterales > Rhodobacteraceae > JAOXSC01. The sequence continues at coordinate 11,207 of JAOXSC010000196.1, forward strand.
CCGTGGATCGCATCTTCAAGAAAGGCGAGATTGCCAAGAACGAATTTGTCGTGGACGGGCACAAGGTCGATATCGGCAAGATCACCAATGTGGCGGTCAAAACCGTCGAAGGCGCCAATGACGACATTTCGGCCCCCGGCCAGTGTGTTGCCGCGCTTGATCTGTGCACCGGCCTGCCCGACAGCAAAAAGGCCAGCCATCTGGAACCCGGCGCAGGCCATTATGGCATCTTTGCCGGGCGCAGCTGGCGCGACAATATCCGCCCGCTGGTTCTGGAGTTCATCGACGCCAACCGCGCCGATGCCCCCGCACGCAAAGCGGCAGAATAAGATCAGGGCGGCACCGGCGGTGCTGCCCGTCACATAAAGGCGGCGGGCTCAGTCGAGAACCTGCCGCACCCAATGCTCCATCTCATCCGCAGCCGGATCGACCTGACCGGGCGACATGATCGCCCCGGTGACCACATGGCTTGACGGATCGTCGCCCGGCCCCATGGTGACCGTCTGCACCGTGACCGGCCCGCCCCACCGGGCCGCCATGGCCCAGGTGGCGTCGGGGCGCACCACCTGATCATCATTCGAAAACCAGAACAGCGCGGGAACGGTAACGCCGCGCATGTCCATGCGATCCACCGCCGCGACCAGCTCGGCCATCGGCAGCACCGCCACAGACGGGTAGGACACCGTCCAATAGCGCGCCTCATCCGGATCTGCGGGCTCGAAGCTGCGGGTAGGCCCAAGGATCCACGGCAGCCAGAGCCGCGCCAACGGCCAGGTCAGCACCCGGTCCCCCAGTTGGTTGATGCGGAAATTGGGCGACACGAAAACCGCTGCCGCCACGCGCTCGGCCAGCACCGGATCCTGCAGCGCCGCCGCCGTCAGCGTGCCCCCGGTCGAGGTGGACAGAATCACCACCCGGTCCCCCACCGCGCGGGCTGCCGCCAGCGCTTCGGCCATGTCGGCCATCCAGTCGCTGACCTGCGCCTCGCCCATCGCGGCGCCGGGGCGGCCATGGCCGGTCAGCCTTGTATAGACCAGATTGGCGTTCAGCCGCTCGGCCAGAATGTCGGGCACCGGGCGGATTTCTTCCGAGGTCGCGGAAAACCCGTGCACATAAAGGATCGACACCGGGCTGCGCTGTTCCTTGAACCCGTCGCGCCAGATCACCCGCTTTTGCACGCCGGGCGTGATGTCGTCAAAGCGGCTTTCGGTGCTTTCGAAATAGACCTGCACGCCTTCGCCAAAGCGGCGCGGATCAAAGCTGGCGGACAGGTCGGGACGCGACAGCGCCGACAGGATCCAGCCGCCCCCGATCAGCCCTGCCACGATCAGCCCAAGCAGCCGGATCATGCCCGCCCCCCGTCTTCGATGGGGCGCCAGCCGTCGATCAGTGTCAGATCCGGCAGGCCCAGCGTCAGCCGGTTGCCCCCGCCCCCGCCGGGCTGGTCCAGACGGCGGCTGATCGGCTCGCCCCGCACATGGGCCAGCAGCAACGCCCCCACGCCACCATGGGCCACAATGGCAATGTCGCCGGGGCCGCTGTCGCGCGCCACGATCCCCTGCACCGCGCGCACGATCCGGGCCTGCGCGTCGCGCGCGGTTTCCCAGCCCCGCATCGAGCGGTCGGGATGGGCAAAGAACGCATCCGCCACCGCTTCGAATTCGGCCTTTGGCAGATAGCCGGTGGCGCTGCGATCGTTTTCATGCAGATCGTGGGTGACCGTCACCGGCAGGCCAAGCGCATCGGCCAGAATGCCCGCCCCGTCCTTCGCCTTGCGTTCATCGCTGGAATGGATCGCGGTCACGCCCCGGATGTAGTCGGCACCGGCGGCCACGGCGTGGCGCTGGCGCCCGATCTCGGACAGGGGCCAGTCGGGCACCGGCACATCGGGGTCGATCAGCACCTCGCCATGGGTGATGAAGTAAAGCCGCCGGGTCACGCCCCCAGAACCTGCATCACGGCCTCTTCGATCAGCCCGAGGCACGTGTCGTCGGAAAAGCGGTGATCGGCATCCTTGACCAGCAGCAGACGCATGTCATCGCCGCTGGCGTGATCAAGCAGCCGCACCGCCGTGTCCACCGACACCGCGCTGTCGGCCGTGCCCTGCAGGAACCGCACAGGCATCGGCAGCGACAGGGGGCTGCGCAGCACCAGATGCGCCCGTCCGCTGTGGATCATGTGGGCGGTGACCACATAGGGCTCCATGTAGTCCGAGGGCAGTTCGATCTGGCCGCCGGCCTCGATCACTGCTTTCTGGTCATCGGTGAACCCGGCCCAATAGCCGTCTTCGGTGAAGTCCGGCGCGGCGGCGATGGTGACCAGACCGGCCACCCGTTCGGGCCGCGCCCGCGTCAGCAGCAGCGCCTGCCAGCCCCCCATGGACGAACCCACAACCACCAGCGGCCCGCCCGTCAGGCTGTCGATCACCGCCAGCGTATCCTGATGCCAGTCCCCGATGGCGCCGTCTTCGAAACGGCCGCTGCTTTGACCATGGCCGGAATAGTCGAACCGCAGAAACGCGCGCCCCTGCGCCTGTGCCCAGGCTTCCAGATGCAGCGCCTTGGTGCCCTCCATGTCGGATTTCAGCCCGCCCAGAAACACCACCATCGGACCGGTGCCGGGCGTCAGGTGATAGGCGATCCGCCGCCCCTGCGCGGTATCGAGATATTGCGGTTGCGCCATGTTGCGATCTCCCTCGTCAGCGGCCCCGACCATGCCGCGCCCCTGCGCCGACCGCAAGCGCGCGCATCCCGCGTTGACAGCCCGTGCCGCACCTGCGAAAGGAAGCGCCACACACATACCCGCAACCGGGCGTTCCGTGGGCGCCAAACCGACGAGGAGTCCAAGATGACTCAGATCTCCCTCACCTTTCCCGATGGCAATGCACGATCCTATGACGCGGGCGTCACCCCTGCGCAGGTCGCGGCCGACATTTCCAGTTCGCTGGCCAAGAAGGCCATCAGCGCGACCGTGAACGACCAGCACTGGGATCTGGCCTGGCCGATCGACGCGGATGCCAGCATCGCCATTCACACCATGAAGGACGAAGTTCAGGCCAACGAGCTGGTGCGCCACGATCTGGCCCATATCATGGCCCGCGCCGTTCAGGAAATCTGGCCCGAAACCAAGGTCACCATCGGCCCCGTCATCGAAAACGGCTGGTATTACGATTTCGACCGGGCCGAGCCCTTTACCCCGGATGATCTCGGCCTCATCGAGAAGAAGATGAAAGAGATCATCAACCTGCGCGAACCCGTGCGCACCGAAATCTGGGATCGTGACCGCGCGATCCAGTTCTATCGCGACAGCAACGAACCCTACAAGGTCGAGCTGATCGAGAGCATTCCGGGCAATGAACCCTTGCGCATGTACTGGCATGGCGACTGGCAGGATCTGTGCCGCGGCCCGCATCTGCAGCATACCGGTCAGGTGCCGGGCGATGCGTTCAAGCTGATGTCCATCGCCGGCGCCTATTGGCGCGGCGACAGCGACCGCGCCATGTTG
>JAOXSC010000029.1 GCA_025800215.1 Marinibacterium sp.
GGCCAGCTGACCACCACGACCGAGGTTGAAAACTGGCCCGGCGACACCGAGGTGCAGGGCCCCGACCTGATGGTGCGCATGGAGGGCCACGCCCGCGCCATGGGCTGCGAGGTGATCTCGGACTACATCACGGAACTGGACCTGGAAAACCGACCCTTCACCGCCAAGGCCGACAGCGGCAAGACCTACACCGCCGATGCCATCATTCTGGCCACCGGGGCGCGCGCCAAATGGCTGGGCCTGCCGTCGGAAGAGAAATTCAAGGGCTTTGGCGTGTCGGCCTGTGCAACCTGCGACGGGTTCTTCTATCGCGGCCAGGAAATCGTGGTGATCGGCGGCGGCAACACCGCCGTGGAAGAGGCCCTATTCCTGACCAACTTTGCATCCAAGGTCACGCTGATCCATCGCCGCGACGAGCTGCGCGCCGAAAAGATCCTGCAGGATCGGCTGCACAAGAACGACAAGATCGAACCGCTGTGGTTCCACGAACTTGACGAGGTCGTGGGCACCGACGCCCCGCTGGGCGTCGAAGGCGTGCGTGTCAAACATGTGGAAACCGGCGAAATCACTGAGATCCCGGCCAAGGGCGTCTTTGTCGCCATCGGCCACGCCCCGGCAAGCGAGCTGGTCAAGGACAAGCTCGACACCCATCATGGCGGGTATGTGGTGACCAAACCGGGCAGCACCGAAACGTCGATCCCCGGTGTCTTTGCCGCCGGTGACCTGACCGACCACACCTATCGTCAGGCCGTGACCAGCGCCGGCATGGGCTGCATGGCCGCACTTGATGCCGAACGGTTCCTGGCCGAACAGGACGACTGACGCACAGCCACTGTGCACCACCTCATCGGGCCCGGCGGTTGACCGCGCGGGCCCGACCCCGCACTGTTTCGGTCTAACCGCAACGGAGACCAGTGCATGAGCCAGCTTTGGCAGGGAACATGGGCCACGCGCCTGCGCATTGCCTCGGGGCTGGTTCTGTTTGCCTATGTGCTGCTGCATTTCCTCAATATCGGGCTGGGCCTGTTTTCGGCCGACCTGCAGCAGGGCGCGCAGGATCTGCGGCTGCTGCTGACGCGCAGCGGGCTGGGATCGCTGCTGCTTTATGCAGCGCTGCTGGGGCATTCGGGGCTGGCGCTTTATGAACTGGCCACGCGCCGGTCGCTGGCCATGCCCCCCGACAAGCTGCTGCAATATGTGCTGGGGCTGAGCATCCCGATCCTGCTGCTGCCGCATCTGATCTATACCCGCCTGGCCCATGAGCGCCTTGGCGTGGATGACAGCATGGCGCTGCTGCAGTTCCTATTGTGGGATTCGGCAGATGGCTGGAAACAGTCGCTGCTGCTGCTGATCGTCTGGGTGCATGGCTGCATCGGGCTGCATCTGTGGCTACGCAGTCAGGGCTGGTGGCGGCGGATGCTGCCCACACTGATCGGGCTGGCCACGCTGATCCCCGGCTTTGCGCTGGCGGGGTTCCTGACGCAGGGCCGCCAGATCAAGCCGGTGGCGCAGGATCCCGACCGCTTTGCGGCCTTTCTGCAGATGGTCAACTGGCCCGATCAGGCCGGGCTACGCATGCTGGCCACCCTGCGCGGGGATCTGACCACCGGGTTTCTGATCGTGCTGGCGGGCTGCGCTGGCATATTCGCGCTACGCCGGATCCTGTCGGCGCGCCGATCCGTACCGATCCGCTATGTGGACGGGCCCAAAGTGTCCGCGCGCAAGGGGCTCACACTGCTCGAGATGTCGCAGGCGGCCGGTGTGTCGCATACCTCGCTCTGTGGCGGGCGGGGGCGCTGCACCACCTGCCGTGTGGTGGTCGAAGACGGCGCCGACACGCTCGACCCGCCGGGGCAGGCCGAACGCCGCAGCCTTGACCGGGTCAATGCGCCCGATGGCACGCGGCTGGCCTGCATGATCCGCCCCACCCAACCGCTGAGCGTCCACCGGGTGTTCCGCGCCGATGGCAAACGTCGCCGCGCCCATGCCAGCCAGGGCACCGAACGCCAGCTTGCGATCCTGTTTCTGGACATGCGCGGCTTTACCGGGCGCACGACCGGACAGTTGCCTTATGACGTGGTCTTTCTGCTCAACCGGTTCTTTGACGCCATCGTCCCGGCGATCACCAATGCCGGGGGGCGGGTCGACAAATACATGGGCGACGGGCTGCTGGCGGTGTTCGAAACGGCGGATGCCGAAAGCTCGGCGCGCGCCGCCCTGGATGCAGCCACCGGCATTGGCGAGGCGCTGGTGCGGTTCAACGAAGATCTGGCCCGCGAAGGCGACGCGCCGGTGCGGCTTGGGATCGGGCTGCATCTGGGCGACGTGGTGCTGGGTGAAATCGGCGCGGCGGGCAATGCCCCGCGCACCATCATCGGCGACAGCGTCAACACCGCCAGCCGCCTGGAAAGCCACACCAAGGAAATGGGCGTGGAACTGCTGGTGTCCGAACCTTTGCTGCGCGCAGCCCAGGTCGACACGCAAACGCTGCGGCTGGAACCGCTGCAGTTGCGCGGATTGCGCGAAACCACCCATGCCTGGGCCGTAAGCGAGGCACGCAGCCTTTCTGAACAATTGGCCGAAATTTGCCCAAAAACCTGAACTTGGCGCAAAGCAGATCTGCAAATCATGCAGATCCGGGGCCAAAACCGCGCCTTTTGCGCACATGTTTGCGCATTTTAAGGTCAAGCGTCTGGACTTTTGAAACGCACCGGGTCTATCCCCCGCACGACCGGGAGGATTGTCCCCGGTCCTGACCCGCAGCGAGCGAGAGAATTCTAATGTCGATGCCAAACAGTCTTGCCCCTATTCCAGAGCTTTTTGTTTCCTACGAGTCCGCGCAGAAACTGAAAGTGGAAGCCGGCAACCTCAAGAGCCTTGATCTGACCCCGCGCCAGATCTGTGACCTTGAGCTGCTGATGAATGGTGGGTTCTATCCGCTCAAGGGCTTCCTGGGTGAAGCCGACTACGACGGTGTCGTAGAAAACATGCGCACCACCGACGGTACGCTTTGGCCGATGCCGATCACCCTGGACGTGAGCGACGATTTCGCGGCAACGCTGGAAGTCGGCGAAGACATCGCCCTGCGCGATCAGGAAGGCGTGATCCTGGCCACCATGACGGTCACCGACCGCTGGACCCCCAACAAATCGCGCGAGGCCGAAAAGGTCTTTGGCGCCGATGACGAAGCCCACCCGGCCGTGCATTACCTGCACCACACCGCAGGCAACGTCTATCTGGGTGGCCCGGTCACCGGCATCCAGCAGCCCGTGCACTATGATTTCCGCGCCCGCCGCGACACGCCCAACGAACTGCGCGCCTATTTCCGCAAGCTGGGCTGGCGCCGCGTCGTGGCCTTCCAGACCCGCAACCCGCTGCACCGCGCGCATCAGGAACTGACCTTCCGCGCGGCCAAGGAAGCACAGGCCAACCTGCTGATCCATCCGGTTGTCGGCATGACCAAGCCCGGCGACGTAGACCACTTCACCCGCGTGCGTTGCTACGAAGCCGTTCTTGACAAATACCCGGCATCGACCACCACCATGTCGCTGCTGCCGCTGGCCATGCGCATGGCAGGCCCCCGCGAAGCGGTGTGGCACGGTCTGATCCGCCGCAACTTTGGTTGCACCCACTTCATCGTGGGCCGCGACCACGCGGGCCCCGGCAAGAACAGCCAGGGCGAAGATTTCTACGGCCCCTATGACGCGCAGGAACTGTTCCGCGAGCATCAGGAAGAAATGGGCATCGAACTGGTCGACTTCAAGCACATGGTCTATGTGCAGGAGCGCGCCCAGTACGAACCCAATGACGAAATCCCGGACAAG
>JAOXSC010000052.1 GCA_025800215.1 Marinibacterium sp.
GGGGCTGATCGGGCCATCGGGGTCGGGCAAATCCTCGCTGCTGATGCTGATGGGCGGGTTGGAGCAGGCAACCGGCGGCAGCGTTTCGGCGCTGGGTCACGATCTGACGGGGATGGATGAGGATACGCTGGCCCGCTTTCGACGCGACGCGATGGGTATCGTGTTCCAGAACTTCCACCTGATCCCCACCATGACGGCACTGGAAAACGTCGCCACCCCACTGGAGCTGGCCGGCCACAAAGACGCATTCACCCGCGCGGAGGCAGAACTCGACACCGTCGGCCTGTCGCATCGACGCGACCACTATCCGGCGCAATTGTCCGGGGGTGAGCAGCAGCGGGTTGCCCTCGCCCGCGCCTCGGCCCCGCGCCCTCAGATCCTTCTGGCGGATGAGCCGACGGGCAATCTGGATGAAACCAACGGTGCTGCAATCGTCGATCTGCTGTTCGGTCTGCGGGACAAGCACGGCGCGACCTTGGTGTTGGTCACGCACAGCCAATCTCTGGCAGCGCGCTGCGACCGCGTTGTGCGCCTGCGCGACGGCCGCATCTCGGATGAGACCAAGCAAGAGGCAGCGGAATGAGCTTGCGACTTGCCGGACGGCTGGCACGTCGTGAACTGCGCGGAGGCCTGCGCGGCTTTCGTATCTTCCTCGCCTGCCTCGCCCTTGGGGTTGCGGCCATCGCTGCGGTCGGCTCGGTCCGCTCGGCCATCCAGACCGGCTTGACGCAGGAAGGGGCCGCCTTGCTGGGCGGAGACGCGCAGCTTGAGTTCACCTATCGCTTTGCCAGCGACGAAGAATGGCGCTGGATGGACGAGGCCGCGCAACAAGTGTCCGAGGTTGTCGATTTTCGGTCGATGGCTGTCGCCGCGCAAGACACCGGACCTGAACGCGCCCTGACGCAAGTCAAAGCGGTGGATGGCGCTTACCCTTTGGTGGGGGCGGTTACTCTGGTCCCGGACATACCTCTGGACAACGCTTTTGCGGGCGCAGGCGGCCTGCCCGGTGCCGTCATGGCCCCCGCATTGATCGACCGGATGGGGCTGACGGTCGGCGATCGCTTCGCCTTGGGCACGCAGGAGTTTGTCCTGATGGCGGCCCTGCGTCATGAGCCAGACGGTGCGGCGGACGGATTCGCCCTTGGGCCAAGAACACTGGTCCGCACCGAGGACTTGCAGGCCTCCGGCCTGTTGGCACCGGGCACGCTGTTTTCGACCAAATACCGCCTTGATCTGCCCAGAGGCACTGATCTTGCAGACCTCTCCCAACAAGCTAAGGAGGCATTCGATGGCACCGGCATGCGCTGGACCGATGCCCGCAACGGGGCACCGGGCATCACTGAATTCGTCAACAGCCTCAGCGCGTTTCTGGTTCTGGTCGGCCTTTCGGGGTTGGCAGTCGGAGGCATAGGCGTATCCGCCGCCGTCCGCGCGTACCTGTCGCAGAAGACCGAAACCATCGCCACCTTGCGTACCTTGGGGGCCGACCGCGCGACGATCTTTCAGACCTATATGATCCAAATCGGGCTGTTGTCGGGCATCGGAATAGCCATCGGCATCACATTGGGCGGGGTCCTGCCACTGGCCTTGGCCCCAATGATCGAAAGCCTGCTGCCGATCCCGGCGGTTTTCGCCCTTTACCCGCAAGCTCTGGCCGAGGCTGCGATCTACGGCATTCTGACCGCTTTCCTGTTTACCCTGTGGCCATTGGCCCGCACCGAGGAGGTGCGCGCCGCCACTCTGTTCCGTGATGCGCTGACCACGGCCCGCGCCCTCCCCCGACCCATCTATGTCATGGCCACAGGTTTCGGGCTGATCCTGCTGATCGCCATCGCCGCGTGGTTCAGCGGCTCGGCCCGACTGACGCTCTGGACCAGTGCTGGCTTGGTTGGCGCGCTCATCCTTCTGTCCCTATCGGCCATCGCCATTGGCCGCATCGCCCGCACAGGCAAACCCGTCGCGCGTGGTCGCCCTGCCCTTCGATGGGCGCTCTCGGCTATTTCCGACCCACGTGAGGGCGCGGCATCGGTGGTCCTGTCCCTCGGTCTCGGGCTGTCCGTTCTGGCCGCCGTCGGGCAGATTGACGGAACCTTGCGCAATGCAATCTCGGGCAACCTGCCCGATGTCGCGCCGTCCTATTTCTTTGTCGACATCCAAAAGGACCAGATGCCGGGCTTCACTGAGCGTCTGGAATCCGACCCATCCGTCAGCCGCATCGAAAGCGCACCGATGCTGCGCGGCATCATCACCCAGATCAACGGACGCCCCGCGCGCGACGTTGCTGGGGACCATTGGGTGCTGGAGGGTGACCGAGGCATCACCTACTCGACCCGCCCGCCCGAAAACGCCCGTGTCACAGCAGGCGATTGGTGGGCTGAAGACTATTCCGGAGAACCTCAGGTCAGCTTCGCCGCGGAAGAGGCCGCAGAGATGGGGCTGGCCCTAGGGGATGAGTTGACGGTCAACATCTTGGGCCGGGATATCACGGCCCGCCTGACCTCATTGCGCGAGGTCGACTTTTCGACGGCAGGTATGGGCTTCATCATGTCCATGAACCC
>JAOXSC010000058.1 GCA_025800215.1 Marinibacterium sp.
CAGCTTGGGGATCAGCCAGGCCTGCAGCGGGATCAGCGCGATCGAGGCAAGCCCGAACCAGACGCTCTGCATGAACAGAAAGGTCATGATGGTGATCATTTGTCCGGCCTGAAACACCGGCTGGGCCACCGCGTCGCCCATCAGACCGCCCATCGGCTCGGCCTCGGATGTGACCATCGAGACAAGCTCGCCCTGACTGGTCGAGCGGAAATAGGGTTGGGGAAAGCGCATCATGCGGCTGATCAGCTGATAGCGGAACCGGCGCAGCATCCGTTCGGCCAGCACGCCCTTCATCGTGTTGATGCGCATTTTCATCAACCCAGACGCCAGCACCGTGCCCAGAAAGGCGAAACACAGCACCATCAGGAATTCGATCTGCGTCAGATCAAAGCCCCAGAACCGCACCTGAGACGTGGTCGACCCGATGGCATCGTTGATGATCATCTTGGGCAGTTCAAGCGACGCATACAGGAACGGGAACGACAGCAACGTCGCCACCAGCAGGACCATCTGCTGGCGTTTCGAATACCTCCAGATGAAGGCAAAAATGGAACGTTCCATGGCTGAGGTCCGGCGAGGATCGAATAGGGGCCTGACGATGGGGCCCGCAGGCAGGCCCTTAGATCAGTCCAAGGGTAGGGTCCGCAAGGGGTCAATACAAGCCAACGTCCCGATTTCCCTGCCGAACGCGCTTGTGCAGGCACGGGGCTGGCGCTATGGATTTGGCGTTCAAATTCGCGAGGTCCAGCCATGCTCAAGCGCAAGTTCGACAAATCCAAACTGCCCAGCCGTCACGTGACCGAAGGGCCCGAGCGCGCGCCGCACCGGTCCTATTACTACGCCATGGGCATGACCGAAGACGAAATTCACCAGCCTCTGGTTGGTGTCGCGACCTGCTGGAACGAAGCCGCGCCCTGTAACATTTCGCTCAACCGGCAGGCCCAGGCGGTCAAGCTGGGGGTCAAGGCGGCCGATGGCACGCCGCGTGAATTCACCACCATCACCGTCACCGATGGCATCGCCATGGGGCACGAAGGCATGCGGTCGTCGCTCGCGTCGCGCGAAGCGATTGCGGATACGGTCGAGCTGACCATGCGCGGTCATTGCTATGACGCGGTGGTCGGGCTTGCGGGCTGTGACAAATCCCTGCCGGGCATGATGATGGCGATGGTGCGGCTGAACGTGCCGTCGGTGTTCATCTATGGTGGGTCGATCCTGCCGGGCAAGGCGCCCCAGGTCGATGAGATCCCCGAAGATTTCCGCACCCGTGACCTGACGGTGCAGGACATGTTCGAAGCGGTCGGCCGTCACCAGAACGCCGAAATGTCGGACAAGGCGCTGGATATGCTGGAACGCGTGGCCTGCCCGTCGGCGGGGGCCTGTGGCGGCCAGTTCACCGCCAACACCATGGCCTGCGTGTCCGAAGCCATCGGCCTTGCGCTGATGAATTCCTCGGGCATGCCTGCGCCTTACGAAAGCCGCGACCAATATGCCGAAGCATCCGGCCGCGCGGTGATGAACCTGATCGAACAGAACATCCGCGCCCGTGACGTGGTCACCCGCCAGTCGCTGGAAAACGCGGCGCGCGTGGTGGCCTGCACCGGCGGGTCCACCAATGCGGGCCTGCACCTGCCTGCCATCGCCCACGAGGCGGGGATCGAGTTCTTCCTTGAAGACGTGTGCGAGATCTTCCGCGACACGCCCTATTTCGTCGACCTCAAGCCCGGCGGCCAGTACGTGGCCAAGGATCTTTACGACGCGGGCGGCATCCCGGTGGTGATGAAGGAACTGCGCAAGGCGGGTCTCATCCACGAAGATTGCATGACCGCCACCGGCCGCTCGATCGGTGAAGAGCTGGATCAGATCGAACGCGAAGCCGATGGCAAGGTCATCTACCCGATCTCGACCCCGATCACCAAGACGGGCGGTGTTGTCGGGCTCAAGGGCAACCTGGCCCCCGAAGGCGCCATCGTGAAGGTCGCGGGCATCGCCCCCGAGCACCAGGTGTTCACCGGCCCGGCCCGTGTCTTTGAATGCGAAGAAGACGCGTTTGAAGCGGTCAAACAGCGCGGCTACAAGGAAGGCGAAGTGATCGTCATCCGCAACGAAGGCCCCGCAGGCGGCCCCGGCATGCGCGAAATGCTGGCCACCACGGCGGCGCTGTCGGGTCAGGGCATGGGCAAAAAGGTCGCTCTGATCACCGATGGCCGGTTCTCGGGCGCGACACGCGGGTTCTGTGTGGGCCATGTGGGCCCCGAAGCCGCGCAGGGCGGACCCATCGCACTGCTGGAAACCGGCGACATGATCACCATCGACGCCGTCAAGGGCGAGATTTCGGTGGATCTGTCGGATGACGAGCTGGCCGAACGCAAGGCCAACTGGGCCGGCCCGCGCGAAACGATCTATGCATCGGGCGCGCTGTGGAAATTCGCCAAGCTGGTGGGCGCGACCTACAAGGGCGCGGTAACCCATCCCGGCGGTCAGGCCGAAAAACATGACTATATGGAGCTTTAAGTTCTGGATGGGCGCGCGCGGATCCGTGCGCGCCCTCTTCTGACAGTTGCAGAGTCTTAAGCCATTTGCCGCATAAAGCCCCAAGGCTGACCCGGACGGCACAGATGACCCTGCTTCGCGACCCTTCCTTACTGTTTCCATCGCGCGCCGCGCCCGCACCGCGAAGGGCCGATGGCGTCGGCGGCCTGATCAGCGCAACCGCGCGGCCCTTCGACGGTACGACCAAGCGCCCCTTCGGGGATCAAACCAAGCGCCCCTTCGGGAACAAAACCAAGCGCCCCTTCGGGGCGACCTGGTTCTGGCGGCCCGATCTCTGGACCGGCCGAACCCGACGCCTGCCGCACCCCGTCAGCGGCACCACGCTCTGCCCCGGCCTTCGGATGTTTCACGATGCATCCACGCCCGACATCGCGCTGGATCTGCCCCACCCCGGTGGCTTGCGCATCACAGTGGGCGGTTTTGACGGACAGTTCCTGTCACTCGCGCTGGCGCTGCCGCACGGGATCACCCGGCGCCCGGAGCGCGAGCATCTGATCACGCTACGCCTTATCTGCGGCACAGCGCCCGGCACCGGCTATGCCCGTCTGAACCTGCAATGCGGTGCCAATCTGCACCGGGTCACGGCGTCTCTTGATGGCACGGGCAAACACCTGTCTGCAGATCTTGATCTGCAACAGGTGCCGCAGGACACCGGCCCGGTGCGCGACGGCTGGGTCGATCTGATCTTTGACGCGCCCGCACACAAGGTGCTGGACCTGCGCGACCTGACACTGGCCCGCCTGCCCCGCGGACGGTTCTAGACGTCGCTTTCAAAGGCTTTGAACGCGTCCTCGTAGTCGGGGTGCCAGCGCGACAGGGCAGGCCGGTTTTCGGTGATGTCCTGCGCAGCCCAGGTCACGCGCTTGCGGTCACGTGCCTGCGACACGTCGTTGTCAGGGCACAGGATATAAAAATCGCCCTGCCCCATGCGCGTGATGAAATACTCCACCGTTTGGTCCGACGTCCAGGCGGCATCGGGCTTTTGCGGCATGGCCCGCGCGATCATGCCGGTATAGGTGAACCCCGGCACAAACAGATGCGCCGAAATCGGCACCTCGGCGCGGCGCAGATCATGGGCCACCTGCTCGGTCATCGCCTTTATGCCCGCCTTGGTCATGTTGTAGCCCGGATTGCCCGGAGGCGTGGTGATTCCCTGTTTCGACCCGGTATTGATCACCACCGCCGGGCGCGCGGCGGCGACCATGCGGGGCAGAAAGGCATGCATCCCGCGCAGCACGCCAAACAGGTTCACCTCGGTCATCATGCGCCAGTTGTCGGGCTCGCCCCAGGCAGTGGTCGGGCGGGCGACCCCGGCATTGTTCATCAACACCGCCACCTCGCCCAGATCAAAGGCGCGGTCGGCCAGGGCCGACACATCCGCATCCTGCGCAACATCGCAAGGCACCGGTTCAACCACGGCCGATGCCGGGGCCAGCGCCCGCACGCTGTCGGCCGCCGCCATCAGCGCATCCCCCGGCAGATCCGCCAGAAGCACCCCCAGCCCCGAGGCCGCAAACCGCTGCGCCGCTGCCAGACCGACACCGCTGGCCGCGCCCGTGACCACCGCCACCCCACCACGCGCCACGGCGTCGCTGTAATACCCTTTGGTCATCTCTGTCCCCTATCCACGAAAAACCCCGCGCCGATGCGGGCGCGGGGTCATAATGCCATGATATGCGGTCACCCGCACAGGATCACTGTTGCGGGGCCAGCGCGCTCAGCCCCTTGAGGATATCCACCGCATAGGCCAGCTGGTAATCCTCTTCACGCAGCTCGGCCGCGGCTTCGGCCTTGGCGCGGTCTTCTTCGATCTGGCGCAGCTCGTCCTCGCTCAGGCTGTCATTGTTGAGGCTGCCGCGCAGATCCGCCTCGGACCGGCGGTTGCGGGCCTCATCCTCGGCGTCGTCCTCGCCGGGGCGGATGCGCGGCTGTTCCACCACGATGTCGGGCGATACGCCCAGCGACTGGATCGACCGGCCCGACGGCGTGTAATAGCGCGCGGTGGTCAGACGCATGGCCCCATCCTGGCGCAGCGGCATCACCGTCTGAACCGAGCCCTTGCCGAAGCTCTTGGTGCCCACGACGATGGCACGGCGATGATCCTGCAGCGCACCGGCAACGATTTCCGACGCCGAGGCCGACCCGCCATTGATCAGCACCACGATGGGCTTGCCTTCGGCCAGATCGCCGGGCGTGGCGTTGAACCGTTCCCCATCTTCGGGGTCGCGGCCACGGGTGCTGACGATCTCGCCCTTTTCAAGGAACGCATCCGACACCTTGATCGCCTGGGTCAGCAGGCCGCCGGGATTGTTGCGCAGGTCCAGCACGATCCCGTCGATATTGTCGATGCCGCCGGCCTCTTCGAGCTGTTCATTCAGACCCGCTTCGAGATTGGGCATGGTCTGGTCGTTAAAGGTGGTCACCCGCAGCACCACAGCGCGATCCTGCAGCCGCGCCCGCGCCGCCGTCAGCTTGATCGTGTCGCGGATGATCGAAACGTCAAAGGGTTCGTCTTCGCCTTCGCGCACCACGGTGATCACGATTTCAGAGCCGACCGGCCCGCGCATCAGATCCACCGCGCTGTCCAGCGTCAGGCCTAGAATGCTGTCGCCATCCACATGGGTGATGAAATCGCCCGCCTCGATCCCCGCCTGATCGGCCGGTGTGCCGTCGATGGGCGAGACAACTTTGACAAAGCCCTCTTCCTGGGTGACCTCGATCCCCAGTCCGCCGAATTCACCGCGTGTCTGCACCCGCATCTGCGCGGCATCATCGGGCGACAGATAGCTGGAATGCGGATCCAGCGATGTCAGCATCCCGTCAATGGCCGCTTCGATCAGTTCGTCAACCTCGACCTCTTCGACATATTGCGCGCGGATCCGCTCGAAAATGTCACCGAACAGGTCAAGCTGTTCGTAGACATCCGCGCTTTGCTCGCTTTCCTGAGCCAGCAGAGGGGCCGCGACCTGTGTCGTCACCACCATCCCCGCCAATGTGCCGCCAAGCGCGGCCATCACGAATTTTTTCATCCTCGGCGTCCATCCTCTTGCGATGCGGATCCGGTGGCCCGGACCCTGAGGCCTGTTGTCCTTGTCCGGACTATATAGAGCCTGTCTTGCCGGACAGTACCAGAGCCTTCACCGCATAGTGAGGGCCCGCGTGAAGAAAGATGATGCCACAAGGGACACTTTCGGCGGCGATCCCCGCTCAGACGATCAGCGACGTGCCGGTCATTTCGTCGGGTTTGGGCAGCCCCATCAGCGCCAGCACCGTGGGCGCAAGATCCGCCAGCCGCCCTTCGCGCAGCGCCGCACCTTCAGGCCCGCCCACCAGTGCAACCGGCACCGGGTTGAGCGTGTGCGCGGTGTGCGCCCCCCCGGTCACAGGGTCGGTCATCTGTTCGCAATTGCCGTGGTCGGCGGTAATGATCATCGCACCGCCCGCATCGTCCAGCGCCTGCAGAACCCGCGCCAGCCCCTGATCCACCGCCTCGCAGGCGCGCATCGCCGCCTGCAGATCGCCGGTGTGACCAACCATGTCGGGGTTGGCATAGTTGGTGACGATCAGATCATAGCCCGCGCCGATCGCCTCGACAAATTTCTCGGTGACCTCGGCTGCCGCCATCTCGGGCTGCAGATCATAGGTCGCCACCTTGGGAGACGAGGGCATGAACCGGTCCTCGCCCTCCTCGGGGATCTCTTTGCCGCCATTCAGGAAAAAGGTCACATGCGGGTATTTCTCTGTCTCGGCCAGACGGAACTGCCGCAACCCCTGCTGCGCCACCCAGGATCCCAGCGTGTTGACGATCTCGGCCTTGGGAAAAGCGGTGGTCATATAGGTGTTGTGGGCATCCGAATATTCGACCATGCCCAGAAGGCCCGCAAGCTGCGGGCGCGGGCCGGTATCGAATCCGTCGAAATCGGGCTGACCGATGGCGGCCAGGATCTCACGCGCACGATCGGCCCGGAAATTGAGGCAGAACATCCCGTCCCCGTCGCGTAGCCCGGCATAATCGCCGATCACGGTGGCGCCGATGAACTCGTCGCTCTCGCTCTGATTGTAGGCGTGGGTGACGGCGTCATGCGGCGTGGCGGATCTGCGCCCTTCGCCCCGGATCATCGCGGCATAGGCTTCTTCCACACGCTCCCAGCGGTTGTCGCGATCCATGGCGAAATACCGCCCGATCACGGTGCCGACGCGCGCGGTTTCGGGCAGCGCATCGGTCAGGGTCTCGAAATAGCCATAGGCCGATTTCGGCGCCACATCGCGGCCATCGGTGATGGCATGCAGCACCACCGGCACCCCGGCATCGGTGATCGCGCGGATGGCGGCCAGAATATGGTTGAGATGCCCATGCACCCCGCCATCCGACACCAGCCCCATCAGATGCGCGGTGCCACCCGACGCCTGCAGCCCCGAGATGAATTCACGCAGAGCGGCGTTGTCGAAAAAGCTGCCATCCTCGATAGCCAGATCAATCTGCCCCAGATCCATCGCCACCACCCGGCCCGCACCGATAGATCGGAA
>JAOXSC010000093.1 GCA_025800215.1 Marinibacterium sp.
CACCACGGTAGGATCGAACTCGCCCGCCACCAGCAGTTCAGCCATCATGGTGGTGGTGGTTGTCTTGCCGTGGGTGCCTGCGATAGCGACGTTCGATTTCAGACGCATCAGTTCGGCCAGCATATCGGCGCGGCGCACCACCGGCAGACCATCGCGGCGCGCGGCATCCAGTTCCGGGTTACCGGGCTTGATCGCCGAGGAAATCACCACGACCGACGCGCCTTCAAGGTTCTCGGCGCGCTGGCCCACAAAGATCCGCGCCCCCAGCGATTGCAGCCGCTCGGTGATCTTCGAGGGTTTCAGGTCCGAGCCCTGCACCTGATAGCCCAGATTCAACAACACCTCGGCAATACCCGACATACCGATGCCGCCAATACCGACAAAATGGATCGCGCCCACGTCCTGGGGCAGCTTTGTTGCGGGTGTCATGGTCTCTCCTTTCGCGCGAGATCTTCGACCAGAGCCACCAGACGCTGGGTTGCGTCCGGCGCACCGACCGAAAGGGCCGCATTGGCCATCTGCAGCGCGGCGCTCGGATTCGTGAGAACCGCGGTGATTTGCTCTGTCAGAGCGGAAACGTCAAGGGCTGATTCCGGGATCATGATCGCGGCATCTGCATCAACCAGCCCGCGCGCATTGGCGGTCTGGTGATCGCCCGCCGCCGCCGCAAACGGGATCAGGATCGAAGGCCGCCCGATGACCGCGATATCGGCCACACTTGAGGCGCCCGACCGGCTGATGACCAGCTGCGCCTCGGACATGCGGCGCGGCACATCCTGAAAGAACGGTTTGACCTCGGCGTCAATGCCGTGTTCGGCGTAGAACGCCGTCACGCGCGCGCCATCTTCATCGCGCGCCTGATGCGCCACGCGGATCTGTTTGCGCAGGTTTTCAGGCAAGGCGGCAATCGCGCCGGGCACCACGTCGCTGAGGATGCGCGCGCCCTGACTGCCGCCCATCACCAGCACCGACATCGGGTAGTCGCCGGGGGTGATATAAGCCGCCCCCGCGCGATCCAGCACGGCCTTGCGCACCGGGTTGCCGGTGTGAATGCCATTGGCACCTTCAGGCAGCTCAGCGGGCCAGACACCGCAGGCCACATGGGCCACGCGTTTGGCAAAGATCTGATTGACCCGCCCCAGCACGCCGTTTTGTTCATGGATCATCCGCGGCAGCCCCAGCAGCGTCGCAGCCCCCAGCGCCGGGATTGACGGATAGCCGCCAAACCCTACCACCACGTCGGGCCGGTCGCGGCGCATCTGGCGCGCCATGCCCAGCACGCCTGTCGCGATCTTTGGGGCGACCGTCAGCTTGGCCAGCGCCCCGCCGCGCGCGAATGTGGCGCTGGACGCCTCGACAATCTCGGT
>JAOXSC010000098.1 GCA_025800215.1 Marinibacterium sp.
TTGAACGTGGCCGAAATCCGGCGATCACAGGCCATATCGCCCGTATCCACCGGCAGGCTTGCGCCAAAGCGCGGCAAGGTCGTGCGATAGGCCCGGATCAGAAAAATCGCCTCGATCAGATCGCCACGCGACTGCTTGATCGCCAGCGCGGCCAGATCCGGGTCATAGAGCGACCCTTCGGCCATCACCCGGTTCACCGCCAGCTTCAGCTGTTCGCGGATCTGGTCGATCGACAATTCGGCCACGTCGCGATCCCCGCGCCGTTCTTCGGCCAGCCAAGCATGGGCGTTGTCGATGGCCGCTTCGCCCCCTTTGACGGCAACATACATGGTTCAGCCCCCGGATGTGGTGATGCGGCTGCTGCGCGGCAGAGCCTGCACAGCGGTGTCACAGGTGAAAAACAGGTCGATCCCCAGTGGGTAAAGCCGCCCATTGTCGGCCAGCGCGGCCGGATCGGGCAGATAGGTCTGGATGTCCCGTTCAATGCCCGGACCGGTCAGGCGCGCATTCGCGGCCGGCCAGCCCGGCAGCTCCACGATCAGCGTGGCCGACTGGTCAGGATATTCCGGCGTGCCGATGCGGTAGGCCGCAAGCGGCTGCAGGGCCGCCCAGCTGCCCAGGGCGAAATCGGCGTCCTCGGCCCCCACCAGCTGTGCGCCGGTGTGAAAGGTGACCCAGTCGCGCACCACCGGACAATCTGCGTCGCCCGCCAGGTAGAGCCCGGTATCGGGATCACACAAGGTCAGGATCAGGCAGCCAGCGGCCACCGACAGCGGCGCGGGTGGCACCGCCCCGGCCAGGTCTTCGCGCGTGCCGGGGCGCGCCATCGCCCGCATCGCTGCGCGAAAGGCATGGGCCGCATCGCGCGGGGCGTCGTCAAAGCCGCCCTGAAACACACCGGCTCCGGTCATGCGTCTTCCCCCCGCACCATCGTAAAGAATTCCACCTTGGTCGCTGCCGCCTTGGCCGCGCGGGCCGCAGCCTGCGCGCGGGCTTCGGCCGCGAGCGGGTCCAGCACCGCCACGCGCAGCGCCGCCGCACCCGCGCCCTGCATCAGCGCGTCGATCAGCGCGGCCTGTTCGGCCTTGGCCTTGCTGCGGCCCTGCACATAGCCATGCCCCACGGCCCCATCCTCAAGCTTGACGCTGCAGCGGGTCACCGTCATTTCGCCCAGATTGAACGCATCCCCCGCCGCACCCATGCGCCCGCGCACCATCACGGCGCCGATCTCGGGGCGGCGCAGCCATTCAAAGGTGGGGGCCGCGCCATAGCCCGACCAGAGCGCATCCAGCCGCGCTTCGGGCGCCTTGGCGATCAGGCTCATCCAGGCCTGACGATCGCTCTGCGAAAAATCCGTCATCGTCACGTGTTCTCTCTTGTCAGGTTGTCTAGGATAACTATACAACTAGACAAATGATAGCGGCGCGGCCGCGACACGGCAATCCATTTCGCGTGAAAGTTTGGTGACATGGCCCGAACCCCGGTCTGGAAATCCATCGCCTCGGCGCTGACCACCGACATCGCCGAAGGCCGCCACGCCCAGGGCGACCGCCTGCCGACCGAAGCCCAGCTGTCGGCCCGCTTTGGCGTCAACCGCCACACGGTGCGCCGGGCGCTGGCGGATATGGCCGATCAGGGGCTGGTGGTGTCGCGGCGCGGGGCGGGGGTGTTTGTCGCCGGTGCCCCCACCGATTACCCGCTGGGGCGCCGCGTACGCTTTCATCAGAGCATCCGCGCCGGTGGCCGCATCCCCGGACGCAAGGCGCTGGCCATCACCACCCAGGCCGCCGCCCGCAAAGAGGCCGCCGCCCTGCAGATCCCCATCGGCGCGCCGGTGCATGTCTATGACGGGCTGTCCTATGTGGATGGCGTGGCCATCGCGGTGTTTTGCAGCATCTTTCCCGCCGACCGCTTTGCCCGCCTGCCCGAGATCCTGACCGAACGCGGATCGGTCACCAATGCGCTGCGTGACTGCGGGGTGCGCGACTACACCCGAGCGTCAACGCGGATCGCTGCGCGGCTGGCCACGCCCAGCCAGGCCCGGCATCTGGGCCTGCGCGACGGCGCGCCGATCCTGCACAGCGAAGGCATCAACGTGGACACCGACGGCGTGCCGGTGGAATACGGCCAAAGCTGGTTTTCGGGCGACCGGGTGACCTTTACCCTCAGCGATGAGGACTGAGCACACGCGCCCCGCGCAGCTGCACCGCCAGCACGACAAGCGCCGCGCCCACCAGCGCCACCGCGTAGATCCCCGGCATCACGGTCAGGAAAAACCCCGCCGACTGGGTCTTGAGCGCCGCACTGACGCCCAGAGCAAAGGCAAACAGCCAGCTTGCCGTCGACACCGCGCCGCTGACGCAACCCAGCCAGATCGCCCGAACCGGCAGATCCAGCGCCCGCTGGCCCACCGATCGCGCCAGCAGCGGCACCACCACACGGCCCAGCACCACAGCGTTCAGCGTCAGGATGACCACCGTCACCAGCTTGGCCAGCAGCTTGGGCGACATCGCGTCCGGGTCGAACCCGGTGCGGATGCCGATCATCACCAGCCCGGTCACCCACATGGCAATCACCGCCCCCAGGATCACCCGGTGCGCATCCGCCAGCCGCGCCACCAGCGCGTCGGTGATCGGCGCCCCAAGCGCCCGCAGCACCGCCAGATCAATGGCAAAGGCCGCGCCAAGCCCCACGGCCACGGCAAGCCCATGCGCATAGCGCGCTGCATCAGTCAGGATCAGAGACGTCATGTCCATAAGTGCCCCATTCGCGATGCAGGCCCACATGCGACGCGCCCCGGATCCCCGGCGGCGCTGTCCCGGCGCATGCTGCAAAACCTGCCAGCGCGCTGGCTAAAGGCGCGGGCGGCCAGGTGGCAACACATCTCTTTCCCAAGGCCGCGCCCGAACAGGAACCTGCCGATCGCGGTCAGGGATAGGCGTTATCTTGCTCACCCCCCGTAAGCCTCAAGAAAGGCTTCGGCGCCAAGGCGGCGGAAATCGGGCAGAGCGGTGCGGAGGGTGGCATGGTCCCAATCCCACCAGGCCAAGCCGATCATCCGGTCGGCCAGCGCCTGCGGCAGGCGGCGGCGCAGCACTGTCGCGCTGACCCCCGCCACGATCGTGTAGGGGGCCACATCCCTGGTCACGATGGCCCCCGACGCGATCACCGCGCCGTGGCCGATGGTGATCTCGGGCTTGATCTGGGCATTGTGGCCGATCCAGGTGTCATGGCCGATCACGATGCCCCGGCTGGCGCGATGGGCGAACCAGTCGGCATCATGTTCAGCATCCGGCCAGTAATCGGCCGACCGGTACAGGAAATGATGCAGCGATGCCTTGTCCAGCGGATGGTCGGTGGCTCCGATCCTCACAAAGCTGGCGATATTTGCGAATTTGCCGATCCGGGCATTGGCGATGTCGCAGGACCGGTCGCAATAGGAATAATCGCCCACCACCGCATTCGACACACGGGTGTCCGCGCCGATTTCGACATAGCGACCAAACCGGCTGTTTGTGATCGCGCAGCCATCATGGATCAGCGGCGTGTCGGCGGACAGTTTGGGCTTGGCCGGGTCGGTCATGGGTGGTCCTTGTGTTGCGGCAGGTCAGCAGGGCAAGGGCGCGTGTCCCCTGCGCGCCCCTGCCCTTCGATGGGCGGCCATATCAGTGCCCGCCATCGTCCCCGGTGATCAGACGACGCCGCAGCCAGCCCGACAGCCAATCCATCACGATCACCATGATCACGATCAAAACGATGTAATAGGTGACCTTTTCCCAATCGGCCTGGGTGATGATCGCCTGGGTCAGCAGCAACCCGATGCCGCCCCCGGTGATCGCCCCGATGATGGTGGCCGAGCGCGTGTTGGATTCCAGGAAATAGAGCACCTGGCTCAGCAGCACCGGCACCACCTGCGGCAGCACCCCAAAGCGATAGCGCTGCAGCGGTTTCGCCCCGGTCGAAGCGATGCCTTCGATCTGCTTCTTGTCGACGTTTTCCAGCGCTTCGGAAAAGAGCTTTCCAAAGGATCCGGTGTCGGTGATCAGGATCGCCAGCGCCCCGGTGAGCGGCCCAAGACCGAAGGCGCGCGTCAGGATGATGGTCCAGATCAGCGCGTCGACCCCGCGCACGAAGTCAAACAGCCGCCGCGCCGCAAACCGGATCATCAGCAGCGGCGTAAAGTTGCGCGCCGCCAGAAAGGCCAGCGGAAGCGCCACAAGGGCGGCCCCGCATGTGCCCAGAAACGCCATCAGGATGGTTTCGAACAGCGCCCAGAAGACCTGACTGTGCAGCCATGCGGGGTTATTCCAGAAATCATCGAAGATCTCGGCCGCCTCGCCCGACAGCGCATGCCCGCCCAGTTCAACCGGTCCCATGCCGTGATAGGGGCTGTCGAGCGTGAACCAGAAGATCTCCCACCCTGGAAAGTAACGGAACACTTCGGTGCGGTTGCGGGTGACGGTCAGACGCCCGGCATCGGTGGAAATGGCCACCCGGTTCTTGGATGCGTTGATCCAGTCGGGCAGATCGCCTGCGGGGAAATCCTGCACGATGCCCTGACGGGTCGGCGTGGCACTGACCAGCCCATATCCGGGAATGTCATAGGTGATGGTTTCCGGCCCATAGGTCACCACATGGCCATCGCCCAGATCAATGGTGGTGATGTCGCCTGCGGTCTCGACCCAGTCGGGCGACGTGCCTTCGGGATAGCGGCCCTTGCGGTGGCCTTCGATGGCCGACGACACCGCGCCGCTGCGGTTGTCGCGGGTCACATGCACCTTGTAGCTGACGGTGTCGGCCATCAGCGCGCGGGCATTGTCGGCGCTGGCGCGCTGCATCAGACCGGCCACGTCAAAGGCAAAGAAGATATAGACGAAATAAAGCGCAATCGCGGCAAAGGCGCCAAAGGTCACCAGCCGTTTGCGCTGGAACAGACGCTCCATCGCCTGTTTCGACCCGGTATGGGATGTCATGTCGGCCATGGCCATGGGATCAGTCCTTTGCTTGCCGACCATGGGTCAGCAGATCGCGATAGTGGCTCGACAGCTGGTCGACCAGAACGATGGTGACAAACAGCATGATGAAGATCGCACCGGCCACATCGAACCGGCCCTGCCCCCAGCTGATGGCATTCTTCAGCTCGTAGCCGATGCCGCCTGCGCCCACGAAGCCCAGGATGGCCGAGGCGCGGATGTTGACCTCAAACCGCAGCAGCGCATAGCTCAGCCAGTTCGGCGCCACCTGCGGCACCACGCCCAGCATCATCTGCTGCGACCAGGTCGCCCCGACCGAGCGCAGCCCTTCGACGGGCTTGAGATCGACATTTTCGTTCACTTCGGAAAACAGCTTGCCCATGGCGCCGGCGGTGTGGAACGCAATGGCCAGCATCGCAGGCACCGGCCCGCCCCCCAGAACAAAGATCAGCACCAGCGCGATCACGATCTCGGGCACCGCGCGCATGACATCGGTGATGCGCCGAAACAGCGGGATCAGGCGCGGATAGCGCGCCAGCCCGCGTGTACCCAGAAGCGACAGCACGATGCCAAAGACCGTGCCCACCAGCGTCGATACCGCGGCAATGTTGATCGTTTCGATCAGCGCCGGGAAATAGGTGACGAAATGGCCCGGCAGAGCGGCGGCCTTTTCGACCACCTCGGCCACCACTTCGGACGGGTAGTCAAAGAAATTGGGCAGCCCGCCCCAGAACGACCCGCCATTGCGGGACGCGGCGGTGTTGAACCCCACCACCATGAGCAGGATGAAGATCAGCAGGGTCAGCCCCGAATACAGCCGTTTGCGCTGCACCATCGCCATATAGGACGTCTGGATCGGCCCGATACCGGTGCCTGCGCTGGAAATGTCAGCCATTCTATGCTCCCTGCCGACAAAAGAACGGGCCCCGTCCGCGTGACGGGGCCCGCATCATTCAATCGCGCTTATTGCGATTTTGCCTTACGTGCTTCGATGATCGACAGGTAGGCGTCGTGGGTGATCGGATCAAAGCCCAGCGATTCTCCGGCGGCCACACCGTAAGTGCAATCGGGGTCGGCTTCGTAAAGACCGCCCACCAGCGCGACCATCTTTTCCTTCACATCCGCAGGCAGCGATGTGCGCAGCACGATGGGGCCTTCGGGGATCGGCTTGGACTTCCAGATCTGGACCAGGTCGTTCATGTCCACCAGACCGGCGTCAACCGCGCGACGCAGCGCGCCCGAGTTGTAGCCGTCTTCCCATTCGCCCTGACCGTCGGCCCAGGTCACGCCACCGTCGATGTCGCCATTGTTCACCGCAACGATGGTCTGTTCATGGCCACCGGTGAATTTCACGTCACCGAAATAGTCGCCCGCATCCATGGTGATGCCGTCCTTGTAGGTCGGGATCTCGATCGAGGGGATCAGGTAGCCGCTGGTCGAATTCGGGTCGCCAAAGCCGAACACCTTGCCTTCCATGTCATCCAGCGAGGTGATGCCGCTGTCGACGCGGGCAAAGCCGATCGAATGATAGCCATACGACCCGTCGAGGTTGATCTTTACCAGCACCGGCTCGACCGCTTCGGGATCCTGCAGGTAGGTCGCGGCATAGGACGACGCACCCAGCCACGCCATATCGAGCGTGCCCCCCACGAGGCCCTGGATCACGCCGG
This sequence comes from Marinibacterium sp., assembly GCA_025800215.1. GTDB lineage: Bacteria > Pseudomonadota > Alphaproteobacteria > Rhodobacterales > Rhodobacteraceae > JAOXSC01. The sequence continues at coordinate 6,644 of JAOXSC010000098.1, forward strand.
CATAGTCGGCCGGAGCAAAGAGCTTGGTGGGAACACCAAGCGCTTCTTCGGTATAGGCGCGCAGGCATTCGTTGTTGTTCAGGCGGTCCTGGGCGTTTTCGCCGCCCAGCAGGCCGATGCGGAATTCGGTGATCTCGTCAGCAAAGACCGGCGCGGTCAGAGCCGTTGTGGCCACCATGGCAGCAATCAGGTTTTTCATCTTCAGGGTCTCTCCGGTTGAATGCCCGGCCGTTGCAGGTTGGTCCAGGCGATGAAAGTCAGGGTTGGCATCGGCAGATCGGCTCAGGCCGACGCTTCGGCCTCGCGGATCATGGCTGCGGCGGCTTCGCTGCGGGCCAGTGTCTCGAGCTCGGTGGATGTGGCGGCTTCGGAAAAGCTCGCGTCGGCGCCATAGATTTCGCGCGCCATGGCGGTGGTCAGCTGCTCGGGCAGCCCGTCGAACACGATGCGCCCGGCGCGCATGCCGATCACCCGGTCGCAATAGCGTCGCGCGGTATCCAGCGTGTGCAGGTTGCAGATCACCGTGCGCCCGTCTTCTTCGTGGATGCGGCGCAGCGCCTCCATCACGGTCTGCGCGTTCATCGGGTCGAGCGACGCGATCGGTTCATCCGCCAGAATGATCCGGGGGTCCTGCATCAGAGCGCGGGCAATCGCCACCCGCTGCTGCTGACCGCCCGACAGCGCTTCGGCGCGTTTGGGGGCGTGTTCGGCAATGCCCAGCCGGTCAAGGATTTCGATGGCGCGGTGGATGTCTTCGGTGGGGTAGAGGTTGAACATCGTCGCAAAGGTCGAGCGCTTGTTCAGCGTCCCGTGCAGCACGTTCGACACCACATCCATGCGTGGCACCAGGTTGAACTGCTGAAAGATCATCGCGCATTCGGCCTGCCAGGCGCGTTTGGCGCTGCCGGTCAGGTTGGTGACATCCCGGCCTTCGAACAGGATCTTGCCTTCGGTGGCGTCGGCCAGGCGGTTGATCATCCGCAGGACGGTGGATTTGCCCGCCCCCGAGCGGCCGATGATGCCGATCATGCAGGGCTTGTCCACGGTCAGGTCAGCCGCGTCCACGGCCACATTGGCGCCGAACCGCTTGGTCAGTTTCTCAATACGCAGCAAACGAAAACCCCCATGTCTTGCCGGGGGCTGACTAGACGCCGGTCCTAAACGAATTGCTGCAATTGGGTGAATGTTTTGTAACGCGACACGGGATTTCAGGGTGACGCAGGGGCACCACCGGCCTGTGCACGCATGGCGGGGATGCACCTGTGCAGGCCACAGCGGGCTGTTGTCTGGCGCATGGCGGGACTATATGCAGCCCATACGCAGATCTCACGAGGCCCGCCATGTCCCCTGCCCACCCCTTTGACCGCAAGATCAAGATCGCGCCGTCGATCCTGTCTGCCGATTTCGCCAATTTCGGCGCCGAATGCGAAGCCATCGAAGCCCAGGGCGCCGACTGGGTGCATGTGGATGTGATGGATGGTCATTTCGTGCCCAACATCACCTTTGGCGCGGCCACCTGTGCGGCGATCCGCAAACATATCAAGGGCGTGATGGATGTGCATCTGATGATCTCGCCCGTCGATCCTTATCTGGATGGGTTTGCCCAGGCCGGGGCGGATGTGATCACCGCCCATGTCGAAGCCGGCCCTCATATCCACCGCACCCTGCAGGCGATCCGCGCCCATGGGGTCAAGGCCGGTGTGGCGCTGAACCCCGGCACCCCGGCGGACGCGGTGGCCGATCTTCTGGATATGGTCGATCTGGTCTGCGTGATGACGGTGAACCCCGGCTTTGGCGGACAGAAATTCATCGCCAGCCAGATTGCCAAGATCCGCAAGCTGCGCAGCATGATCGGCGACCGCCCGATCCATATCGAGATCGACGGCGGCGTCGATCCCGCCACCGCCCCGCTGGTGGCGCAGGCCGGCGCCGACGTGCTGGTGGCCGGTTCGGCCGTGTTCCGGGGCGGGTCGGTCACCACCCCCGAGGTCTATGGCGACAACATCCGCACCATCCGGGCTGCCGCCGAAGGCACCTATACCTGATCCATCCCTCCGGCGTTCTGGACCTAAGCGCGCCACCCACTGGCCCTATTCGCATCGGGCCAGTGCGGTACTTTGCGCCATCCGGCCCTTGCGCCGTTCCGTTTCAATGACCCCCACCAGACAGGGAGCGCGCCCGCCATGAAAATGACCACCGAAGAAGCCTTTGTAAAAGTGCTTCAGCGCCATGGGATCGAACATGCCTTTGGCATCATCGGATCGGCCTTCATGCCCATTTCCGATCTGTTCCCCAAGGCGGGAATTTCCTTTTGGGACTGCGCCCATGAGGGATCCGGTGGCATGATGGCCGATGGCTACACCCGCGCCACCGGCAAGATGTCGATGATGATCGCCCAGAACGGCCCCGGCATCACCAATTTTGTCACCGCCGTGAAAACAGCCTACTGGAACCACACGCCGCTGCTGCTGGTGACGCCGCAGGCTGCCAACAAGACCATCGGTCAGGGCGGTTTTCAGGAAGTCGAACAGATGGCCGCGTTCAAGGACATGGTTGCCTATCAGGAAGAGGTCCGCGACCCCGCCCGTATCCCCGAGGTGCTGACGCGCGTGATCTCCAAGGCGTTCCAGGCCTCGGCCCCGGCGCAGATCAACATGCCGCGCGATTTCTGGACCCAGGTGATCGACGTCGACATCCCCGACCCCATCAGCTTTGAGCTGGCAGCGGGTGGCGAACGCTCGGTCAGCGAGGCCGCGCGCCTGCTGTCCGAAGCCAAGGCCCCCGTGATCCTGAACGGCGCCGGCGCGGTGCTGTCGGATGGCGGGATCGAAGCGTCGCGTGCGCTGGCCGAACGGCTCGATGCGCCGGTCTGCGTGGGCTATCAGCACAATGACGCCTTTCCGGGGTCGCACCCGCTTTTCGCCGGTCCGCTTGGCTATAACGGCTCCAAGGCCGCGATGGAGCTGATCAAAGAGGCCGATGTGGTGCTGTGTCTGGGCACGCGGCTCAACCCGTTCTCGACCCTGCCCGGCTATGGGATGAGCTACTGGCCCGAAGGGGCCAAGATCATCCAGGTCGACATCAACCCCGACCGGATCGGCCTGACCAAGAAGATCAGCGTCGGCGTGATCGGAGACGCGGCCAAGGTGGCACGCGGGATCCTGTCGCAGCTGTCGGACAGCGCGGGCGATGACGGGCGCGCCGAACGCAAGGCACGCATTGCCGAAACCAAATCCCGCTGGGCGCAGCAGCTGTCGTCGATGGATCACGAAGATGACGATCCGGGCACCTCGTGGAACGAACGCGCCCGCGCCGACAAACCCGACTGGATGAGCCCCCGCATGGCGTGGCGGGCCATTCAGTCCGCTCTCCCACGTGAGGCGATCATCAGCTCGGATATCGGCAACAACTGCGCCATCGGCAATGCCTACCCGTCCTTTGAAGCAGGGCGCAAATACTTGGCTCCGGGCCTGTTCGGCCCCTGCGGCTATGGCCTGCCATCGGTGGTGGGCGCCAAGATCGGCTGCCGCGATGTGCCGGTGGTTGGGTTTGCCGGTGACGGTGCCTTTGGCATCGCGGTCAACGAACTGACGGCCATCGGGCGCGGCGAATGGCCCGCGATCACCCAGGTGGTGTTCCGCAACTACCAATGGGGCGCCGAAAAGCGCAATTCGACCCTGTGGTATGACGACAATTTTGTCGGCACCGAACTTGATGATGACGTGTCCTATGCGGGCATCGCTCAGGCCTGCGGGCTCAAGGGCGTGGTCGCGCGCACCATGGACGAACTGACAGACGCCCTGAACCAGGCCATCAAGGATCAGATGGAAAACGGTGTGACCACGCTGATCGAAGCGATGATCAACCAGGAGCTGGGCGAACCGTTCCGGCGGGACGCGATGAAGAAACCGGTCGAAGTCGCCGGGATCGACCCCGCCGACATGTGCCCGCAAAAACCGGCACAGGCTGCGGAATAAGGCCGCCTGACATGGCAACGCGCCCTGGCCCCGCATCCCGCTTCGCCCCGCATCATCGCGGGGCGGGGCAATGACGGCGCCGCAGAATATCCTGGTGCTCAATGCCGGGTCGTCGTCGATCAAGGCGGCCGTGTTCGACCACCATCAGCGCGACATCCTGCGCGCCAGCGCCACCGGCATCGGCAGCACCGATCTGGGGCGCGTCACCCTGGGGGATCAGGGGCGCGCCTGCGCCCTGCCCGACCATAGCGCGGCGCTCGGGGCGCTGATGTCAGGCCTGTCGCACAAGGGGATCAGCCCCGACACCCTGCGCGCCGCCGCCCACCGGGTGGTGCATGGCGGGGCGGATCTGACCGCCCCCTGCCGGATCACCGCGCAGACCCGCAGCGCCATCGCCGCGAATATCCCGCTGGCCCCGCTGCACAACCCGCACAACCTGGCCGCCATCGACGCCATCACCGCACTGGCCCCGAACCTGATCCAATGCGCCAGCTTTGACACCGCGTTCCACGCCACCAACCCCGATCTTGCCACCCATTACGCCCTGCCGCGCGCCCTGAGCGCTGGCGGCATGCGCCGCTATGGCTTTCACGGCATTTCCTATGCCGCGCTTGTCGACAGCTGGGCCGAGGTCACCGGCACCGCCCTGCCCGGCCGCCTGCTGGCGATGCATCTGGGCAATGGCGCGTCCCTGTGTGCGATCCGCGACGGTCAGTCGGTGGCCACGACCATGGGCTATTCCCCCCTTGAAGGGCTGACCATGGGCACCCGCGCCGGCAGCATCGACGGCAACGCGGTGCTGGATCTGGCCGACACCCACGGCATCGACGGGGCGCGACGGATCCTGAACCACGACAGCGGGCTTCTGGGCCTGTCGGGGCTGAGCGCCGACATGCGCACCCTGGAACAGGATGGCAGCGATGCCGCCCGCTTTGCCATCGCGCATTTCTGCTATTGGGCGGCGCGCCATGCGGGGTCCATGGCGGTGGCGATGGGCGGGGTGGACGCCATCGCCTTTACCGGTGGGATCGGAGAGCATGCGGGCACCGTGCGCAGTGCCATTCTTGAACACCTGTCCTGGCTGGGCGCCCTGCCGGTGCGCGTGATCCCCGCGCAGGAAGAACGCCAGATCGCCCGCGACGCCATCCGCCTGATCGCCAAAGGCGGAACAGAATGACCGCCTGCGCACCCCATCGCGGAACCCTGTTGCGAAAATCACCGCCATGTCGGGAAAGTGATCGCCAGATGGCAGATCTGCCGATAAGCTCATTCCTGACGAGACCAACAAGACGACGCCCGATGCCCCAATTCCGCAGCCCAAGATCCGGGCCGTCCACATGATCACCGCTCTGACCACCCCTCTGGCCGGGCTGCACCAGCGCAGCAAGCTGCTGTTTCCCGGCGTGGCCCTGTCGGTTCTGGTGGCCATGACCGCGCAGTTCCTGTCTGAGCATTACGCCACGCCGGCCATGCTCATGGCGCTGCTTCTGGGCATCGCGCTGAGCTTTCTGTCCGAAGAGGGCAAGGCCGTCGAAGGCATCAGCTTTGCCGCCCGCGCCCTGCTGCGGCTGGGGGTGGCGCTGCTGGGGGTGCGCATTTCGGTTGTGCTGATGGCGGGGCTGGGCCTGCCGCTGATCGCGCTGGTGATCGGCGGCGTGCTGGCCACCATCGGCTTTGGCCTTCTGGTGGCGCCGCTCTTCGGGCACAAATGGCGCTTTGCGCTTCTGACGGCGGGGTCGGTGGCGATCTGCGGGGCGTCGGCCGCCATGGCCATCAGCGCCATCCTGCCGCGCGATGACAAATCCGAAGAACGGCTGATCTTTGCGGTGATGGGGGTCACCCTGCTGTCGACACTGGCAATGATCGTCTATCCGATCCTGGCCACCACCCTGTCGCTGACCGATCTGCAAAGCGGCGTCTTTCTGGGCGGCACCATCCATGATGTGGCGCAGGTGGTCGGCGCGGGCTTTTCCATTTCCGAACAGACCGGCGATACCGCCACCCTGGTCAAGCTGATGCGGGTGGCCATGCTGGCCCCCATCGTGCTGGTCGCATCGCTGCTGATCCGGCGCTTTGCCACGGCGCCCGGCGATGGTGCGCCGGATGATACGACGCCGCCGCTGCTGCCGGGTTTCGTGCTGGGCTTTCTAGTGCTGGCGGGGTTCAGCTCGGCCGGGCTGATCCCGGCACCCGTCACCGACTGGCTGAGCCAGGCGTCGCGCTGGCTGCTGCTGGTGGCGATTGCGGCGGTGGGCATGAAAACCAACCTCAAACAGGTGCTGTCGGTGGGCGGCGCGGCGATCGCGCTGCTGCTGGCCGAAACGGTCTTTATCGCGGTGGTGATCCTCGCAGGGGTGAAACTGCTGACCTAGACCACGCCGAACCACAAAGGGAGCCAGATGCCGTTCAAGCAACCCAAGGTCGAAACCTCTCCCAAACCGTCTGACGAGATTCGTCAGACCACCTGCTACATGTGCGCCTGCCGCTGTGGCATCAACGTGCATCTCAAGGACGGCAAGGTCGCCTATATCGAAGGCAATCGCGACCACCCGGTCAATCGCGGCGTGCTCTGCGCCAAGGGGTCGGCCGGGATCATGCAGCACAACGCCCCGTCCCGCCTGCGCGCGCCCATGAAACGGGTGGGCCCGCGCGGATCCGGCGAGTTCGAGAAAATCAGCTGGGACGAAGCGCTTGATATTGCGGTTGGCTGGCTCGACCCGATCCGCAAGACAGACCCGTCCAAGCTGGCCTTTTTCACCGGGCGCGATCAAAGCCAGAGCTTTACCAGTTTCTGGGCGCAGAATTTCGGCACCCCCAACTATGCCGCCCATGGCGGGTTCTGTTCGGTGAACATGGCGGCGGCGGGCATTTACACGATGGGCGGGGCGTTCTGGGAATTCGGTCAGCCTGACTGGGAACACACGAAGCTCTTCATGCTGTTTGGCGTGGCCGAAGACCATGACAGCAACCCCATCAAGATGGGTCTGGGCAGGCTCAAGGCGCGCGGCGCACGGGTGATCGGCGTCAACCCGATCCGCACCGGCTATAACGCGGTGGCCGATGACTGGGTGGGGATCACCCCGGGCACTGACGGGCTCTTTATTCTGGCGCTGGTGCACGAGCTGATGAAGGCCGGCAAGATCGATCTGGATTATCTGGCGCGCTTCACCAACGCCCCCTGTCTGGTGATCGACAATCCCGGCGGCGCAGATCACGGGCTGTTGCTGCGCGACGATCAGGACCGCCCGCTGGTGATCGACCGGACCACCGGCCAACCGGCGCCCTTCGACCAGAAGGGCGTGCGCCCCGATCTGTCGGCCCGGCACATGCATAGCGGGCGACCCTGCCAGACGGTGCTGCACAAGATGGCCGAAACCTATCTTGATCCCGCCTACGCCCCCGAGGCCGTGGCCGAACGCTGTGGCATCCCCGCCCCGCGCATCCGCCAGATCGCCGCCGATCTCGCGCGCGTGGCCTTTGATGAGAGCATCGAGATCCACCAGCCCTGGACCGATTTTCGCGGCGACACCCATGACACCATGATCGGCCGACCCGTCAGCTTTCACGCCATGCGCGGCATCTCGGCCCATGCCAACGGGTTTCAGACCTGCCGCGCACTGCACCTGCTGCAGATCCTGCTGGGCAGCGTCGAAACCCCCGGAGGCTTCCGCTTCAAGCCCCCTTACCCCAAGCCGGTCGAAGCCCACCCCACACCGCATTGCCACGCCAAACCCGACTGCCCGCTGGACGGCCCCCATCTGGGCTTTGTGCGCGGCCCCGACGATCTGGCACTGACCGATGATGGCACCCCCGCGCGCATCGACAAGGCCTTCAGCTGGGACAATCCGATGTCGGCGCATGGGCTGATGCATATGGTGATCTCCAACGCCCATGCAGGTGATCCCTACAGGATCGACACGCTGTTTCTTTATATGGCGAACATGTCGTGGAATTCGTCGATGAACACGCGCGGCGTGATCGACATGCTCACTGATCGCGACGATACCGGAGACTACGTGATCCCGCGCATCATCTATTCCGATGCCTATGCATCGGAAATGGTGGCCTATGCCGATCTGATCCTGCCCGACACCACCTATCTTGAGCGCCACGACTGCATCTCGCTGCTCGACCGCCCGATCTGCGAAGCCGACGCCGCCGCTGATGCCATCCGCTGGCCGGTGGTCGCCCCTGACCGCGACGTGCAGGGGTTCCAGACCACGCTGGTGCAGCTGGCCAACCGTATGAAGCTGCCCGGCTTCACCGATGACGCGGGCCGCGCAAAATACCAGGATTATGCCGACTACATCACCTGGCACGAACGCAAACCGGGTATCGGCCCGCTGGCCGGATGGCGCAGCCCCCCAGAAGGTTCGGGGGTGGGTGGGACGTCGTCCGAAGGACGCGGGTCACCGAACCCCGACCAGATCGCCCGCTATATCGAAAACGGCGGCTTCTTTTCCACCCCCATCCCCGAAGGCGCCACCTATTACAAACCCTGGAACAGCGCCTATCAGGACTGGGCGGTCAAGCTTGGCCTCTTTGACAGCCCCCAGCCCTACCTGTTCCAGCTCTGGTGCGAACCGCTGCGCCGCTTTCAGCTGGCCGCCGAAGGCCACGGAGACCGCCAGCCCCCCGACCACCTGCGCCCGCGCATCCGCGACCAGTTCAGCCCCCTGCCGATCTGGTACGCACCCGACAGCGCCACACAGAACATGGGCCAAAACACGGGACAGGATGATTACCCCGTCACAGCCCTCACCCAACGGCCCATGGCCATGTATCACAGCTGGGGCAGCCAGAACGCGTGGCTGCGGCAGATCCACGGGCAGAACCCGCTCTATGTCTCGTCGCACCTCATGCGCCGCCACGGGCTCAGCGATGGCGACTGGGTGCATGTCACCTCGCCCCATGGGCGCATCACCGTGCCGGTCCTTGAAATGGCCGCGCTCAATGACCACACGGTCTGGACCTGGAACGCCATCGGCAAGCGCAAAGGCGCCTGGGCGCTCAGCGACGACGCCCCCGAAGCCACCAAAGGGTTTCTGCTCAACCATCTCATCCATGAATTGCTGCCGCCCAGGGGCGACGGGCTTCGCTGGGCCAATTCCGATCCGATCACCGGCCAGGCGGCCTGGTTCGACCTCAAGGTGCGCCTGGAAAAGGCTGCCCCCCAGACCGAAAGCCAGCCAGCGTTCCCGCCCATCCGCTCGCCCGTCGGGCGCGGGCCCGACCAGCTGCGATGGAAGACGCAAACATGATGCGCCGCCACACCGTCACCAGCGCCGATGGCACGCGCCTTTGCGTGTCCGACCACACGCCGCCAGAGGGCCAGCCCGACGCGCCCGCCCTGCTGCTGATCCATGGCTGGTCGCAATCCTGCCTCAGCTGGGACCGCCAGTTGCCACTGGCGCGGACCCACCGCCTGATCCTGCCCGATCTGCGCGGCCACGGGCAATCGGACAAACCCGCCGACCCCGCCGCCTATGACACACCGCGCCCCTGGGCCGATGACATCGACGCCATCCTCACGCAGCTTGGCGCGACGCGGCCGCTGCTGGTGGGCTGGTCCATGGGCGGGCTTGTGGCGCTCGACTACCTCAGCCGCCATGGCGGGGACCGGGTCGCAGGCCTTGCCCTTGTGGGATGCGGCATCACCACCGGGCGCCATGTGCCCGAAGCGGCCCGCCAGGAACGCGCCGCAGACAGCGCCATCACCGCCCAGGGCATGTATGGCGATGATCTTGGCGACAACCTTGATGCAACGCTAGCCTTTCTGCGCGCCTGTTTCCATCAGCAGCCCGATGCCGGTGATCTGGCCCGCATGATGGGGTTCAACATGCTGGTGCCCCCCGCCATCCGTGCCGCCGCGCGGCTGCGCCATGCCGATCACCGGCAGACGGCGGCAGAGTTCACAAAACCGGTGCTGCTGCTCAACGGTGCCCATGACCGCGCCGCGCGCCCCGCCATGATCGACGAGGCACAGGCAGGCTTTGCCGATGTCACCCGGATCACCTTTGACGGTTGCGGCCATGCGCCCTTCTGGGAAGAGCCCGCCCGTTTCAACCGCGACCTTGCCCGGTTTGCCGCCAGCCTGCCATCCACCCCGCCCGGACCGACCAGCCCGCCCGCCAGAAGGAGCCCGATCGCCCCATGACCCAACTGCCTGACCGGACCGACCGCAAACTGGGTCTCGTGATCGACCTTGATACCTGTGTGGGCTGCCATGCCTGCGTGATCTCGTGCAAAGGCTGGAACACCGAAAATGAAAGCGCGCCGCTGTCGGATCAGGATGCCTATGGCACCGCACCCTCGGGGACCTTCCTGAACCGGGTACACAGCTATGAAATCCAGCCCGACACCGGCCCCGCGCAGCTGGTCCATTTCCCCAAAAGCTGCCTGCATTGCGAAGACGCGCCCTGCGTCACCGTCTGCCCCACCGGCGCCAGCTACAAGCGCGTCGAAGATGGCATTGTTCTGGTCAACGAAGATCACTGCATCGGCTGCGGCCTGTGCGCCTGGTCCTGCCCCTATGGCGCGCGCGAACTGGATCTGGCCGCGGGCGTGATGAAGAAATGCACCCTGTGCGTCGACCGCATCTACAACACCCACCTGGACGAAGAAGACCGCGTTCCCGCCTGCGTGCGCACCTGCCCCGCCGGGGCCCGCCATTTCGGAGACCTCGGCGATCCCGACAGCGACGTGTCGCGGCTGGTGGCCGAACGCGGCGGGGCCGAGCTCATGCCCGAACAGGGCACGCGGCCGGTCAACCGCTACCTGCCGCCCCGGCCAAGGGACCAGTGGCAGGCCGACCCCGCGCCCGCCGCACTGGCCCCGGTGGCCGACACGCCCACCGGCTTTCCCGGCTGGCTCGACAAAGCGCTGGAGAAACTCTGATGCACCCCGCCCCCTCTGTCATCCTGTTCACCACGCTGTCGGGGCTGGGCTTTGGCCTGCTGTTCTGGCTGGGGCTGGGCCTGCCTGCGGTGACGGGCCGCACCGCCTTTGTGTTCTTCACCATCGCCTATCTGCTGGCGGTGGGCGGGCTTGCGGCATCAAGCTTTCACCTGGGCCGGCCCGACCGCGCCTGGCGCGCCTTCAGCCAGTGGAAAACCAGCTGGCTCAGCCGCGAAGCCTGCTGCGCGGTGCTGGCCCTGCTGACCATGGCCGCCTATGGCGCAGCACTGGTCTTTGCCCAGACACGGCTGCCGCTGCTGGGGGCCCTCGGCGCGGTGCTCAGCCTGGGCACGGTGCTGACCACGGCGATGATCTACACCCAGCTCAGAACCGTGCCGCGCTGGCACCAGCCGCTGACGCCCGCGCTGTTTCTTTCGCTGTCGCTGGCGGGGGGTGCGCTGCTGGCCGGGCAGACCGATCTGGCCCTGTGGCTGCTGCCGCTGGCGGGGGCAATCCTGATCGCACATTGGCAGCTTGGCGACAGCGCGCTGGCCCGCTCCGGCACGACGCTGGCCAGCGCCACGGGGCTGGGCCATATCGGCCATGTCCGCGCCTTTGAGCCACCGCATACCGGGCCCAATTACCTGATGCGGGAAATGGTCTTTGTGGTGGGGCGCAAGCACGCGCTCAAGCTGCGCACCATCGCGCTGTGTCTGGGGATTGTGCTGCCGGTGGCGCTGCTGTTGCTGCCCTTTTCGCACCTTCTGGGCGCGCTTGCGGTGCTCAGCCATCTTGCGGGCGTGGCCACCGCGCGCTGGCTGTTCTTTGCCGAAGCCGAACATGTGGTCGGGCTCTATTACGGCAAACGCTGAATACGGCACAGAGCATCACAACACGCGCCAGCCCCCGGAGCGCCCCAAAGGGGCGATCCGGGCAGAGTGTCATGCCGCCGTCAGGCGGCGCCTTGGGGATACGGTCAGATCAGCCCCGCATGCGCCATGGCCGCGTCGATGGCGGCCTTGGTCTCATCCGTGAGACCGGTCAGCGGCGAGCGCACCTCTTCGCTGCACAGGCCCAGCTTGCTCAGGCCGTATTTCGCGCCCACCAGCCCCGGCTCGATAAAGATCGCCTCGTGCAGCGGCATCAGCTTGTCCTGCAGGTCAATCGCGCGGGCATAGTCACCGGCCAGCGTCGCCTCCTGGAATTCGGCGCAGAGCTTGGGCGCGACATTGGCTGTCACCGAAATGCAGCCCACACCGCCATGGGCGTTGAATCCAAGGGCGGATGCGTCTTCACCCGACAGCTGCACGAAATCCGCGCCGCTGGCCGCGCGCTGCTTGCTCACGCGGGTGACATCGCCGGTGGCGTCCTTGACCCCAACGATCCGGGGCAGCTTTGACAGTTCGGCCATGGTTTCGACCGACATGTCGACCACCGACCGGCCGGGGATGTTGTAGATGATGATCGGCAGATCGCAGCAATCATGCAGGGCGGTGTAATGGGCCAGCAGCCCGCGCTGCGTGGGCTTGTTGTAATAGGGCGTCACCACCAGCGCGGCATCGGCACCGACCTCCTGGGCGCGCTGCACCAGGCTTATCGCCTCAAGCGTGTTGTTCGACCCGGCCCCGGCGATCACCGGCACACGGCCTGCAGCGGCTTTCACGACCTCTTCGATGACGGTTTCATGCTCGTCATGGGTCAGCGTCGGGCTTTCGCCCGTGGTCCCCACCGGCACCAGCCCGTGCGAGCCTTCGCCGATGTGCCATTCGATCAGACGTTTGAGCGTTTCCAAGTCCAGCGCACCGTTGCGGAACGGGGTGACGAGGGCGGGCATCGAGCCACGGAACATGAAACACACTCCCTTTTTGCGTTTGCGTGTGATGCGCCAGATTGCGCATCCCGGCCCCGGCACCGCGTTGGCGGTTGACCTCGGGCCGCTGGTGAATACGTTCCCGCTGTATGCCCGGATGATCAGGAATTGCAAGAGATGACACGCCCCCTTGCCCGTCGGGGCCATGGCGCTGTGGCGCTTATGGCCCGCGCGACCTTCATGTTGCTGGTCTGCCTTGCCGCAGCCCTGCCCGCCGCCGCCCAGAGCGACCGCCCCCTGGGCCAGGCGCTGACGGCCATGCAGCGCGGCGACTGGGACGGCGCGCGCGCCCTGTCGGCCCGCGACGGGCCGGTGGCGCGCGACATCATCGAATGGCACCGGCTGCGCGAAGGCTTTGGCAGCCATGACGAGGTCACGGGCTTTCTGGATCGCCGCCCCGACTGGCCGGGCGAGGCGTGGCTGCTGAAGCAATCCGAACCCGCCTTTGGCGATGCCCCGCGCAGCGCCGTGCTGGCGCATTTTGCCGAACACCCGCCCCAGACCGCCGAAGGCCACCTGATCCACGCAGACGCGCTGACCGACGCTGGCCGGACGGGCGAAGCGGATGCGTCGCTGGTGCTGGCCTGGCGCACACTGCCCATGGGGCGCAGCGTGCAAGAGCTATTCCTGCGCGATCACCGGGCGCTGCTGGCACCGCATCACGCCGACCGGCTGGATCAGATGATCTGGAACAACGATTATGACAGCGCCGACCGCATGCTGCCCCTGGTGGCGGATGGTCCGCGCAAACTGGCGCAGGCACGTCTGGCATTGCTGCGCACCGAACCGGGCGTGGACAGCCGCATTGCCGCCGTGCCCGACGCGCTGGCCGATGATCCGGGCCTGGCCCATGCCCGCTTTGTCTGGCGCGACCGCAAAGGGCGCGATGACGCGGCCATTGACCTGCTGCTGGCGCAATCGACCAGCCCCGATACGCTTGGCCAACCCGCCGCCTGGGGTCCGCGCCGCCGTGTGCTGGCCAGGCAGGAAATGCGCGATGGCAACCCCAACCGCGCCTATGAGATCGCCGCGCGGCACTACATGGTGCCCGATGACGGCTATGCCTATGCCGATCTGGAATGGCTGGCAGGCTATATCGCGCTGCGCAAGCTTGACGATCCGGCCACCGCGCTGCGCCATTTCCAGCGCTTTGATGCGGCCGTGCTGTCGCCCATTTCCAAGGGGCGCGGCGCCTATTGGATGGGCCGCGCGCATGAGGCGCTTGGCGATGAGCGTGCCGCCAAGCTGGCCTATGCCGACGGGGCCGATTACCAGACATCGTTTTACGGGCTGCTGTCGGCGGAAAAGGTGGGGCTGCCCTTTGACGACCGCCTGATCGGACCCACCGCCCCCGCCAACTGGCGTGACGCGCCCTTTACCCGCAAAAGCAATTTCGAAGCCGGCCTTCTGCTGATTTCGGCAGGCGATCCCAACCTGGCCGAGCGCTTCATCACGCATCTGGCGGAATCGCTTGATGCGACCGAAGCCGCGCAGCTGGGCGAAGCCGCCCTGTCCATGGACCGCCCGCATCTGGCGGTGATGATCGGCAAGCGCGTCGCCACACGCGGCATCGTGATCCCGCGCGCCTATTACGCGGTGCATCCTGTGGGGCTGCGCAACTATCCGATGGCCCCCGAAATGACCCTCGCCATTGCCCGCCGCGAAAGCGAATTCGACCCCCGCGTGATCAGCGGGGCAGGCGCGCGCGGGCTGATGCAGGTGATGCCCGGCACCGGCGAAGACGTCGCCCGCGATCTGGGCATCCTGTCGGGCCACAGCCGCGCGCGCATGATCGACGACTGGCGGTACAACGCGCGGCTTGGCACCTTCTATCTGGCCGAGCTGGCCGAAAGCTTCGATGGCAATGTGGTGCTGATGGCCGCGGGCTACAATGCCGGGCCGCGCCGCCCGATCCGCTGGATGGACGAACGCGGCGACCCGCGCCACAGCCGGGTGGACATGATCGACTGGATCGAACACATCCCCTTTCGCGAAACCCGCAACTATGTGATGCGCGTCACCGAAAGCCTGCCGGTCTACCGCGCCCGGCTGGGTCAACCGGCGCATCCGCTGCCCTTTTCGCAAGAGCTGACGGGATCAACCCTGCGCGCGTTCGCGCCATAGGGTGAACAGCCCCGCCGCCACGATCACCCCCGCCCCGATCACCAGCGGCGGGGTCAGAGCTTCGCTGAACAGGGTCACGCCGATGATCGTGACCCAGACCGCCTGAAAATAGGCAAAGGGCTGAACGGCGCTGGCTTCGGCCATCTCATAGCACTTGATCAGCAACCAGTGCCCGCCCGCCCCTGACAGGCACAGCAGCCCCATCCACCCCCAGTCGCGCGGCGCCATGGGCTCCCAGAACCACAGGCCGATGGTGGTCATGAACACAGCCCCCGCGATCCCGGTCCAGAAAAAGCTGGTCGCCGTGCTGTCGCGGCGCGCGGCATAGCGCGTAAGCAGCCCGTAAAGCGCAAACATCAGCGCAGATGCCAGCGGGATCACCGCCGCAGGGTCGAACACGCCACTGCCCGGACGCAGGATGATCATCATGCCCACGAACCCCGCACCGATCGCCGCCCATCGACGCCAGCCCACATGTTCCCCCAGGATCGGCCCCGCGAGGGCCGAAATCAGCAGCGGATAGCAGACAAACACCGCCTGACTGTTGATCAGCCCCACCACGGTAAAGCCATAGACGGCCACGCAGACTTCGGCCGCAAGCAGCACGCCCCGCCCGATCTGCAGCAGCGGCTGGCGCGTGCGCGCCACCGCAGCGATGCCGCCGGGCCCGCGCGCGGCGATGGCGATGACAAAGGCGGCAAAGAACCAATAGCGGATCATCACCACCATGTAGGTGTTGTACGTCCCCGCCAGATGACGCGAGATCCCGTCCTGCAGCCCGAACACCAGCGTCGCCCCAAGCATCAGCGCAATGCCCGCGCCGACATTGTGGGTCTGGCCGGTGCTCACGTCAGACGACCGCGGGTCATGTGGCGTTTGCGGCCAAAGCCGGGGCTGCGGGTGACGTCGAACCCGGCCTCGGCCAGGGCACGGCGCACGAACCCGGCCGCCGTGTAGGTGGCCAGCGTACCGCCCGGCGCGGTGTGGCGGGCCACGGCCCCCATCAGATCACTGTCCCACAGCTCGGGGTTCTTGGCGGGGGAAAACCCGTCCAGAAACCACGCATCCGCCTGCCCCGCCCAGGCGGGCAGGCTTTGCCGTGCATCACCGCCGATCACCGTCAGGATCGCACTGCCCAGATCGCAGGGCTGATCCAGCGTCCCGTCCCAGCCGCTCTGCAGCCGGTCGGCCAGCGGAGCAAGGCTGGCAAAGGGGGTCAGCGCACGCGCGCGATCGGGCGCGGACATCGGGAAGGCTTCGAAACTGGTGAACCGCAGCGGGCCGGTCTGACCCGAGCGTTCCCACAGCGACCAGACGGCCAGGAAATTCAGCCCGGTGCCAAAGCCCAGCTCGGCCACGTGAAAGCCCGGCGCAAAGCGTGCGGGCAGGTCATTGCCATCCAGAAACACATGCGCGGTTTCGGCCAGCCCGTTTTCCAGACTGTAATAGGGGTCATCGAACCGCGTCGACACCGGCACCTGCCCGTCGCGCCAATCCAGCTCTGCTCTCTGGTTCTCCATCGCTCTGCCCTGTATGCGGGAAACGGGTGGAAACTGAAGAAAGGCACAGGTCTTGGCAAGGGTCGATCTGACGGTGCGCGGTGCGGGAATTTTCGGGCTTTCCATCGCGTGGGAGGCCGCACGCCGTGGCGCGCGCGTGCAGGTGGTGGATCCCAATGGCCCCGGCGCAGGGGCCAGCGGCGGGCTGGTGGGGGCGCTGGCCCCGCATGTGCCGGAAAACTGGAACCCCAAGAAAGCGTTCCAGTTCGACAGCCTGATCATGGCCGAGCCCTTCTGGGCGGATGTTGGCCAGGCCGGGGGGCGTGATCCCGGCTATAAACGGTCGGGCCGGTTGCAACCCATCGCCGATGCCGCCGCACTGGATCTGGCGCGCGCCCGCGCCGCCAGCGCCGCTGATCTGTGGCAGGGCAAGGCCAGCTGGTCGGTGGTCGATGCCACCACATTCGGTGATTGGGCGCCGCCATCGCCCAGTGGCTATCTGGTGCATGACACGCTGACCGCGCGCCTGCATCCGCGCCATGCCGCGCAGGCGCTGGTGGCTGCTTTGGCCAGCCGGGGCGTCCCCATCCTATCGGATGCCCCTGATGGCACCGCGCCCACGATCTGGGCCAGCGGGGTCGCGGGGCTGGAGGCGCTGTCGCGCGACATCGGCAAACCTGTGGGTGCAGGCATCAAGGGTCAGGCCGCGCTGCTGCGCCACGATGCGCGCGACCTGCCACAGCTCTTTGCCGATGCGCTGCACCTGATCCCCCATGGCGATGGCACGCTGGCGGTGGGATCGACCAGTGAACGCGACTGGGACGACCCGACCGCCACCGATGCGGCGCTGGATGACGTGCTGGAGCGTGCCTATGCCGTGCTGCCCGCGCTGCGCGACGCACCCGTGATCGACCGCTGGGCCGGGCTGCGCCCGCGTGCGCGGTCACGCGCGCCGATGCTGGGGCACTGGCCGGGGCGCGCCGGCCAGTATGTCGCCAATGGCGGGTTCAAGATCGGCTTTGGCATGGCGCCCAAAGTGGCGCAGGTCATGGCGGATCTGGTGCTTGAAGGGCGCGACGCCATCCCCGAAGGGTTTCGCGTCGCGGCCTCGATCCCCAAAGGATAGGCTCAGGCGCTGTTGCGTTCGGCTTCGGCGCGCAGGCGGGTCATCAGATCCGACAACGTCCTGAGGTAGCGGTCGCTTTTCAGCTGGCCATGATCGTCGAATTCATTGCCCGAATCGCCCAGATGCATTTCCGGGCCGGGGATCACATGGGGCTGGAACGGGTTCATGAAGCCGCGCAGCACCATCTGCGCGCGCTCGCCCCCCGCACGGCCTGCGGCGGCCGACATCACCGCCACCGGCTTGCCGCGCCACGGGCCCGCCTTGTGGCGGCTGACCCAGTCGAGCGCGTTCTTCAGAACCCCCGATGGGCCCTTGTTGTATTCGGGCGTGGATATGATCACCGCATCAGCGGCGGCGATCTGTTCGACCAGGCGGTCCACCTCGGGCGGCAGACCATGGGCCGCTTCGAGATCGCCGTCATAAAGCGGCAGGCGCAGATCACCCTGCACGAATTGGGCAGGGTCAAACAGGCGCGCGGCCTCGCGCAGCAGCAGCGTGTTCGTCGCCCCGGCGCGCAGGGAACCGGACAGGCCAAGCAGGGTCAGTTGGGTGGACATGGAAACCTCGGGTCAGGGTGGATCGGTCTGGCGTCACCCACAAGGCTAGTGCCAGCCGCGCGCCCTGACCAGAGGCAGCTTTAGGTGATCACGATGTCTTTTGCGGGATCACCACGATGTCGACGCGGCGGTTCTGGGCGCGTCCTTCAGGCGTGAGGTTCGACGCCACCGGCTGATCTTCGCCCCGGCCAAAGACCGACACGCGGGTGTCGGGCACGCCGCCCGCAAACAGGATATTGGCCACGGCCGAGGCCCGCTGCACCGACAGCGTCTGGTTATAGGCCGCATCCCCGGTATTGTCGGTATGGCCGATCACCTGCACGTTGGATTTGGGATAGTTCAGCAGGTTCGCCGCCACGCGGCTGATATCGGCCTGCAGCGCGGGCGTCACGGTCGAGCTGTCGGTGGCAAAGGTGATGTCCTGCGGCAGCGTCACCACCAGCCGGTCGCCGGTATTGGTGACGGTGATCCCGTCATTGGCCAGCTGCTGACGCAGTTCGGCGGCCTGCTTGTCCAGATCATTGCCGATCAGCGCCCCGGCCCCGGCCCCGACAGCCGCACCGATCAGCGCCCCCTTGGCCGCCGAATCCGCAGCCAGCGCGCCCACGGCGGCCCCGGCAAGGGCCCCGATCCCGGCCCCGGCATTGCGGTTCTGGTTGGGATTGGCCACAGCGGAATCAAGCGTTGCGGGATCGGTACAGGCCCCAAGCGCCATAAGACCCGCCGCACAGACCGCCAGCGTGGATTTCGAAATACTCATGTTCAGATACCTGCTCATAGACCCGTGCCCGGTTGGCCGGGCTTGTATCGCCCCTATAGCACAACAGGCGTGGGCTGTCTCAAGCCCCTGCAGCAATTGCCGCGATGCGTGATCAGCCGTGATCCGCCGATGGCAGGTCGGGGGCGGGATCATTGGCCACATCGGCGCGCGCCGCCTCATAGGCCAGCAGCGCACGTTTGACCGGCAGCCCCCAGTGATACCCGCCCAAAGCGCCTGATTTGCGCAGGGCCCTGTGGCAGGGGATGATCCAGCTGACCGGGTTGCGCCCCACCGCCGTGCCCACCGCGCGCACCGCACGCGGTGCGCCCACCGCCTGGGCGATTTCGGAATAGGTCGACACCTGCCCCGACGGGATCTGCAGCAGGGCCTCCCAGACCTTGATCTGCAACGGCGCACCGATCAGATGCAGCGCGGTTTCGCCCCGTTCGGCAAAGGCCGCATCGACCCAGTCGCGCAAGGCCAGCGGGTCTTCGACAAAGTCGGCCTGCGGCCAGCGCCCGCGCAGATCCGCCATCGCCGGTTCGGCGCCTGTTTCTTCGGCAAAGCCCAGCCCGCAGATCCCGCGATCGGTGCCCATGACCAGCGCCAGCCCAAAGGGGCTGTCGAACCAGCCCCAGCGGATCCGGGTGCCGTCGCCCTTGCGGGCATAGTCTCCGGGGCTCATCGCTTCCCAGCGGATAAAGAGATCATGCAGACGCCCACCCCCCGACAGGCCCACGGCATGGGCGGTCTCAAGGGTGGTGAAATGATCGCGCAGCAGCGCCTTGGCATTCCCAAGACGCAGATATTGCTGGTATTTCTTGGGGCTCACCCCGACCCAGGCGGAAAACAGCCGCTGGAAATGCGCCGGGCTCATGCCCATGCGCGCCGACAGCTCGTCCAGCGACAGATCGCGGCCTTCATCGTCGATCAGGGCAATGGCGCGACGCATCACACCGTAATGATACTGGCCTTGCGGCTGGGTCTGGGTCATCGGGATCTCCCTGGGCTTGGCCCTGACCCTATGGCCCTGCGCGCCCGATTGCGACCCGGAACCTGCGCAATGGCCGTTGCGACGCGCGCGCGCCCAAGGCATTAAGGCGCAGATGGCCAAGCAACTTGATTACCACACGATCCGCGAGATCTTTACCCGCTTTCACGCGGCCGAGCCCGAACCCAAAGGCGAGCTCGACCATGTGAACGCCTATACGCTCGTGGTGGCGGTGGCGCTGTCGGCGCAGGCCACGGATGCCGGTGTGAACCGGGCCACGCGCGAGCTGTTCAAGATCGCGGATACGCCGCAGAAGATGCTCGATCTGGGCGAAGAGGCCGTGATCGAGCACATCAAGACCATCGGCCTTTACCGCAACAAGGCCAAGAACGTCATCAAGCTGAGCCGCATTCTGGTTGACGATTACGGCGGCGAGGTTCCCAATTCCCGCGCTGCCCTGCAATCGCTGCCCGGCGTGGGGCGCAAGACGGCCAATGTGGTTCTGAACATGTGGTGGCGCCAGCCCGCCCAGGCCGTCGACACCCATATCTTTCGTCTGGGCAACCGCAGCGGCATCGCGCCGGGCAAGGATGTGGACGCCGTCGAACGCGCCATCGAAGACAATATTCCGGCTGATTTCCAGCTTCATGCGCATCACTGGATGATCCTGCACGGGCGCTATCACTGCAAAGCCCGCAAGCCGCAATGCCCCACCTGCCTGATCGCCGATTTGTGCCAATACGAGGACAAGACCCAATGACCCAATATGACCTGGTCGGCATCGGAAATGCCGTCGTCGACGTGATCGCCCAGGCCGATGACAGCTTTCTTGATCTGATGGGGATCGAAAAGGGCATCATGCAGCTGGTCGAAAAGGACCGGGGCGAGGTGCTTTATGCCGCGATGCAGTCGCGCGTGCAGACGCCGGGCGGATCGGTGGCCAACACCATCGCAGGCGCCGGGGCGTTGGGGCTGAAGACCGGGTTCATCGGGCGGGTCCATGATGACGCGCTTGGCCGGTTCTATGCCCAGGCGATGCAGGATGACGGGGTCGATTTTGTCAACGATCCGGTGCCGGAGGGCGATCTGCCCACCTCGCGTTCGATGATCTTCGTGTCGCCCGATGGCGAACGGTCGATGAACACCTATCTGGGGATTTCGTCGGATCTGAGCTCGGACGATGTGCCCGCCGACACCGCGTCGCGCGCGCGGCTGATGTTCCTCGAAGGGTATCTGTTCGACAAGGACAAGGGCAAAGCCGCGTTTCTTGAAGCCGCGCGCACCTGCCGCGAAGGCGGCGGCAAGGCGGGCATCGCCATTTCCGATCCCTTCTGCGTGGACCGTCACCGCGCCGATTTCCTGTCACTGATCGGCAATGACATGGACTACGTGATCGGCAACGAAGCCGAAATCCGGTCGCTGTTCGAAACCGACGACACCGAAGCCGCACTGGCCAAGACCGCCGCCATGTGCCCGCTGGTGGTCTGCACACGCTCGGGCGACGGTGTCACCGCGATCCGGGGCGACGAGCGCGTGGATGTGCCGGTGGCCCCGATCACGCCTGTGGATGCCACGGGCGCGGGCGATCAGTTTGCCGCCGGGTTCCTTTACGGGCTGGCCACCGGGCGCGATCTGGAAACCTGCGCGCGCATCGGCAACCTGTGCGCGGGCGAGGTGATCCGCCATATCGGACCGCGCCCCGAAACCGACATGGGCGCGCTGCTGCGCCAGTCCGGCCTGCTGGGCTGACCGGCATGCTGCGCCCAGGCAAATACCCCGTGGCCGCCGGTCAGCTGCCGGTGGTCATCACCCTGCTGGAAATGACGGAACCCCGGCAGCGCCCCGCGCCTGCGCTGCCCGAAGGCGTCCGCATCGAGCGCGTCGAATCCCCCACCCCCGACTGGTATCGCGACCTGTTTCGCCGGGTGGGCGGGGAAACCTGGCTGTGGTTTTCGCGCCTGGCGCTGGATGATACCGCGCTGGCCGCGATCCTGACTGCGCAGGGCACCGAGATTTACGCGCTGACGCAGGATGGCCGCGCCGAAGGGCTGCTGGAGCTCGCCTTTGACACCGATGGCGGCTGCGAGCTGGCCTTTTTCGGTCTCACGCCCGCGACGATCGGCAGCGGTCTGGGCCGGGCCCTGATGGATTTTGCCATCACCCGCGCCTGGCAGGCCCCGATCACGCGGTTTCACCTGCAGACCTGCACCGCAGACAGCCCTCAGGCACTGCCGTTCTACCTGCGCAGCGGCTTTGCCGTCTATGGCCGTCAGGTCGAAGTGTTCGACGACCCCCGTCTGACCGGCATCCTGCCCCAAAGCGCGGGTCCCCACATGCCGATCACCCCGGCCAAAGGCTGATCGCCCGACCCCGTGGCAGACGCGAACACGCGCCCGCACAATACCCCAATCGGCGACAATGCGCTATTTTCGGAATTGAATGCGAAATAGCACGGAAAAGCGGTTCCCCCTATTGCAATTGCGTCTTAGGGTCGTCCTGCCGGGATGGTCCCGGCGCATTCAGTTTCGGAATTTGGTTGAAAGGGAACCCATCATGGCAACCAAGTCTATTCTCTCGGCTCTTGTTGTGGCTGGCGTCACGGCGTCCGCGGCTTTTGCATCCGATGCCGTTCTGCCGTCGCAGGATTCGGTGTTTGAAAAATGGGGCGATGCAGAGGGCTGGACCGTCTTTGTCGACACCACCCGCAAATCCTGCCTGATCGAGCGCACGGACGACAATGCCAACGTCGTGCAGATGGGGCTGACGGCGGATCATTCGCTGGGCTATCTGGGCGTGTTCACCAAGGCCGACATCGACCTCAAAGGCAGCAACGAACAGATCATCGTCGCCCTGGGCGACAATATCTATGCCGGCGAAGCTCATAAGAAAACCAAGCACCTGGCCGATGGCTACAAGGGCGGCTATCTGCTGACCGACAGCCCCGAATTCGTCGAAGACGTGATGAAACAGCATGTCATGATCGTCTTCCCCGAAAAGGAATTCGCGTTTGCGATCAACCTTGATGGCACCTTCAAGGCGATCGAAGCCGCCACCAAGTGCAACGAAGAACAACTGGGCGGCTAACCCCGCCTTTGGCTGGCGCCCGCGTCGCAGTGCAGCGCCAGCCGAACCCGACTACAGCGGTTTGAGAAGCGGCCCAAGCTCGGCCACGACCTGCATGTATACCTCGCGTTTGAAGGCCACGATGCCATCGACCAGCTGATCGGGATCCTGCCATTTCCAACGCGCGAATTCGGGATGATCGGTTTCGATATTCACCTGATCATCACGCCCCGAATACCGCATCAGATACCATTTCTGTTTCTGACCGCGATATTTGCCTTTCCAGATCTTTCCCATCAGATCGTCCGGCAGATCATAGGTCAGCCAATCGGCGGTTTCGGCAATGATCTCGACCAGATCCTCAGTGACCCCGGTTTCTTCCCAGAGCTCGCGCAGGGCGGCCGCGCGCGGATCTTCGCCCTTGTCGATCCCGCCCTGCGGCATCTGCCAGGCTTCGACATATTTGTCATTGCGCTGGCCCACGAAAATGCGCCCTTCGGCGTTCATCAGCATCACGCCCACGCAGGGACGATAGGGCAGTTTGGCGATGTCTTCGGGGGTCATGGCGGCTCCTGTTGTGGCGGCATGCCCTGTTTATCGCCCCGCCACCTGCGCGCAAGCCCCGCAGACGCCCGTGCGCGCCGCGCGCTTGACGCGGCGTAGCCCACGCCCATTGTCTGACATTACGCAGGGTTGGGGATGACACCGCCCGCGCAACCGGCGATCTTGCCCGCGTTCTAGGGAGGTGATGATGACTGACTACCCAAACATGCTGGCCCCGCTCGATCTGGGGTTCACCACGCTGAAAAACCGCGTGCTCATGGGCTCGATGCATACAGGGCTCGAAGAAACCGGTGACTGGAACCGGGTGGCCGAATTCTATGCCGACCGCGCGCGCGGCGGTGTGGCGCTGATGGTCACCGGCGGCATCGGCCCCAACCTGGAAGGATCGGTTCTGCCCGGCGCGGCCATGATGACCAGCGAAAAAGAGGTCGAAAAGCACAAGATCGTCACCGAGCGCGTGCACGAGGCCGGCGGCAAGATCGCCATGCAGATCCTGCATGCGGGCCGCTATGCCTATGGGCCCAAATGTGTCGCCCCCAGCCCCGTGAAATCGCCCATTTCGCCCTTTCCGCCCACCGAGCTGGACGAAGAGGGCATCGAAAAGCAGATCTCGGACATCATCAATGCTGCGACCCTTGCCAAAGAAGCGGGCTATGACGGGGTCGAGGTGATGGGGTCCGAAGGGTATTTCATCAACCAGTTCTTGGTCACCCACACCAACAAGCGCACCGACCGCTGGGGCGGATCCTATGAAAACCGCATGCGCCTGCCGATCGAGATCGTGCGCCGCATGCGCGCCGCTGTCGGCACCGATTTCATCATCATCTACCGGCTGTCGATGATCGACCTGGTGCCCAATGGCTCGACCTATGACGAGGTCGTGCAACTGGCCAAGGAAATCGAAAAGGCCGGCGCCACCATCATCAACACCGGCATCGGCTGGCACGAGGCCCGCATCCCCACCATCGCCACCAGCGTGCCGCGTGCGGCCTTTGCCTGGGTCACGAAAAAGCTGATGGGGCAGGTGTCGATCCCGGTGATCACATCGAACCGGATCAACACGCCTGAGGTTGCCGAAGAGGTCCTGTCGACCGGCTGCGCCGACATGGTGTCCATGGCGCGCCCGCTGCTGGCCGATCCCGATTTCGTCGCCAAGGCGATGGACGGCCACGCCGCCCGCATCGCCCCCTGCATCGCCTGCAACCAGGCCTGTCTGGATCACACATTCGGCGGCAAGCTGACATCGTGCCTGGTGAACCCGCGCGCCTGTCATGAAACCGAACTGGTCATCGACAGCGCCGAAACACCCAAAACGGTGGCGGTTGTCGGTGCAGGGCCTGCGGGCCTGTCAGCAGCGCTGACCGCAGATGCGCGGGGCCACAGCGTGACCCTGTTTGATCGCGCCGATGAAGTGGGCGGGCAGCTCAATATCGCCAAGCAGGTTCCGGGCAAGGAAGAATTCTGGGGGCTGGTCGACTGGTACCGCGAAATGCTCGCCGCCTCGGGCGTCACCCTGAAGCTGGGCACCGATGTGGCCGCCGATGACCTGACCGGCCTTGACGAGGTGATCGTCGCCACCGGCGTCACCCCGCGTGATCCGCAGATCCCCGGTCAGGATGGCGACAACGTGCTGACCTATATCGACGTGCTGGGCGCCAAGGCGCCGGTGGGCAAACGTGTGGCGGTTCTGGGCGCGGGCGGCATCGGGTTCGACGTGTCCGAATTCCTGGCCCATGAAGGCACCAGCCCCACCGAAGACCTGCCCGCCTGGATGAAGGAATGGGGTGTGTCCGACCCCGAAACCCATCGCGGCGGTCTGGCCCCCGAAGGCCCTCAGCCCCACGCGGCGGCCCGCGACATTACGCTGCTGCAGCGCAAGGCCGAAAAGCACGGCAAGCGGCTTGGCAAGACCACGGGCTGGATCCACCGTGCCGCGCTCAAGATGAAGGACGTGCAGTTTGTCGGCGGCGTGAACTATGAAAAGATCGACGGCGACGGGCTGCATGTCAGCTTTGGCGAAGCCCGCGAAACCCCGCAGGTGATCGAAGCCGACACCGTGGTTCTGTGCACCGGTCAGGAACCCGAGCGCTCGCTGGCCGATGCGCTGGCCGCCAAGGGCATCACCGCCCACGTGATCGGCGGTGCCGATGTGGCGGCCGAACTGGACGCCAAGCGCGCCATCAATCAGGGCACGCGGCTGGCCGCGTCCCTGTGATCACGCCCCGGCCCCTGCCCGCATCAGCAGGGCGGGGGCTGTCTTTCACCCGTCAAACACGTATCTGCGGCCCGCAACACTGACCTGTGGCGGCTGGCCGGTGGTTTCGAACAGGTCATACCCTTCCTTGAAATTGCGCCAGGTGTCGTACCAGCGATGGTCGCTTTCGCGGGCCATCCGTTCATCGGTCATGCGAAAGGGAAAGGCATGCACCGGCACCGCGCGCTGGCCTGCGTTCTGGGCGGCTTCGACGATGCGATAGATCTCTTCAATGCCGCGATCGGTCATGGCATAGCAGCCCGCCGACACGCAGTCTCCATGGATCATCAGATAGCTGCCGGTGCGCCCATGGGCGCGGTCATAGGCATTGGGAAAGCCCAGGTTGAACGACAGGTGATAGCGGCTGTTGGGATTCATGGCCGACCGCGCAACGCTGTAGAACCCTTCGGGGGCCTGCCGGTCGCCTTCCTTCAGCTTTGGGCCAAGCGCGCCGGAATAGCGGCAGATCGGATAGGTCTTGAACAGCCGATACCCCGCATCGTCCTGCAACCACAGCTCAAGCGTGGCGTCTTCCTTGAAGACGCGGATGAAGGCGGGCGCGCCCAGATCCAGCCCCGCCTCATCGAGCTGCACCGCAAGCGGGCGATCATCCACCGCCGGCGGGCGCACCAGCCCGTCGGGCAGCGGCAGCGCCAGATAAAGTGCCATCAGCGTCACAAACAGAACCGTCATCAAGACCACCCGTCGCATTGCACCTGTCCGGCCCCAGCCCGGAGACCTTTACTGTTAATCGTCATCGCCATGAGCGCGCCGGCTGTCGGCCGGGGCCTCGGCACGGTCTGTCATGCCATAGTCGCGCAACACATGTGCCACCCGCAACCGATACCCTGCAAAAAGCCCGTCCCGCCCCCGCGCCTGTGCGCTGCGATGAGCCACAAGCTGACGCCAGCGGGCCACCGCGGCTTCGTCTTCGAAAAAGGACAGCGACAGCAGCTTGTCGGGGTTGGTGAGGCTTTGAAAGCGTTCCACCGACACAAAGCCTTCGACCTCGTGCACCAGGGGGCGCATTTCGGCGGCGACATCCAGATAGTCGGCCTGACGCCCCGGCGCAGGTTCAACTTCGAAAATGACGGCGATCATGGGCAGGCTCCTGTAATCCGGCTGGCCCCGACACCCTGCCATGCCGGGGGCAGGATGCAAATCACGGGCTGGTCAGCAGCACGACCTCGACCCGGCGATTGGCGGCCTGACCTGCGGCGCTGCGCAGGCTGTTGAGGGGCGACAGGTATCCCACGCCTTCGGCTTCGATCCTGTCAGGGGCGATGCCGTAATCGGCCACCAGCCGCGCCTTGACCGACTGCGCCCGCGCCCGTGACACGCGGATGTTCACATCCAGCGATCCGCTCAGATCCGTATGCCCCACAAGGGCGATGCGCAGCGCGGGCAGCTTGGCCATCCGGTCAGCCAGCAGATCAAGCGAGGCATAGGGCCCATCGCCCAGATCGGTCGAACCGCTGGCAAAGTTGAGATCCTCAAGCACGCCATAGCCCATCGCATCAAGTTCCCCCGCCAGATCACCCGAGCGCGGCGCTGCTGCGGGGGCGGACGGTACCGGCGCGGCGGCCTCTTCGGTCAGCGTGGCACCGGGAAAGACCTGGGTTTGCTGCACCCAGACGGCGGCGGGTCCGCGGCTGACCAGCAGGTTCACGATCTCTTCGCCGCGCCGGGCCGACACGGTCTGAAAATCGCGCAGATCCACATACATGTCGGGGGCCGGGATCACCGACAGCGCATAGCGGAAATCGAAGCCCCCGCAATTGCGGTCCACGCAATCGAGCACGATGTCGAACCCGTCAGCCTTGAGCGCGTCGATCAGGGGCGCGCTGGCCTGCAGCGTTGTCAGAGCACTGCTTTCGATACGCCAGCTGCGCTGTTCAAGCCGCCCGTCGATCACATCGACGGGCACGCGCGTGCCATCCCACACGCCCACCGGCAGGTCATAGCGCCCGCGTTCCAGCACCCGTTCACTGACCGGGCGCGCCGATGGCGGCAGTGGCAGCACCTGCGCCGCCGCCGGGCCGCCCATCAGGCCGGCCAATACCGCAAGGGCCCAGATCCGCATCAGCGCGCCTGCGCGTGATAGTCGTCATTGGGGCGCATGCCCGTGGCGCTGGCCACCCGGTTGGTCATGTTGAAGAACGCGGCCACATTGGCAATGTCCCAGATGTCGCGATCGGAAAACCCGTGATCGCGCAGCGCCTGGCGGTCGGGCTCTTCCACGGTGGCGGATGCGCGGGTCACCTTGGCCGCAAAATCCAGCATCGCGCGCTGGCGCGGATCCAGAGGCGCCACCCGGTAGTTCATCACCAGCATTTCCCCCAGCATGGGATCGCCCGACAGCGCGCGCACCGCCGCGCCATGCGCCACAAGACAATAGAAACAGCCATTGATCGACGACACCACCACCGCAATCATCTCGCGTTCCAGCTTGCTCAGGGCGCTGTCGCCCAGCATCAGGTCGTTGTAAAGCGCTGTGAACGTGTTCAGCTTGTCAATGTCGAACGCATGGGCCGTCAGCACATTGGGGATCATCCCCAGCTTTTCGGTGCAGATGTCGAAATAGCGCTGCGTGGCCTCGGGCAGCGGGTCCACCATCGGCAAATCAAGCGCTGTGGGGCGGTCGGTTGAGGTCGCCATGATCATCTATCCTTTGACTTTGATACGATAGTGATACGCGCCGTCGGGCCGCATGCCCAGAGACGTATAGAGCCCGCAGGCCGCAACATTGGCCGTGGTGCACATCACCGTCATCTCATGCGCGCCCTGCCCGGCGGCCCAGTGTGCCGCCTGCCGCATCATCCATGCGCCCAGCCCCCGGCGGCGGGCGCGGGCACGGATGTCCAGCGCATGCACCATGGCCACCCCGTCATGGATCGCGACAAACCCGGCCCCGGCAGGTTTTTCGTCGATGCGCCCCAGGATCGCGGTTTTGGGCCCTGCGGCACGCGCCATCACCTCAAGCCGGGCGGGGCCGATGCCACCTTCGGCCCAGATCTCGGCCATGATGACCAATGGCTCCCAGACCACAAAGGTGGTGACGGGCGGGATCGGACGGTCGGTCAGCTGCGCCACCGGGCAGCGAAAGACGGTCACCGGGTCGATGACCGCATAGCCGCGCGCCGCGAGCCAGCGGTCAAGCTGCGCATCCTGCGGACGGATCATGAACAGCTGTTCCTGCCCAAGCGCCTGCTGGGCGGTCTCGGCATCGGCAATGTCGCCTTCGCTCGGCGGCGCGGCGGCGGTGACGGCCGACACCCGTTTGCCGCCGCCCTGCCCGTCGCGCAGCAGCCACGGCCCATGCCGCTGCATAGCAGCGGCAGGCCAGGTTGCGTCGATGACGTCAAAGATCGCGGGCGTCATAGACCCAGATCGCGGGCCAGCCCGGTGATCGCTGCATCAATGCGCGCACCATCGGTGCCGCGAACCACCACATTGGCCCCGAACGCCCCGTTGAGCTGGAACGGATAGCAGCCGATGGACAGATCCGGGAACTCTTCGGCCAGCGCACCAAGGGGTGCGGCGATTTCGCCTTCGGGGCGGTCCACCCGCAGCGTCTGCGACAGCAGCGGCGCGCCGCCCGTCAGCGTGGGCAGCAGGCTGGCCACCATGGCCTGGAACACCGACGGCACCCCCGCCATCACATAGACGTTTTCGATGACAAAGCCCGGCGCGGTCGAGACCGGGTTGTCGATCAGCGCCGCCCCGTCGGGGATGCGCGCCATGCGCTGGCGCGCCTCGTTGAACTCGAGCCCCGCCCGGTCATAGTGGGCCTGCAGCAACGCGCGCGCGTCGTCGCGCACACCGATGGGCGTGTCAAAGGCCGCCGCCACGCAATCGGCGGTGATGTCGTCATGGGTGGGCCCGATGCCACCGCTGGTAAACACATGGTCGAACGCCCCCGACAGCGCCCGCACCGCCGCGATGATCGCGTCGCGGTCATCGCTGACCACGCGGACCTCGGCCAGGATGATGCCGTGCTTGGTCAGCTCTCCAGCCAGGTGGTACATATTGGCGTCGCGGGTGCGCCCCGACAGGATTTCATCCCCGATCACGAGCATGGCGGCGGTTGGATTGGGCATGATCGGGTCCTTTCCCTGCAAATTGTCCATTCCGAAAATATCCCCCCCGCTGGCGGCGGCAAGCACGAACCGCCCCTTTCCCCTGCGGCGGCTCTGCCCTAAGCTTTGTGGCCATGAAATTTGCAACCCCGCTTGTCCCCGCCACCCTTCTGCGCCGCTACAAACGCTTTCTGGCCGATTGCAGGCTGGAAGACGGGCGCGAGATCACCGCCCATTGCGCCAATCCGGGATCCATGATGGGCCTGGCCGAACCGGGCATGCGGATCTGGCTGGAACCCAATGACGACCCGCGCAAAAAGCTGAAATTCGGCTGGCGGTTGGTCGAACATGACAGCGGCGCCTTCACGGGCGTGGACACATCCGTGCCCAACCGCGCCCTGCGCGACGCGCTGAGCGCCCGCGCCCTGCCCGCCTTTGCCGCCTATGACCGGGTCCGCCCCGAGGTCAAGTTCGCCGAAAAAAGCCGGGTGGATTTCCTGTTGCAGGGCGACGGGCTGCCCGATCTTTATCTTGAGGTCAAAAGCGTCACGCTTTGCCGTCAGCCGGGGCTGGCCGAATTCCCCGACAGCGTCACCGCGCGCGGCGCCCGACATCTGGAGGATCTGTCGCGCATGATCGGGGAAGGGCACCGCGCGGCCATGCTCTATCTGGTGCAGCGCACCGACTGCACGCAGATGACCATCGCGCGCGATCTCGATCCTGCCTATGCGGCGGCCTTTGATGCGGCGCGGGCGGCCGGGGTTGACATCACCTGCTTTGCCACCCAGATCACACCTGCCGAGATCGTGGTCGACCCCACGCCACTGCCGGTTCTGGCAGATGTGAACGGCGCACCTCTGGCGCTTTTTGCGCAAGAGGCGTAAATACAGGAAAAATTCATGTTCTGGAGCCGGGCTTTGGAGAAAGACACGCGTGGCCGCACAACGCGGGATGGGATACGCATCTACGACCCTTCGGATTTCGCTGGCATGCACAAGGCAGGCGAGGTTGCCGCGCGCATCCTTGATGCCATGGCACCGCTTGTCTATCCGGGTCAGACCACCGGCGCGATCGACGCCGAAATCACCCGCATGGTCCAAGAGGCCGGCGCCACATCCGCCACCATCGGCTACAAGGGCTATCAGCACGCCAGCTGCATTTCGGTGAATCACGTGGTCTGCCACGGGATCCCCGGCGGCAAGGTGCTGAAAGATGGCGACATCCTGAATATCGACGTCACCGTCATCGTCGATGGCTGGTTCGGCGATACCAGCCGCATGTATGTGGCCGGCAAACTACCACGCAAGGCCGAACGGCTGATCCAGATCACCCATGACGCGCTGATGCTGGGGATCGAACAGGTCAAGCCCGGCAACACCTTTGGCGACATCGGGCACGCCATTCAGGCCTTTGTCGAAGGTCACCGGATGAGCGTGGTCCGTGATTTCTGCGGCCATGGTCTGGGCCGGGTGTTCCACGCCCCCCCCAATGTGCTGCATTACGGGCGCCCCGGCACCGGTGCGGTGCTGGAAGAAGGCATGTTCTTTACCATCGAACCGATGGTCAATCTGGGCCGTCCCGAAACCAAGACGCTGGCCGATGACTGGACAGCCGTCACCCGCGACAAATCCCTGTCGGCCCAGTTCGAACATTCGGTGGGCGTGACCGCAGACGGGGTCGAGATCTTTACCCTGTCGCCCGAAGGCCGGTTTCACCCGACCTATGGCTAGGCCACCTACCGGCTGACACAGCAAACGAACGGCCCGGTCCCCGCAGAATGCGGGGCCGGGCCGTTTCGCTGTTCAGGGGGTGCCCGTCTGCGGGATCAGCAGCTGCTGATCCCCATCTCACCCATCATCGCCAGTTTGGCGCCCACATGCGCTTCGGCCGGGGTGCCGACATCGGCCCCGCCAATGGCAAAAAGGGCAAGCGTCAGAACAAAGGTCAGGGCCAACGCACCAGCGCCACCGGCCCAAATGCCCAATCCGGTCATCATAGAACTCCTTCGCTGTTTGCGGATCTGAGGCTCAGATAGGGCGGCCCCCCTTCACCTTCGACCCACATTTGCGCGAGGATCCGCGCCGTCCTTGTCGCCTTGCGCGCGCAGCAGCGCCAGCAGCACGGTGTCATCGCCCCAGGGCGTGACCGCGTCATGGATAAAGACCGGCATGGGTCGCCGTTCGGGCGCGCCGCGCGGGGTTGCGGGCGCAGCCGCGCGCGCGGGCCAGAGGCGCAGAAAGGACAGCGTGGCAACGGACATGGCGCGATCCTAGCGCAGATCGCCCGGATCCCCAAATCGGCCAGACTCGGCAGTCATTGGATCGGGACCAGATCGGGGTTTAGTCGGCGCGCAGCAGGGTCACATGCGTGCCGCCATAGGCGCGGCGATCGTCCAGCACAAAGCCGTCCGGCGCATCCATCGGCGCGCTGTCTTCCCAGACCACGCAGGCCCCGGATGCAATCCAGCCCTGCTGATGCAGCACCGGCAGCACCTTTTGCCCCAGCCCCTTGCCATAGGGCGGGTCAAGAAACACCAGATCAAAGGCCTCCCCATCTGCCGCCCCAAGCGCCAGCGCATCACGGCGGATCAGCCTTGTGTCGGCCTCGGCCCCCAGAAGGCGGATGTTGTCGGCCACCAGCCCCGCCCCCACGCGCCCCTTTTCCACAAAGCTGGCATGGGACGCGCCGCGCGACAGCGCTTCGAGCCCGAGCGCCCCGGTGCCCGCGAACAGATCCAGCACCCGCGCCCCGTCGATCACATCAAGATGGGTGAGCATGCTGAACAGGCTTTCGCGCACCCGGTCCGGTGTCGGCCGCAGATGCGCAGCGTTGTCGCCCTTGCCCACCGCCGACAGGCGGCGGCCGCGATATTGCCCGGCGATGATCCTCACGCTTTCAGCAGTTCTTTGAGCTCATAGGACGGGTCCGCGACATGCGCGGGATCGGCGCTCTTGCCGGCTTCGATCAGGCGCTTGGCGATCATGTAGGCGCGCGGATCATTCATCGCATCCACCGCCACCAGCGCATCCCCCCGGTAATACCAGAACGACGTCACCGCCCCATCGCCCTGCCGGGTCACCACCCGGTCATAGCCGGTATTGAGCCCCGCGATCTGCAGCTTGACGTCATACTGATCGGACCAGAACCAGGGCTTGGCCACGTAATCGACGTCCGCACCCAGCATGTTATCGGCCACCACATTGGCCTGATCAATCGCATTGGGCACGCTTTCCAGCCGGATCCGGTCGCCGCGATAGGGGAAGCTGGCGCAATCGCCCGCCGCCCAGATCGACGGGTCCGAACTGCGCCCCTGGGCATCGGTGTGGATGCCGTTGTCGATCTTCAGCCCAGCGGCTTCGGCCAGATCGGTGTTGGGGGTAATGCCCACGCCGACAATGACAAAATCCACCTCGATCGTGCTGCCATCCGACAGCTGCGCGCCGGTGACGTGGTCCGACCCTGTCAGATGATCAAGCCCCACGCCTTCGCGGATCTCGACCCCATGGGCGCGGTGCAGGGCGCGGAAATAATCGCTGGTTTCGGGGGCTGCCACCCGCTGCAGAATGCGGTCAGCCATTTCGACCAGTGTCACATGGACACCCAGCTTGGCCGCCACCGCCGCCGCTTCGAGCCCGATATAGCCGCCCCCCACGATCAGCGCCCGCGCGCCATCGCGAAACGATGGCGCCATGCCATCGACATCCGCCAGCGTGCGCACCACATGCACCCCGTCCAGATCGCCCCCGATGGACGCAGGCAGACGGCGCGGGGTGGATCCGGTGGTCAGCGCCAGCTGATCATAGCTCAGCACCTCATCACCCAGATGCACCTGCTTGGCGGCAGGGTCGATCCGTGTGACCTGCGCCGACAGGCGCAGGGCAATATCCTGATCGGCATAATAGCTTTCGGGCCGCAGATAGAGCCGTTCGAGTGCCATGTCACCCAGCAGATAGGCCTTGCTCAGCGGGGGGCGCTGATAGGGGGGTGCGGGTTCATCCCCGATCAGCGTCACCGCCCCGTCAAAGCCGGACTTGCGCAGGCGCGACACCAGTGCTTCGCCCGCCTGCCCGGCCCCGATCACGACAATATGTGCCATGGCCCCATGCTCCCTTCCGCTTTTTCTTGGCGCTACAGCGACCGACCCTATATGCCTGCAGGTACGAAACGCAATCGCCAAGAAAAGGGGTTTCCAATGCCGATTTCCGCCGGAGACAGTCTTCCTGATGCAACTCTGATGATGATCGGCGCGGATGGCCCGCAGCCGGTCTCGGTGGCTGACAAGCTCAAGGGCCGCAAGGTCGTGATCTTTGCGGTGCCGGGCGCCTTTACCCCGACCTGCCATTCCGCCCATGTGCCCAGCTTCATCCGCACCAAGGGGGATTTCGACGCCAAGGGCGTGGATGAAATCATCTGCGTGTCGGTCAATGACCCCTTCGTGATGCAGGCCTGGGGCGAAGCCACCGGCGCGACCGAAGCGGGGCTGACCCTGCTGGCCGACCCGCAAAGCGAATTCACCACCGCCATCGGCATGAATTTCGACGCCCCGCCCGCCGGTCTGATGGCGCGCTCGCTGCGCTATGCGATGGCGGTCGAAGACGGCAAGGTCACCGTGCTGCAGGTCGAAGAGAACCCCGGCCTGTGCGACGTGTCGGGCGGCGAAGGCCTGCTGGCCGCGCTCTGACGCCACCTTCCCTGCCCGCGCCAACCGGTTGCGGGCAGGATCTGCGCCTTGCCTTGACCCGGCAAAGCATGGTGTTCTGCGCGGCAATGACCGAAGACGACACCACCCGACGCGGTGCACCCGCGTCCCTGACCGCGCCTCCGCCACCGCCGGTGGCCATTGCCGTCATGACGGCATTCACCCGGCAGATCGCGGATGGGCGCGCCCGCACCCTGACCAGCAACAACCCCGAAGGCCCCCACGCGCTGCGCGTGGGTCTGCGCCGTCTGCGCAGCGGGCTGCGCTATTTCCGCCCGTTGCTGCCCCAAGATTTGGCCCAAGATCTGGCCCGGCATCTGACCGCCGAAGCGCGCTGGCTTGGGCAAGAGGTCGGGCAGCTGCGCGATCTGGACGTGCTGTGGCGCGACACCATCGCCCCGCGCGCCAAAGCCCAGCCCGATGACATGGGCCTTGCCGCGCTCAGCCAGCTGTTCGAAGGCACCACGCTGCGCATGCAGGTGGCGGTGCGCAAGACGCTGGTGGGCCCCCGTGTGGGACGTTTCATCAGCGATCTGGACCAGCTGGGCGATCCCGCGCTGTGGGATCTGCCCGATCCGCGCGCCAAAGCCCTGCTGCCGCTGACGCGCCAGATGCTGAACCGGCGCCATGATCAGGCCGAACGGCTCGGCCAGCATTTTGACACGCTTAGCATCGACGACCGCCACGCATTCCGCAAAGACCTCAAGAAACTGCGCTACAGTCTGGAAATCGCCCACGCCCTGCACGGGCGCAAACACACGGCGCGCTTTATCAAGGTGCTGAAAAAGCTTCAGGACCGGCTGGGCGACATGAACGATGCCGCCGTCGCCGAGGAGGTTCTGACCAGCGCCACCGCCCACCTGCCACAGAACACGCCCGCGCGCATCGCCGCCATGGCGCTGATCGACGATCTGAACGGCAAAGCCAGGCTGAACGCCCGCAAGGTCCGCAAAGGCTGGGCCGCGATCACCGGTGACCGGATGATCTGAGCCCGCTCAGATCAGGCTGTCCATCTTGCGGGCCAGCTTGGCATCAAGCGCGCTCAGCCCGTCCACGTCATGGGTGGCAAGGGTCACATCCACGGTCTTGTAGACATTGGCCCATTCGGGATGGTGGTTCCATTTTTCGGCCCAGATCGCCACGCGGGTCATCCAGCCGAAGGCGTCGATGAAATTGGCGAACTCAAAGCGCTTGGTGATCGCATCGCGCCCGTCGACCATGGTCCAGCCGGTGGCAAAAAGCGGCTCGAGCAGCGGGCCGCGCGCCTCTTGCGACAGTTTTTCGGTCATTCCTGTTCCTCCACCTGTGCTTTGCGGAACGGGCCATAGTCGGTGAGGATCTCGATATCCTCTTCGACGGCGGCGCGTTCGGCATCCAGATAGCGCGCAATGGCATCCGCAAAGCCCTGATCCCCCACCCAGTGCAGGCTGTGGGTCTGGGTCGGCAGATACCCCCGCGCCAGCTTGTGTTCCCCCTGCGCGCCCGCCTCGACCCGCGCCAGCCCGTGCCGGATCGCGTAGTCGATGGCCTGATAATAGCACAGTTCGAAATGCAGGCAGGGGTGATGTTCGATGCAGCCCCAATAGCGCCCGTAAAGCACGTCACGGCCGACAAAGTTCAGCGCCCCCGCCACCGCGCGCCCGTCGCGATGGGCCAGCACCAGCACCATGTCGTCGCGCAGACAGTCCTGCGCGATGTCGAAAAAGCGCCGCGTCAGATAGGGCGATCCCCATTTGCGCGATCCGGTATCCTGATAGAACACCCAGAACGCATCCCAGTGTTCAGGGCGCAGCGCGTCCCCGGTCAGCACCTCGATCCGGCCGCCAAAGCTCTGGGCCTGACGGCGTTCCTTGCGGATGTTCTTGCGTTTGCGCGACGACAGATCCGCCAGAAACCCGTCGAAATCGGCATAGCCGTCATTGAGCCAGTGAAACTGCTGGGTCGCACGCGGCATCAGCCCCAGATCGGCCCCGGCGGCGGCCTCGGCTTCGGTGCAGAAGGTGATATGCAGCGATGACAGGTGGTTGTTCGATGCCAGCTGCACCGCGCCCTGCACCAGCGCCTGCATGGCCACCTGTTCCACCCCCGGACGCACCAGAAAACGCCGCCCCGTGGCGGGCGTATGGGGCACCGCCACCTGCAATTTGGGGTAATAGCGCCCGC
This sequence comes from Marinibacterium sp., assembly GCA_025800215.1. Classification (GTDB taxonomy): domain Bacteria; phylum Pseudomonadota; class Alphaproteobacteria; order Rhodobacterales; family Rhodobacteraceae; genus JAOXSC01. Next base: position 43,267 of record JAOXSC010000098.1, read on the forward strand.
CGGCCTGTTCATAGGCATGGGCCCAGTTGTGATCGAAGATGTATTCGCCCTGGCTGTGGCCCTTGGCATACATGGGTGCGACGCCGATCAGCAGGTCATCGGCATAGGCGGCCAGATATTGCGGCTGCCAGCCGGTGCCGGGGCCGACCGATCCGCTGTCTTCCAGCGCGCTGAGAAAGCGATAGGTCGTGAACGGGTCGTCCGGGCGCCCGCCATCGGCGGTTTCGGGGCAGGCGCAGGCGTCCCAGTCGCTCTGACCGATCTCGGCGATGCGGCCCAGAACGCGAATTTCAACCTGTTGGTGCTGCACCGGATCTGCCTGTCTTGTCTCTGCCCAAGTCAATCTGGCACGCGGGCCGCGCGGTTCAAGCGCCGGTTACACCCCAAGGGGCGCGGCATAGCCTTCAAAGGTCACATTGTCGGCATGGCGGCGCGCGGCGGCCTCATCCTCGGGCGATCGGATGGTCCAGCACAGCACCGGATACCCGGCGGCGCGAATCGCCTGCACCCGGCCCCGCCCCAGATCAGACGCCTGATGGCTGATGAACCCCGCGCCCACCCGGTCGAAATCCGCAATCTCGTGCAGGGCGTGGCGTTGCGCATCGGGCAGGCCGGGGGCTTCGGCTTCGACATCGCAGCTGGTGATGCCGCGGGGCAGATCGGGGGCGATCCGCGCCATTTCCGCCACGCTATGGGGGTTGAAGGACATCACCGCCACCGGCCCGTCATAGCCCCGAAGGGCGCGCGCGGTTGCGGCTTCGAGAGGGCCCACATCGGGGCCCATCGCGCCATCCTGATCCTTGATCTCGATCAGCAGAGGCACGCGGCCTGCAACCAGATCCAAAAGAGCAGGCAGGCTGGGGATCGTGTCACCATCACCGCCCAGCAGAGGCAGGGCCGATGCCTCGGCCGCAGTCAGATCGCGCAGCTGCCCCGACCGCCCGGTTAGGCGGTCAAGGTCATAATCGTGAAACACCATGGCCGCGCCATCTGCGGTCAACTGCAGGTCGATTTCGATCCCGTAGCCCGCCGCGATGGCGGCGCGACAGGCCGAGAGGCTGTTTTCAGGCCGCCCCGCCGCAAGATCGTGATAGGCCCTGTGGGCAATCGGATGCGTCAGGAACGCATCAGGCAGCGCGGGTCGCATGAGCGTGCTCCATATCGGGGCGGGGTCGGGCCGGGATCGAGGCAGGTCAGCGGACCTGAAAGATCCCTTCGATTTCCACCGCAACGCCAAAGGGCAGCGATGCCGCAGACACCGCAGACCGCGCATGGCGACCGGCATCGCCCAGCACCTCGACCAGGAAATCCGAAGCGCCGTTGACCACCTTGGGCTGTTCCCCGAAATCGGCGGTGGAATTGACAAAGGCGGTCAGCTTGACCACCCGCACCAGCCGGTCAAGATCGCCATCACAGGCCGCCTTGACCTGCGACAGCAGCGCCAGCGCACAGGCCCGCGCGGCGGCGGCCCCGGCGTCAACATCCATGTCATCGCCCAGCTTGCCGGTGATGAACCCGTCGGCATCCATCGACACCTGCCCCGACACATGGACCAGATCGCCCACCTGCACAAAGGGCACATAATTGGCGGCCGGTGCGGGGGCTGCGTTCAGGGTGATGCCCATATCGGCGAGTTTCTGTTCAAAGCTCATCTGGCTTTCTCTCCTCGTGGATGATCGGGCGCGACGCTACAGGCGTCGCGCTGCTGTGCAAAGACTGAAACTCAGCTCTCGCGGAAGGCTTTGGTGAAATAATCCGCCAGCGGCTTGACCAGATAGGCAATCGGCGCGCGGTCTTCGGTGCGCAGGAAGGTTTCCACCGGCATGCCAGGGATCAGAGCCGCCCCTTCTGGCAGCCGCGCAGCTTCGCCTTCGTCGAGCACAACCTCGGCCCGGTAGTAGGACAAGCCGGTGTTTTCATCCTGAAACGCATCCGCCGACACCTGCGTCACCGTGCCGTTCAGCTCGGGCGTGGTGCGCTGCGGCAGCGACGAAAAGCGCAGCGTCACCGGCTGGCCAATCGCGACCTCGTCCACATGGATCGGTTCGACCTGCGCCGCGATCACAAGCGGACGGTCCTGAGGCACCAGAAACAGCACCGGATCCGCAGGCCGGATGACCGAGCGCGGGGTCTGCACGGTCAGACCATAGATGATGCCCGACACCGGCGCCTTGATGTCCAGCCGATCAAGCCGTTCACGCAGGCTGCGACGCTGCTCGACCAGCTCAAGCTCGCGATATTGCAGGTCCCGCAGGGTGGTGATCGCTTCTTCGCGTCGCTGCGTATCAAGCTTGATGATCTCGATGTCGATCTCGGTGATGCGGCCTTCGGCCTGGGCCTGCGACGATTTCAGTTCGCCCAGACGCCCGGTGAGGTTCACGGCCTCACGTTCCAGTGCCAGCACGCGCGATGCCTGCGCCAGCCCGCGCTCGAGCAGGACGCGCTGGTCGCCAAGTTCCTGCTCGATCAGCTCAAGCTGGCGCGAGGTGGATTGCTGCTGCGCTTCGATCCCGACGATCTGATCCGAGATCTGGGTGCGGCGTTTGTCCAGCTGTTCAACCTCGCGCTTGACCGATGCGCGGCGCGCATCGAACAGCCGCGACTGGCCGCTGACCAGCTTGGCCACATCCGGATTGCTGCCCGCCACTTCCAGAAGTTCGGGTTCAAAGACAACGGTATCCGCGCCATCGCGCTCGGCCTCGAGCCGCCCGCGCCGGGCCATGAGTTCGAACAACTGCCCTTCGGTGATGGTCAGCTGCGAGCTGAGGTCCAGAGGATCAAGGCGGATCAGCACCTGACCTTCGGCGACCATCTCGCCTTCGTCGATCAGGATTTCTTCGACCACACCGCCATCAGGGTGCTGCACGATCTGGCGGTTGCGATCCACCTCGATCGTGCCCGGCGCGATGATGGCGCCCGCGATATTGGTGATCACCGACCAGGTGCCAAAGCCACCGACCAGGATCAGCAGCGCCAGCGTGCCCCCGATCAGAGGCGCGCGGGCCGACCATTTCTTTTCACCGCTCATTGCACGCCTCCCAGGGCCACGGTTTTCTGCAGCTGTGCGGCGTTCTTGACGCGGTCGCGCAGCACTTCGTCACGGGGACCGAAGGCGGCCACCATACCCTGATCAAGCATCAACAGCATCTCACATTCCTGAATGGCCGACGGCCGGTGCGCCATGATCAGCACCGCGCTGCCCGCTTCCTTGAGGCTGCGGATCGCCTGGTTCAGCGCCTGGCTGCCCAGATTGTCGAGGTTGGAATTCGGTTCATCCAGGATCACGATGACCGGATCGTCATAAAGCGCGCGCGCCAGCCCGATCCGCTGCATCTGCCCGCCCGACAGGCGGCTGTTGGTGCCCGACACGCGGGTGTCATAGCCGTTGGGCAGCTCAAGGATCATTTCATGCGCGGCGGCCTTGCGGGCGGCGGCGACCACCTTGGTGGCGTCAGGACTGGGATCCAGACGGGCGATGTTTTCGGCGATCGTGCCGTCAAAAAGCTGCACCCGCTGCGGCAGATAGCCGATATGGCGGCCCAGCACTTCGGGCGCGTAATTGTCAAGCGACGCACTGTCGAGCCGCACCGTCCCCCCCGCCGGGCGCCACACCCCTGTCAGGGCGCGCGCCAGCGTCGATTTGCCGGCCCCCGACGATCCGATCACCCCAAGCGCAGTGCCCGGTTCCACATGGAAATTCACGTTCTTGAGCGATGCCTTACGCTCATCGGGCGGCACCACGGTCAGGTTTTCGACCTTCAGCTTGGCCTTGGGCTTGGGCAGCTCGGTGCGCTCGGGTTCAGGCGGGACCTTGGACAGCAGCTCCGACAGCGACGCCCAGCCCTTGCGCGCGCGCTGCACCATCTGCCACTGGCCGATCGCCAGTTCGATGGGCGCCAGCGCGCGGCCCATCAGGATCGACGCGGCGATCATCGCGCCGGGGCTGACTTCGTTTCTGAGCACCAGATAGGCGCCCAGCCCCAGCATCGCCGATTGCAAAAGCAGCCGCAGCGTCTTGGTCATGCTGACAAAGGTGCCGCTGACATCGTTCGAAGCCACGGATTCGGTCAGCGCATTGTCGCGCGCGCGGTTCCAGCGGAAAAACGCCGCCTTGCGCATGCCCATGCTGACGACCATCTCGGATTCGTTGCGGATCTGGTCCGAGGCAAGCTGCGCCTCGTGCGAGGCGCGGTTGGCACGCTGTTGCGGGCCCGTAGAAAAGATCTGGTTGAGGATGGTGATGCTGATCAGAATCAGCCCGCCCACGATGGCCAGCAGCCCCAGCCAGGGGTGAAACAGCATGATCCCGGCCAGAAACAGCGGCGTCCACGGAATATCGAAGATCGCCATCAGCACGGGCGAGCTCATCAGGCGCTGCACCGCTTCGAGATCGGCCAGCCCGGTCTGGGCGGCGGGCATCGTGCGCACCGACGACATGCGCACCATCGCATCGAACACGCGCTGATCCAGCGATGACTGGAACCGCGCCCCCGCCCGCGCCATGATCCGGCCACGGGTATAGTCGAGGATCCCCATGACCCCGTAAAGAAACACCACCAGCAGCGACAGCGCGATCAGCGTCGCTTCGGACCGGCTGCCCAGCACCCGGTCATAGACCTGCAGCATGTAAAGCGGCCCGGTCAGCATCAACAGGTTGGCGAAAAAGCTGAAAATGCCCACGAACCAGTAAAGTCCGCGGCTTTGTCTGCGCGCGGCCACCAGTTCGGCCGGGCCATACGAGGCGTTTGTCTGCATCTGCTCAATAATCCAACTGCTGCGAGCCATCTGGCAAAAAAGGGCCGACCTGATCACTCTTTAATGCGCACTATCCCTATACTGTTCCATTTTACGCCGAAAGACCTTAAGTCCGGACCTGCACCCACCGCCCCATTAGCCGGTGTGGTTTTGCCGATCAGGGCGATTATATAGATAACCCGAAGGTGTTAATGACATGATCCCATTGCCCCGCCTGTCCCGCAGCGCCCGATTTGCCAGCCTTGTTGCGGTTGCGCTTGCCTTGGGCGCCTGCGCCAAACCGGGGCCGGGCGATGTCAGCGCCAGCGGCGTGTATGATCCCGCCGAGCGCACCAACCGGTCCATCCACGCCTTCAACAAAGGCTTTGACCGCGCCATTTTCCGGCCCGTGTCCAAGGGCTTTACCGCCGTGGTCCCCGACCCGGTCGAAGATGCGCTGATCAATTTTTCGGAAAACCTGTCGGAACCCAGCGACACGGTCAATTTCCTGCTGCAGGGTCGTTTTCCCGAAGCCGGGCGGTCGCTGGGGCGGTTTGTGATCAACACGATCTGGGGGCTCGGCGGGCTCTTTGACGGGGCCACCGAAATGGGGCTGGCGCCCACCGACACCGATTTTGGCGAAACGCTGTATCGCTGGGGCGCGCGCGAAGGTTCCTATGTCGAGCTGCCCTTCTTTGGCCCGTCAAACCAGCGTGATGCCGTGGGGGTCGTGACCGATTTCTTCACCAACCCGCTGTCGCTGACGCTGGCACTGCCGCTGGACAATCCGGGCTTTTACACCGGCGTGGTGCAGCGCACCATCGAACGCGGGCGCTTTTCCGACACCATCGATTCGGTTCTTTACGAAAGCGCCGACAGCTATTCGCAGGCCCGCCTGATCTATCTGCAATCACGCCGGTTCAAATTGGGTGATACACAGTCGGGGGCCTTCACGGATCCGTATTCCGACCCATATGATGATCCCTATGCAGATCCTTACGCAGACCCTTATGACGACCCGTTGTCGTCCTCTGCCCCGATTGAGTGAGTGTTCATGACCCGCACCCTTTTTTCCCGCCGATCCGTCCTTGGTTTTGCCGGTGGCCTTGCCGCCACGCTGGCCGTGGCGCCGCAGACGGTTCTGGCCCTGACCCAGGCTGGCGCCAAGGCGCTTGTTGACAAGCTGGTTGGCGACATCAACCGCGTCATCAGCTCGGGCAAAAGCGAAAGCGCGATGATCCGCGATTTCGAAAAGATCTTCCGCACCTATGCGGATGTGCCGATCATGGCGCGCTATACGCTGGGCGCCGATGCGCGCAGCGCCACCCCGCAGCAGCTGCGCACCTATACCAAGGCCTTCGAAGGCTATATCGCCACCAAATACGGCCGCCGCTTTCGCGAATTCATAGGCGGCCGGATCGAGGTCAAGGATGCCCGCAAGATCCGCAATGGCTGGGAAATCCGCAGCACCGCCTTTCTGCGCGGACAATCCCCCTATGAGGTGACATTCCTGGTCTCGGACCGTTCGGGCAAGGACAAGTTCTACAACCTCTTTATCGAAGGCGTGAACCTGCTGCTGACCGAGCGGACCGAAATCGGCACCATGCTCGACCAGCGCGGCGGCGACATCGACAAATTGTCGCGCGATCTCAAGAAACTGGCCTGACGCCGGATCCCTTCCAAAGAAACGGGCGCCCCGAACCATCGGGGCGCCCGTTTTCAGTTCTTGCCGCCAAAGATGTTGCGCAGGAACCCGTCGATGGCCTGACCCAGACCGCCGCCCGATCCGCCTCCGCCGCCGCTGCGGCCAGCACCCGATCCGCTCGACACGCTGCGTTCGGGACGCGCCGGGGCCTGCATCGGCAGCGGGCGCACCGGCAGCCCGTCATGCACGCGGATCATGGTTTCGTGCCAGATTTCGGCCGGCAGGCCACTGCCCGTCACCCCGGTCAGCGGCGTGTTGTCGTCATAGCCCATCCACACCCCGGTCACGTAATCGGCAGTGAAGCCCACAAACCACGCATCGCGCGCCGATTGCGACGTGCCGGTCTTGCCCGCTGCGGGCCGTCCGGGCAGGGCCGCACGCTTGCCGGTGCCCTCTGAGATCACCTTTTCCATCATCCAGGTCAGCTGACGCGCCGCGTCCTCGCGGATCACGCGTTCGCCGATCCCGCCGGTTTCGTCGATCAGCGGGGTGGCCTCGTCCATCAGGCGCAGTTCGCTCATCCCGTAGGGCGTGACCGATGAGCCGCCATTGAGGATCCCCGCATAGGCCCCGGTCATTTCCACCAGCGTGCTTTCGGACGCCCCAAGCGCCAGCGCCGGGCCTGCGGCCAGATCGCTTTCGATCCCGAAATCCGACGCCACCTGACGCACCAGATCGCGACCCGCCGCTTCGGACACCTTCACGGCGGGAATATTGAGGCTGTCACGCAGCGCCCGCGTCAGCGTCACATCCCCATAGAACTTGCGCGAATAGTTCTGCGGGCACCACTGGCCCGACCCCGCCACATTCAGGCAATAGGGTTCGTCCCGCACCGTATCGAGCGGCGAATACCCCAGTTCCAGCGCGGTCGCATAGACAAAGGGCTTGAACGCCGACCCGGTCTGCCGCTTGGCCTGCGATGCGCGGTTGAACACGCCCGCCACGCGGGTTTCGCGCCCGCCGACCATGGCCCGCACCGCACCATCCGACGACATCACCACAATCGCGGCCTGCGCCTTGGAGCCCGGACGCACCTTTTCCTGAAAGACGAATTGCATCGCCTCTTCGGCGGCGCGCTGCAGCTGCGGGTCCAGCGTTGTGCGGATCAGCACGTCTTCGGTGGTGTTGGCACCCAGATAGTCGGGCAGCGTGTCCATCACCCAATCGGCAAAATACCCCCCGGCCCGCGCCGCCGCAGCCCGCGACAGGCGCGCAGGGTTGTTGCGCGCGGCTTCGGCCTGGGATGCGGTCAGATAGCCCTGATCCTCCATCAGGCCGATGATCACCCGCGCCCGGTCCTGAGCGCGCGACAGGTTGTTGGTGGGCGCATAGCGCGTGGGCGCCACCAGCAGCCCCGCCAGCATCGCGCCTTCGGACGCGCTGACACCCGAGGCCGGTTTGGAAAAATAGCGCTGGCTGGCGGCTTCGAACCCACGCGCCCCGGCCCCCAGGAAGGCGCGGTTCATGTAGATCGTCAGGATCTCGTCCTTGGAATAGCGCAGCTCCATCGCCATGGCATAGATCGCTTCGTGGATCTTGCGGCGGATGCTGCCTTCGCGGCACTGCGCCTCGTACTGGGCTTCGGTCTGGCCCGAGGCGGGATCAAAAGGATCGCCCAGACACAACAGCTTGGCGGTCTGCTGGGTGATGGTCGACCCGCCATGGCCCGACAGCGG
>JAOXSC010000112.1 GCA_025800215.1 Marinibacterium sp.
GTGGCTGATCGGCGGACGCCGAGGGGATCGCCCGTCGATCCCAAGCGATCTGTCGCAAACGCTGGGTGAGGTCGAAGCAGCAGACGTTGTCGCCGCAGTGAACCATCTGTCGCCTGCGCTTGTGGTGGCCGAATACAGCTCGACCGCGCCTTTGCTGGCGGAATGTGACGTGCCGCTGCGCGCGGTGCTGTTGCATGACGTGTTCGCCCTGAGGGCGCGGGCCTTTGCCGACCACGCGATCCCGCCCGATCATGCGCGCCTGTCGGTTGATCAGGAGCAACGCCGTGTCGCTGCGGCCAATATCTGCATCTATGCGTCGCTTCGCGAAAAGGCGACGCTGTCCAAGGGGTTGCCAGGGCAAACGCATATCTGGCTGCCGCCGCGGGTTGCCACCTGCGACTATCCTGAAGAAAGCGATCCCTTTGCGGTCTTTGTCGGAGTGCGCCATGGCGGCAACACCGACTCGTTGCACATGCTTCTGAACGACATCTGGCCCCGCGTGCTCGACCAGCACCCCGAGGCCAAGTTGCGCATCGCGGGCGAGATCTGCGAAGCGGTATCCTGCCCGCCTCGCGGTGTCACGTTGCTGGGGCATGTACCGGATCTTGGCTCGGTCGGCGGGCCGGACGCCATTGGCCTTGCCCCCGTGCGCGCGGCAAGCGGGGTCAGCATCAAGGTGGCCAACTATCTGGGGTGCGGCATGAGCGTTCTGGCCTCGCCGCCAGCGCTGGATGGGTATGACGATACCCTGTCGGACCTGGTGCAGATTGCGGATGATCCCGACAGCTTTGCCGACGCGTTGGTCGCGCTGTTCAAGAATCACACGTTGCGCCGCCAACGCGCGCGTCGGGGGGTCAGAGAATTGCCCGGGCGTTTGGACAATAGAGACATCGTTTCGGTGTTGTCTTCGATGGCAATGCGGGCGGGTGCTGTGGAAAAACCAAAAAGTGAACAGAATTTGACCTGTGCAAGCTGACTCCGGGCGCGGGCTTTGCATATCCTGGTCTCAGGAAAAAGGATGAGGGTGTCGTTCTCATCAAATTAGATGTGTACTTATTGAATAATTCGTGTCGCCTTTGAGTTTTGTGAAACTTTATGTGATGGTTTATTTGTTCTGCTTGGCGATTTGTAATAGGCTGGCTTGGTATATATGTGGTGTTGGGGTTCTGGTATGTTGCTCCGTCTGAATGAAAGCGTTCCATCGACGGCCCGTGCGGGTTCGGGTGCGGTCGACGAACAGGGCAGGTCCGGTTTGCGAACCGGTGCTGCCGTCAGGGGGATGGCATGAACCGGGCGCCGAATGGGCTTGGCGACGGACCATCCTTTGGCGCCAACACCCCGCTGAATTGGCCCGAGGCCGAAACGCCGCCTCAGCCCATCGTGGTCCGACCCAAGGATCTTCTGGGGTTTGTCCGCCGCTGGTGGATGGTGGTGCTGATCACCACCATGATCGCGCTTGGATTTACCGTTGTTTCGCTGCTCAAGGCGACGCCGATCTATGTGTCGGGTGCGCAGATGCTTCTTGGCGAGCAGGGGCTTGCGGACAATAGCAGCTTTGACCTGATCGAGGCGCAGGCCATCAGCAATTCGGTGATCGAGGGCGAGCTTGCCATTCTGCGATCGACCAAGCTGCTGCTGCGCGTCGTCAAACGGCTGGAGCTGGATCAGGACCCCGAATTCAACCCCGCATTGCTGCCACCCCCGGACCCGACGCCTGTGATGGACGCCGTCAGCGGTGCGGTCGGGGCGGTCCGAAACCGGGTCGAAACCCTGTTGCTGGGCGCAGAAGACGCACCGCCCCCGGCTGCGCCGCCTTCCGAACCGGTCGAAGCGGCGGAACCTGACGCGGCCAATCTGGGGCCCTACGCGGCCCCGGTCGCGCGTCTGCGACGGGCGGTTTCGGTCAAGCAGCAGGGCAGTTCGTTTGTGGTGTCGGTGACGGCCAAGTCGCAGGATCCGCGCAAGGCGGCCGCCATCGCCAACACCATGTTCGAAGAATATATCGCCTTTCTGACCGACAAACGCTTTGCCGCGGCGCAACGGTTTACCAATTGGCTTGAAGGCCGGGTGACCGAACTGGCGCTGAAATGGGAAGAATCGGCCAATGACGTGCTGGCGTTTCAGACCCGCATCGAAGGCGAGGCTGACAGCAGCATCCGCCTTGATCAGCAGATGACGGAAATGACGTCGAAACTGGTCGGGGCCCGTGCCGAGCTTGCGGCGCTGGAAGCGCAGCTTTCAACCCTGCAGAGCACGATTGATGAACAGGGGGTGATTGCGGCCTCGGACCTGCTGTCGACCGATGCTATTCAGGTCTTCCGGCAGGATCTGGTCGAGCTGCGGCGCGACCGAACGCGCCTGGTTCAGAGCTTTGGGGAAAGCGCCACTCAGGTGCAGGCCGTGGATCGCGCCATCGCCGCGACCATGGACAATATCGAAACCGAGGTTGAGCGCGCGCGCGCTCAGATGTCGAGCGCGGCGGCCCAGCAAACCATCAATGTGCGCGCGCTGCGCGGCAGCCTGCGCGAACTTGAGGCGCGCACGCTGGCCGGTCTCAAGGAGCAGATCCGGCTGGATCAGCTGACCCGCGTGGCCGACGCCAACCGGCGCGTTTACGAAGAATTCCTGGGCCGCTTCAAGGAAACAAGCGAAATCAAGAACCTGCAGCGCAGTGATGCTGAAATCATCACCTATGCATCGCCGCCCGGCGCGCCGGACACGCCGCGCAAGAAAGTGGCGCTGGCGCTGGCCACGGTCGGCGGGGTGTTCGCCGGTCTTGCGCTGTCGCTACTGCTTGAACTGCGGCGGCGCGGGGCACGGGATGCCGAAGACATCACCCGCCGGACCGGTCTGACGATCTTTGCCCATCTGCCGACACTGGCGCGCACCATCACCGCGCAGCGCCTGGCGCAGCGGTTGCAGGGGGCGCGCTCGGAACGGGTGGCGATGGCCGCGCGCGACGTGCAGCGCAATATTGATCTGGTGAGCGATCAGCCGGCACAGATGATCGTGATTGCCCGCCGCGAAGGGGACGACTCGGGCGTCACCTTGGCCATGATCCTGGCCTGGAGCTATGCCAAACTGGGGCGCAGCTGTCTGCTGGTTGATGCCGATATTCGCACCGCCGCCCTGTCGGACCGGTTCGCCCATCCCAAAGAGGCGCATATCGTCTCGGCGCTTTATGGGGAGCGCCCGGTCGAAGACTGCATCATCGCGTCGACCCCGCTTGGCGTGTCGCTTCTGCCTGCGGTGCGCTCCAGCGCGGATCCCGAAATGATCTTCAGCACGAACCGGTCGGCCGAGATTTTCGAAACGATCCGGGGGCAGAAAGACGTCACCATCGTGCTTGCCCCGCCGCTGTCACGGTCTTCGGATGTGTTTGACCCGTCGATGGAATTCGACGTGGCGCTGATGCATGTGGATTCGCGCAATACCGATCGCGGATGGGTTCGCGAAAATATGGGGTATTTCTTTCGCACGGATGCACGAAAACGCGGGGTCGTTCTGTCGGGATTGGGCAAAGGTTTTGCATTGCGGAAAGGCAATTAACGTATTCGCCTGATATATCGGTGTGCGCGGGGCTTTTACCTTGATTTGAAACGCAGGTCCGGAATAGTATCATGAGCAAGTTTTGCGCAATTCGCGCTGTGTTTTTTGTTTAACGATGGCTGTTATGGTTGATTTGTCGGTTGTTATTCCGATTCTGAATGAAGAGGAGAGCGTGTATCTTCTCTACCAAAAGATCCTCGAAAGTCTGATGCCCCTGGGCCGCCCGTTCGAGATCATTTTTGTCGATGATGGATCCACCGACCGCAGCTTTCCCTATCTTCGGCAGATCGCCGACACCGACCCAAGGGTGGTGGTTCTCAAATTCCGCAAGAATGCGGGCCAGACTCCGGCGATGACGGCCGGGATGGAATATGCGCGGGGCAGGGTGCTGATCACCATGGATGGCGATCTGCAGAATGATCCCGGTGATATTCCGATGATGCTGGCCAAGCTTGAAGAAGGGTATGATCTGGTGATCGGCTGGCGCATGAACCGGCAGGACAAATGGCTGTCGCGCAAGCTGCCGTCGATGATCGCCAACCGCATCATCGGGCGGGTGACCGGTATTCCGGTCAAGGACAATGGCTGCTCGCTCAAGGTCTATCGCGCCAGCATGATGAAGCGCGTGCCGCTTTATTCCGACATGCACCGCTTCATTCCCGCGATGACATTGCCCTATGGCGCACGCATTGCCGAAGTGCCTGTGCGCCACCATGCGCGCCAGTACGGCGCGTCGAAATACGGTTTGTCGCGGGTGTTCAAGGTGATCCTTGACCTGATCGCGATCAAGACGGTGCTGCGCTTTGCCCGCCAGCCCATGCGGCGGTTTTTTGTGTTTGGCGGGCTGTTGCTGCTGATCACCCTGATCTGGGCGTCGCAGGTGCCGTGGCGTGCGGCGGCTGAGGGGGGCGGAAATCTGGTGATCCCGGCCACCATGGTGATGCTGATCGGGTCGCTGTCGGTGTTTCTGTTCATGTGCGGGGCGGTCTGCGCCCTGATTTTCCAGCGCAAGCGCAAGGATGAGTTGAATTGGCTCGGGCATCCGCCGGGCTGAGTTTGTGAGATCGGAGTTAACGATGACGGCGCATATGCCCGTGGGTAAGAACGAAACGGCCACCAGCCCGGATCTGTCGGTGCTTGTTGTGGCGGAAGGTGATGGTCAGGGGCTTGTCGATCTGATCGGCGGGTATCGCGCGGCGCTGGACGGGATGGATCTGTCCTATGAGGTGCTGTTGCTGTTTGATCATGCGGCACAGCCGCTGGCCGCGCTGGCCCAAGAGATCGCGCAATCCTGGCCTCAGCTGGATCTGAGCCCGCAGCGCCCCTGGACGGATGACGACACCGCGCTTCGGCTTGGCATCAAGCGGGCGGCGGGGGGCAGCATTCTGGTTCTGCCCGGCTGGCCCGAGATTGATCCCGCCGGTATTCCCGATCTGGTGGCAGCACTGGATGACGCCGATATGGTCGCAGCTGAACGTCAGGGGCTTGCCCTGTCGGGGTGGCACAGGCTGCGCAGCCGCATGATCCAGGGGATGCTTGGGCTGCTGTTCAAGACCCGCATCCGGGATGTGTTCTGCCGCGCGCGTGCCGGGCAGGCCGATGCCATGCGAAAGGTGTCGGAACTGGGTGTGCGGCAGCATTTCCTGCCGGTGGTGGCGATGTCCGAAGGGTATCACGTGGCCGAGGTGCCGGTGTCGGCGGTGCCCGACCCGGACGGCGCGCGCGTCTATCGGTTCAAGCCGCTGGCCCATATCAGTGCGCTGGTCGACATTCTGACGCTCTATGTCGGACTGAAATTCCTCAAACGTCCCCTGCGGTTCTTTGGTTCGGTCGGGGTGCCGATGATCCTGCTGGGCAGCCTTGCGATCCTTGTCGTGGTGCTGCAGCGGCTGTTTTTCGAAACCGCGCTGGCAGATCGCCCGGCCATGGTCTTTGCGGTGATGCTGCTGGTGCTGGGGATCCAGATCGTGGCCCTCGGTCTGGTGGGCGAGATCATCATTTTTGCGTCAAGCCGCCGGATCCGCGACTACGAGATCGACACGATCATCCGGGGCCGTCTGCCCGAAGGCTCAGAGGCGCTCGATCCCGCTCCGGATCCCGCTATGGGCGAGCTTGGCGAAACGAAACTCTGATCAGGGGCGGAGCCTAACCCAGATGTTTGCGCAATTGCATCGCGATCTGTTGGCGCAGGAAGGTCATCGGCCTTTCAAGCTGGCCATAAGGCGGGGGCGACCCGTGGGTTGCCGCAAGATGGCCCGTGAAGCTGGCAAAGGGGCGCGCGGGATCAAGGCGGCCCTGCATCACCACGCCGAAACGCCCGACCTTCTGTGCCTCGCCGGACAGGGGCAGGGGATCGGTTCCGGCCAGCACCTGCCAGCCCCGTGTTTCGCCCTGCACCAATGCAGAGGGGCGCTTTGTCAAGGACAGGCGCACGCCGCTATCGGCCATCAGCACCCCGGCGCGCGGCGGCGGCGCATCTGCCAGCGCATCAATCAGCGCGCCGCGCGATCCGGTCCATTTGCCAAAGCCCCAGGGCAGCACCGCCAGCGCCCCGCTGGCGGGGATTTCATTCAACAGCGCCGTGATCGGGGTGCCGTCAACAAAGCGCGGCGCGTCATCGGGATCAAGGCCAAGCGCCTGCACCTCGAGGCCTTCGGTACTGACGATCTGCCGACCGGCGACGATCGCGATTTCGGTGCCGTCGCCGCGCCGGGCCATGCGGCTTTGCGGCTCGTCCGTGATCCGGATCTGCCAGTCGCCCGCCGTCTGGGGCAGGGCGGAAAACCGGTCGGTGCCCGCGATTTCCGACAGCATGAGCATGCCATCTGCGGTGAACCGCTCGGCGGCTGCGTTCAAAACCTCGTCGATGGCAAAGGCGTCGTGCAGATGCACATGGGCGTCCACATGGTAGGTTTCGCTGTCACGTGTCATGGCAACCTGCCTGATTCCCGTTTCGTCCAGCGAACGCGATTTTCCCGCCGCAGGCCAGTGGAAACACCGGCCCATTCCGCGATGACAGGGGGATGCGCATGAGCACGGCCTTTGATCTGATCGTGATTGGCGGGGGTATTCACGGGCTCTGCACCGCGATCCGTGCCGGCGAAGCGGGACGGCGCGTGGTGCTGGTTGAACGGGACCGGGTGGGCAGCGGCGCCAGCAAAGGCTGGTTTCGCATTCTGCATGGCGGGCTGCGCTATTTGCAGACCCTTGACGTGGCGCGTCTGCGCGAATCCGTGCGCGCGCGCCGCTGGTTCATCCGGGGCTTTCCCGACCAGATCCACCGTCAGAGCTTTCTGATGCCGCTCTACAATCGCGGCCTGAAGCGCCCGGATGTTTTTCGCGCCGCCTTTCTGGCCGAAACGCTGCTGGCCGCAGGGCGCAATCGGGGGGTGCGGGATGGATTGCACTTTGACACCGGGCAGGTGCTGACGGCTGACGCGGTGGTGGCGCGCTATCCCGGAGTGGACCGGGCGGGTCTCAGGGGCGGCGCGCTCTGGAACGAGGCAACCGTGCCTGATGACACGGCCCTGGTAACGGCGCTGGTGGCGCGCGCGCTGCGGGCAGGCGTCATCCTGCACGAAGGCTGGCAGGCCGAGGATCTGATCACCACCCAAGGGGCCGTGCGGGGCCTGTGTACCCGCCAGCGTAACAGCGGCGCCCAACAGCAGTTCGATGCGCCCTGCGTGATCAATCAGGCCGGCGCCTGGGCGGGGGCGCTTGCGGACAAGCTTGGCGGTGAGGCCTTTCCGGGCCATGTGGCGTTGGCGTTCAACCTGCTTTTCGATCTGCCCGCGCCGTCTCGTGACGGGCTGGCGCTGATGCCGCCTGCGGGCCAGGGGGATATGCTGTACCTTTATCCCGATGGCGGGCGCTGTTTTGCGGGCACGCGCTATGTGCCGCTGGATGCGCATCCGGGGGATCATGCGCCCGCGCCGGACGCCCGTCAGATTGCCGATTTTCTGGACATGTTGAACGCCGCTGCCCCCGGCCTTGGCGCGCGGCCCGAGCATGTCTGCGGGGTCACCCACGGGCTGTTGCCGGTGCGCGTACAGGGTGGTGTGGATCTTTTGAAAAGCGATCTGATCATCGACCATGGGCGCGCGGGTGGTCCGGGCGGGTTCTTCAGCGTGCGCAGCATCAAATACACCACCGCGCCGGTGCTGGCCGCACGGGTGCTGGCCCGCGCCGGGCTGACGCGCGCGCGGGCACCTGAAACCGGGCGCCCCATTGGCGGCGCGAAAGTGAGCCCGCCATGACCCATCAAGGATCAATCATCGCAACACGGTTTCCCGATTTCATCATCGGCGGTGCGCCCAAATGCGGCACGACATCGCTGCATTTTATTCTGTGCCAGAACCCGGCCATCGGCATGCCCGACAATGAGATCCACTATTTCGACGCCGATGATCCCGTGGCGCATCCCGATTTCCTGTTTGTCGACAAGGGCAGGCTGAACTGGTTCGACCCGCGCGCGGCGCAGCAGGACAATCTGAATTGGTACGCGTCCCGCTTTGCCCCGTTTCGCGATGCCCCCGTGGTGGGCGAAGATTCCACCACCTACCTGTTTTCCGATTCCGCCCCGCCCCGCATCAAGGCGCTGCTGCCGGATGTGCGGCTGATCTTTCTGCTGCGCGATCCGGTCAAACGTGCCTATTCGCAATACTGGCATCTGATGAGCACCGCGCGCCTGTCATGCAGCTTCGAAGCCGCATTGACGCGCCATGTCTCGATCATCCTTGGATCGACCTATGCGCCGTTTCTCAGGCGGTATCTGGATGTGTTCGGCCCCGATCAGGTGCGCATCGCGGTGTTCGAAGATTTCCTTCACGACAAACAGGGATTTATCGACGGGATCACCGATTATGTGGGGGCCCCCCGCATGTCGCTTGAGACCGCCGACACCTGGTTCAACCGCACGCTTTACCCTGATCGCCCCGGCCTGCAGCGCATGGCCAACCGGCTGGGGCGCGCGATCGTGCGCGGGCGGTATCGCAACCATATGGGACAGCGACAGGGCCTGTCCGAGCGGCTGCGCAACAAGACCCATTACTACTGGTTCCGCCATGTGAACCCGCGCCTGCTGCGCGTGCCCAAGGCCCCCGCCATGCGCGACGACACCGCGCAATACCTGGCCCAGCACCTGTCGGCGCGCAATGCGGGCCTGTCGGATCTGCTTGGGCGGGACCTGTCGCAGGTCTGGCCCGGGTTCGAAGGGTGACGGGCATGGGGGCGGCGTCTTCATATCGTTTTGACATGGCGGTGGTCACGGATCCGCGGTTTTCGGGCGGGACGTCGGCGGCGGTGATCGCCGATGTGATGGCCATGGCCGATGCGGGGGCGCGGATCGCGCTGGTGCCTGTGGCCTCGCATTTCTTTGACGGGGCGCCGGATCGGCCCAATGCGGCGCTGCTGGCGCTGGCGGATCTGGATGCGGTGACGCTCTGCCCGCCAGGGGATGAGGTGTCGGCGCAGCTGGCGTTTTTCCATCAACCGCTCAGCTTTCACGATGGGGTGGCGCAGGGCAGCAGGATCCGGGCGGCAAAATCGGTTGTGGTCGCCCATCACCCGGCCTTTCGCGGCGACGGGTCGCTGGAATACAGCCCGCTTCGGGTGAACCGCATGATTGCGGCTCAGTTCGGTTGCCAGCCGCTTTGGGCGCCGGTCTCCGGGCAGGTGCGGCGGCAGCTGCGCAGCTTTTCACCGCTGATCCGCCTGACGGCGTCGGATTGGGTCAACCGGTTTGACCCGTCAAGCTGGCGCGCCACACGGCCGGTTTTTGACGGCGGCAGCGCCGTTGTCGGGCGTCATGGCCGGGCCGATCCGCTGAAATGGCCGGACCGGGCGCGCGACATCACCGCGCCCCTGTCCCCCGGACCGGGCTGGCAGACGCGTGTGCTGGGCTGTCCTGACGATGCATTGCAGGCGCGCGGGGCCGATGTGTCGCGGTGGGACCGGCTGGACTTCGGCAGTGTTGCAGTGCCCGACTTTCTCAACGGGATCGACGTGTTCTGCTATTTCCACAGTGATCGCTGGGTCGAAGCCTTTGGCCGCACCGTGATCGAAGCGATGCTGATGGAGCGCCCCTGCGTGCTTGATCCAAGGCTGGAGCCCACCTTTGGGGCATGGGCGCAGTATGCCCCTGCGGCCCAAGCGGCGCAGTGGGTCCGCGCCCTGCGCGAGATCCCGGACCGTACTCGGCAGGCCTGCCGGACAATCCGGGACGAGGTCGCGCAAAGCTATGCAAGCCGTGATATTCCGCAGCAGTTTCAAGCGCTTCTGCAGGATCCGGGAACGCGGGCGCGCAGCGGGCCAAAGCGGGCTTCGCCGCTGGTGACCCTTCGCAAAAGCGTTGGCCTCGCCCGGCGACGTGCCGCGCGCACCGCACGCTGCGAGGTGCCCCAGAGATGAGCCAGAGCCCCGACATGATCCCAGGCGTGTCCCCCCGAGAGGCCCGGCAACGGGTGTATGACCTGATCGTCGTGGGGGCCGGTGTGGCGGGCGCGGCCGTGGCGCTGAGCTGCGCCGAAGCGGGCCAACACGTGCTGATGATCGAAGAAGGCGGTCTGTCACCGCTGCCGACCCCGGATGCGGATGCCGAACACGACATCGCACCTGGATCGCCCCATGACCCGCGTGCGCGCACCAATGCGCGTGCCATCGGCGGCGCGCTGCACAAATGGGGCGGACGCTGCGTGCCCTTTGACCCCGAAGATTTCGGCCCGCGCGGGCTGACATCCGAACCGGGCTGGCCGATCACCTATGAAGACTATGCGCGCTGGATCGGCCCTGCGTCGGAGTTTGTCGAAACCGATCCGGTTTATGTCAGTGATCCGCCCGGTCATTGGTCGGGGGTCACGGGGCTGCGCTCTGATCGTGTGGAACGGCTGAACCCGCTGGGGCATCTGGGGCGCCTGCAGGCGCGGCTTGCTGCGGCGCCCAATCTGTCGGTGCTGTCGGGCGCGGTGGTGACCGGGCTGCAGATCACGGAGCCGGAGGATGGTGTGCGCCATGTGACGGGTGTGGTCGCCTCGGACGGCGAAGCCCGCTGGCCGCTGCGGGCGCGGCGCGTTGTGCTGGCCTGTGGCGGGCTTGAAACGGCGCGGCTCTTGCTGATTGCGCAGCGGGCGGATCCGTCGCTGTTTGGCGGGATCGACGGGCCGCTGGGGCGCTATTACATGGGCCATCTCACGGGGCTTGTGGCGGGGTTCGAATTTGCCGACCCGGCGGATATCCGGGCGTTTCGCTATGTGATGAACGGCTTTGCCTCGCCCGAGCGTCGACGGCTGATGCTGACCGCAGACGACCTGCCAAGCACGGTCTTCTGGCTGGAAAACGCGTTTTTCAGCGATGCCGGCCACGGCTCGGGCGAGCTGTCGGCAAAATACCTGCTGGGGGGAGAGCCCCTTGGCCCCTATCTGGACGAGCCTGTGATCACGCGGGTGATTTCGTCGCGCGCGGCGCATGTGGCCAATGTGCTGCGCGATCCGGGTGGCACGGTCGAAGGTCTGGCGGCCGCGCTGCGCGCCCGCCGCCCGTCGGATCTGCGTCATCCCAACCGGCTGGTGGCGCGCAAAGGCGGGCTGCGGCTTGTTTATCATGCCGAACATCTGCCGCAGGCCGACAGCCGCGTGCAGCTGGGGGACCGACAGGATCGCTATGGGCGTCCCTGCCTGACGATCGGGTTTTCCTACGACGCGGCCACCATCGACGGTGTGATCGACGCGCATCGACGGCTTGCGGGCCTGCTGCAGCAGGCCGGGCTGGCCCGCGTCACCCTTCCCGGCGACGACGCGGTGCTGCGCGACCGGGTGCTGGCGCAGGCGCGTGATGGCTATCACCAGATCGGGCTGACGCGCATGTCGGCGCGCGCCGATCGGGGCGTAGTCGATGCCGATTGCCGGGTGCATGGGGTCGAGGATCTGTTTGTCGCGTCGGCCAGCGTCTTTCCGGTATCGGGTCAGGCTAATCCGACGATTTCGGTGGTGGCGCTTGCGCTGCGGCTCGGGGCCCATCTGGCCGGGCCGGGATCGCCGGTGCCGACCCCCACCCACGCATCCCTGGCCGAGCCCGCGTGATGGCGCAGGATCAGACCACATATGGCGTCACGCTGCCACGGCTTGACCGCATCGCGATTTCGCCAAAGCTGCGTGATCACGTGCTGGTGACGCTGTGGTTCATCACCACCTTCAAGCAGTTCCGCTTTGACGAGCTGCTGCTCTATCCGCTGGCGCTCTACTTCGCCTGGGCCTTTGTTCGGGATTTCCCGGTCCTGCTGGATCTGATCCTGCGCAGTTTCGTGCTGTTCCTGTTTCCGACCTGGTATCTGCTCAGCGTGTTCTGGGGTGTGGAAACGGCGCTGATCCTGCGCAGCGGGCTGCAGATCCTGTTGACGATCATGATCTGCTATTGTGTCGTCCTGCGCCTGCAACCGCGCGATGTGATGCTGTCCTTTCTGATCGCGGGGACTCTCTTTGCGGTGCTGAGCTTCATGGCCGGGCTGGGCGGCGGCTATGGGCGTGTGCGCGGGGTGTTTGCCAGCAAGAACGCGATGGGAACAGCGATGGTGCTGCTCTGGATCGCGGCGTTGTGCACGACGCTGGACAAGGCTCTGCCGCGTAGTGTGCGGGTCTTTGGCCTTGGGGCGGCGTTGCTGGCGCTGTTTCAGGCGGTGATGGCCGATTCCGCCACCGCCATTCTGCTGATCGCGGGCGCCACGCTGATCATCTTCACCCTGGGCGTCATCGCCCCAAGCGGGGCGTTCCGGCGCGCGGGGTTTTATGTGGTGATCTTTGTGTCACTTGCGCTGGTGTTTCTGGGATTGGTCCCGCTTTTGTCGGCATCGCAGGTGGATCCGATCGGCGCGGTTCTGGGTCTGTTCGGGAAGGACACGACCCTGACCGGGCGCACGGTGCTGTGGGATTATGCCATGGTCGAGATCCGGCAGCGGCCCTGGCTGGGGATCGGCGAAGGCGGGTTCTGGCGGCCGCTTGATCCGCTGTCGGTATCGCGCAAGATCTATATCGAGTTCCACAAGACCTTCTATTCCTACTTCTCGTTCCACAATTCCTATTTCGAGATCGCGGTGCATCAGGGTCTGATCGGGCTCGGGCTGACGCTGATCTTTGTCATCTGGGCCTTTGGCAATGTGGCGCGGGCCGTGGTGCAGAACCTGACGCTGCCCACCGTGTTCTTTTTCTGCATGTCGACGGTGACGCTGGTGCGCAGCATGACGGAATCCGGGCTGATGTCGGCCTTTGCGCTGTTGCCCACGACCTTCATCATCGGTGCGCTGTTCGAGGTCCGCCGCCGCCAGCAGATCCGGCACCGGCACTATTACGCGTCCCTGCAGGCCCGGAACGGGCCGGGGGCCGACAGATGACCCGATTTTCAGGAGAATGCCTCATGCCATATCAGGTGGATGTTTCACGATTTCGATCCTTGGTTCGCGCGCTGGCGCTGGTCTGCGGGGCTGCCATCGCCGTTCCGCCCGTCTCGCTGCGGGCGCAGGGGGCGGATGGCGATGATCGCGGGGGGTTTATCGAAACCTTCGATGATGCGGGGTTCCGCGACCGCTGGTTCATTTCCGAATACGACCGGCGGAGCGAGAATTTCCTGACCTCCTGGCGCCGTTCGGCGGTGTCGCTTGACATTCCGGGGGCACCGACGCCCACGGGGGGGGCGCTGGTTCTGAAGCTTGAACCGTCGGTCTGGGGATCGCCGAAGCCGTTTGTCGGGGCCGAACTGCAGCGCCCCGGCCAGCGGGGCTATGGCAGCTATGAGGTGGTCATGCAGCCGGGGCGTGGCAATGGTTTGGTGTCAGCCATGTTCACCTATACCGGCCCGCATTTCAAAGATCCTCATGACGAGATTGATCTTGAATTTCTGGGCCGCGACACAACCCGGATCTGGATCAACCGGTTTGCCGATGGCGAACGGATGCCGGGCGAATGGCCCAGGCTTGGCTTTGACGCGGCCAATGGGCCTCGGCTTTACCGGTTCGACTGGACCGAGGATGCGATCACATGGTTCGCCGACGGGCAAGAGGTTCAGCGGATCACCTCGGACACCCATGCGATCCCGAACACGCCGGGCAAGATCTTTCTGAATATCTGGGTGGGCAATGAAAAACAGCGCGATTGGCTGGGCCGGACCCCGCCACAACTGAGCGCCGAAGCAAGGTTCTATTGCGTGTCCTATCGCCCACCGGGGGACGAGGGCGAAACCTGCTCTGACTACATCAACCGAAATTCGGATCGCTAAGTCGCGCCTGCGGGCAGGAAGGATGACGTAGATGCAGACGATGCGGGTCATCGCAGGGGACAGCGCCTGGCAGCGGTCGGACACCGGATCGCCGCTGCTGACAGCGGCAGCGACGGTGTTGGTGTTTCTGGTCGCTCTGGTGTCGCGGGTGTCGATGCTCGGGCTGCCGCCGATCTATGACGAGGTCTATCAGCTGCTGCCAGCGCTCAGCTTTCAGGCGCAGGGTGATTTTGCGGTGCTGGATGGGATCTATGACCGGGCCCATCATTTCAGCCAGCTTGTGGCGTTCAGCCTGGATCTGGCGGGGCAGCAGAGCATGGCCGCCGCGCGGTTCTTGCCATCGGTTCTGCCGGGCGCGCTGCTGGTGGCGGTGGTCTTTGTCTGGGCCCGGATCGAACTGGGCTGGATCGCCGCGCTTTGCGTTGCGGGGCTGCTGGTGTTCTGGCCCAACGGCGTTGGCGTGTCGCAATATCTGCGGTTCTACGCGCTGCAGGGGCTGTTCTTTGTCAGCGGCGCGCTGCTGGTCCATACCGCGCTGATCCGGGCGCGGACCTCGGTCTGGCGGGGCACCTGTCTGATCGGGGCGGCGGTCTTTTTCGTGCTGGCGCTGCATCTGCACCGGCTGACCTTGCTGGGCATGGCGGGGATCGCCCTTTGGGCGTTGCTGGTGCCGGGCTGGATCTGGGTGCAGACGCGGCCCGACCGCAACCGGATCTTGCTGGGCGTGGCGATTGCCTGTGTCGGGGTGCTGGCCGTGGCGCTGTTGGGGTTTGGCGATCAACTGCAGAAACACTGGACGATCTACCGATGGGCGCCCTGGCCCGCGCATGAGGATCCGACCTATTATCACCGCGATTTCCGCGACAATTACCCCACGCTCTGGACGCTGTTTCCGCTCGCCGCGCTGGTGGCGCTGCGGGTGAACCTGCTGACCGCATCCTTCTGCGTGCTGATCTTTGCCACCACCTTTGTGCTGCAAAGCTTTGGTGGCCTGAAGGGGATCCGTTATCTCTATCCGACGACGCCGTTCTTTTTCCTGACCTGGGCTATCGTGGCGCAGGCGTGGCTGGGTCCGGCCTGGCGCTGGCTGGTCGATGGGGTTCAGAAGATCTGGCCGGGGGCACGGTCACACCGGCTGCGAGGCGTGGTTGCAACCGGGTTGGTGGGGCTCTGCTGCCTTTGGGGGCTGGCGGCCAACCCGGCGCTGCCGCGCTCGGCCAAGATGATCATCGGGGCCGAGACGCAGACGCTTTTGAACAAACGCCGTTGGGCCTGGCACGAGGCGCAAGAGATCTCCGCGCCCTGGCTGCGCAAGGGGGCGGTGCTTGTGTCGACCGAAGAGATGCTCGCCGTGGCATGGCTGGGCGACTACGATCTGGGCTATAACCGGCCCCGGTTTTCCGAGCTGGATTTCTTTGGCAACGCCGCGCCCTTTACCATCGACCGTCGCAGTGGCCGCCCGCTGATCGGGATGCGCGAAGATCTGCTGCGGGTGGTGGCCTGTGAACCCGTGGGCATCGTGATGGCCAATGCCCCTTGGATCCGGGGGGGCGATGCGCAGGCGATCGCAGCGGCCGCCCGCGACATGGGCGCGGCCGTGACGCTGGAGGCCGGGCGCAACATGTCCCTGCTGGGCTGGGAGCATCCCGACGGGTTTGCTGCGGGCGATGATTGTGCGGACCTTGCCGATCTGGCCGCCGCTGCCCCGCAGATCCTGAGCGGTGCGCGCACGCCGGCGCTGCCCGCGACGATCCGGGGGGCACCGTGATGGCGCGGGGATATTGGCAACGGGTGAAGGGTGGTCAAAGATGAAAGTTCTGGTTCTGGCGCCGCAGCCGTTCATGGTGCAGCGCGGCACGCCGATTGCGGTCAAAATGCTGCTCGAAGCGCTGACGGCGCGTGGCGACGATGTTGACGCGATGGTCTTTGCCGGGGGCGAAGACGTCGTGATCCCCGGCTGCCGGATCTTTCGGGTGCCCGCGCTGTCGCGGATGCCGCCGGGGTTGTCGGCCAAGAAGATCCTGTCGGACATGCTGATGGCGCCAATGGCGCTCGGGCGGGTGCTGCGCGGGCGCTATGATCTGGTGATCGCCGTCGAAGAGGCATCCTATATCGCCATGGTGATCGGGTTTGTGTGCCGGGTTCCATATCTGTGCGATGTGGACAGCTCGATCCCCGAGCAGATCGGTGACAAATACAGCCTGCCGGGATGGGTGCATCGGCTGCTGGTGCGGGTCGAACGTGCCTCGTTGCGCCATTCGGCGGGCGCCATGACCTGCTGTCGGGCGCTCGAGGATCTGGTGCGCGATCACGCCCCGGACGTGCCGGTTCAGACGCTGGAAGATGTGACCATGCTGGCCCCCGATGACGGCGGGCCGCCGCCCGAAGACTGTCGGTTCGACGACCCGGTGGTGATCTATGTGGGCAATCTGGAAACCTATCAGGGCATTGATCTGTTGCTGGACGGGTTCGCGCGGGTGGATCTGGCCCGCACGCCCGCGCGTCTGGTGGTAATCGGCGGCAGCCCCGAGCATGTGGCGCAGTATCAGGGGCGCGCACGTGATCTGGGCGTGGCCGGTCAGGTCAGCTTTCTGGGTCCGCGCCCGGTCGAAGATCTGGGTCGCTATCTGCGGGCCTCGACGATCACCTGTTCGCCCAGGATCCAGGGGCGGAATACGCCGATGAAGATCTATTCCTACCTCGACAGTGGCCGCCCGCTTCTGGCGACGCGGCTGATCACGCATACGCAGGCACTTGATGATGAGATCGCGATGCTGGTGGCGCCCGATCCCGATGATGTGGCGCGCGGGTTGACGGAATTGCTGGGTGATGCAGATCTGCGCGATCGCCTTTCACAGGCTGCCGCCGCGCGCGTGGCGGCGGATTTCAGCCCGCAGGCCTATACGCGAAAGCTCAACAGCTTTCTGTCCGAGCGCATTGAACCCGGCCTGTCGCGCCGTGCGGCGGTGGCGCAATGAAGCGGGTGCTGCGAAACAAGACGCTGTGATGAGATATAATGAAATAACTAAAAGATTTCTTTGCAACTAATCACTGCTGCGTTGTAAATTGATCATGGTATTGTGTGTAAAGGGTTTGGCGTTCCGGTTTTTTGCATTCCGATTGGTGTTCGGATCTGCAGGGTCGAAACGTGTTGTTGATTGGTTTTTTGGATGGTGCGTGTGACTTTTCAACGGCTCGCTGGTTCTGATGTCCTGATTTCTGTTCTGATTTGCCTCATTGGGGCGGCTGTGGCTTGGGGGCTGGCCTCGGGTCTGCCGCTGATCGGGATTGATGACGCGGCGATCACGCGATCCTATGCGGACAATATCGCACGCGGGCTGGGCTATGTTTACAATGCCGGTGGCGAACATGTGGAAGGGTCGACCACCTTTCTGTGGGTGTCGATCCTGACCGGGCTCTATGCGCTGACGCCGACCCCTGAAATCGCGATCCTGTGCCTGTGTTTCGCCATCACCGTGTCTGCGGTTTACATGATGCTGCGGTTTGTCCGGCTGCTGGCCCTGCGGATGGGGGTGGACCCGTCGCTGGCCGTTGGCTTTGCGGCTGTGCTGCTGCTGATCAATCCCGGCTATTTCTTCTGGTCTGTCTGGTCGATGATGGAGCTGGCGCTGTGGTCGCTGATGTTGCTGGCGATGCTATATGCGCTGGCGCTGCGCGTGGATGATGAAACCCCGGCGGCCGCGGGTAGCTGGCTGATGTGTGTCACCGCGCTGCTTTTGCCGCTGACCCGGCCCGAAGGGATCGCGGCCGCAATCGGGCTTTTGTTGCTGGCGCTGGCCCTGTCGCCGCATCGCTGGCGGGGATATGTCGCGGGCATCGGGCTGGCGGTGGGGTCGTTTGTGGCCGTCACCGCATTCCGCCTGATCTATTTCGGGCAACCCTTTCCCAACACCTTCTACGCCAAGGTGTCGACGGACCGGCTGCATGATCTCAAGGATGGCGTGAAATACCTGGCAAGCTTTGTGCTGCAGTCGCCCTTTGCCGAGCTTTTTGTGGCGCTTTGGGTCGGGGCGGTGGTCTGGGCGCTGTGGGGGCTGAGACGGGCGCAGTCCGGGCAGCGTCTGGTGCTTCTGGGCGGGGCGCTGATGCTGGGCGGGCTCATGGTCTATGCGGTGCTGGGGGGCGATCACTTTGCGCTTTGGCGGTTCTATCAGCCCATCGCGCCGCTGCTGCCGGTCTTTGCCGCGCTTGGTCTGGCCTGGGCCGTGACGCAGTTGCTGCGGGGCGGGGGGCCTAAGGCCCTGATTCGGGCCCCGGTCGTGGCGGCCTGGCTCGCAGCGGTTGCCATGGGGTGGCTGCATTACTACCAGGCGCGCTTTGACGTGATCAAGGAATACACGCTGGTCGAAACGGGGCTGAGCTTTGGTGAATTCCTCAATACCGTAAGCCCCAGGCCCAGCATCGGCGTGGGTGCGGCGGGGGGCATCGCGCTGACCTATGATGGCTATATCTACGACCTTTTGGGGCTCAACTGGACCGAAATGGCGCATGCGAACCCGATCAAGGTGGGCATGCGCAACCATGCGAGCTTTGACAAGACGGTATTCTGGGCCCATCCGCCCGACGTGGTGTCGATCTTCAACAAACCCTGTCTGGCCGAGGGCGCCGACCCTTTCTGGGCCGTGGACGATACGGCTTTTCACGGTCTGGCCACCGATGCCGATTTCCGCGCGCGTTATCAGCCGGTGACCTTTGTGCAGCGCGATCGCTGCTGGCCGGGCTATGCCACGCCTGACTGGCTAGCGCAGGCCGAAGGGCAACCCGGCGTGGCGGCATATGACTGGGCGGATACGGTGCTTGGGGGCATAGATGGCAGCTGAGGCAGCCCATAGCCACAGGCGGTCGGCCCGGCATTTCTTTGTCAGCGTCGGATCGCTGGTATCGGCGCGCATGGTGCTGACCCTGTCGCAGATCCTTGTGCTACCGATCCTCGCGCGGACGCTGAGCATCGACGATTTTGCCCTGATGGCCATGGCCATGAGCGTGGTGGTCTTCAGCAGTGTCCTGTCGGATGCGGGTCTTGGCCGGTCCCTGATCCGCAGCGACAGGATGGAAGATGACGAATGGTCCAGCGTGTTCTGGCTGCTGGTGGGGATTGGCATCGGGCTGTTTTTGATCGTGCAGCTGCTGGCCCCGCTCGCCGCGCGCTATTATGAAACGCCGCAGGTCTGGCCGGTGCTGGCGGCACTGGGCGTGGTCCCGCTGTGCCAGTCGCTGTCGGCCACCCCAAACGCGGAAATCGAGCGGCGCGAAAACTATACCGGCATTGCCCGCGTTCAGATTGCCACCACGGTGATCAGCCTGGGCGCGGCGGTGGCGCTGGCCTTTGCCGGGGCCGGGGTCTGGGCATTGGTGGCCCAACAGGTGCTGCTGGCGCTGGTGCGGCTGATCGGGATCGTGCGGCTTAGCCATTTCCGCCCCAGGCTGACCTTCCATCGGTCGCTGCTGGGGCCGCATCTGATGTTTGCGCGGGATGCGCTGATCGGTTCGGCGATTGCGGCGCTCAGCGCGCAGGCGGCGGTGATGGCGATCGGGCGCGTGCTCGGGGCTGTGCCGCTGGGGATCTATGCGATGAGCATGCGGTTCGTGCGCCTGCCCAAGCTGGGACTGGCGGGGCCGATGTCGACGGTGGTCTATGTGCGCATGGCCAAGGTGAACCGGGATCGCGCGCGGCTGGTCGAGATCTACCTGGCGTCGATCCGGCTGCTCGCGCTGGCGCTGGTGCCGCCGCTGGCCTTTATCGCCGTGGCGGGCGAGGTCATTTTCACCGTGTTCCTGTCCGAAACCTGGGCCCCGGTGGCACCCGTCTTTGCGCTGTCGATCCCTGGTCTTGGGTTCGAAGCGATCACCATCATCTGCCTTGCCTGTCTGTTCCGCGCCGTCGGGCGCACCGATCTGTTGGTGCGGCTGACCTTTGAAGGCGCCATTCTGCGGATCATTCTTGTTGTTGCCGCTTCGTTCATCAGCCTTGAGGCGGTGGCGGCCTCGCTTTCGATCTGGGGATTGCTGTACATCCCGCGCGGCTGGCGACTAGCGCAGCGGCTGGTGCCGTTGCGGATGGTGGATTGCCTGCGCATGCTGGCCGCGCCGGTGATCAGCACCGGCATCTGCGCAACCGCTTATCTGGGGATTGTCGCACGGTTTCACCCCTCTGAGATCGCGCAGATCGCACTGGCCATGCTGCTGTCACTGGTTGCAATCGGGGCGGCGGCGCTGACCGAATTGCGCCCGCTTCGCGCCGCCATCCGTGTGTTTCGCCATGACGGGGCCAGCCATGTCTGACGGCGTCGGATCAAAGGATGGGGTGGGCGGATGACTGCAGAGAGGCTTCCTGACTGTATCGTGATCGGCGCGCCGAAATGCGGGACCACAACCCTGTGCAATGCGCTGATGCGGCACCCGCAGATCTACATGTATCCCAAGAAAGAAATTCACTATTTCAACCATCACTTCGACCGTGGCTTTGACTGGTACAAGGGGTTTTTTTCCGATGCCAAGCCCGGCGACATCATCATGGAGGGGACGCCGGACTACGCCATGTCCAACCATGTCGAACAGTCGATGGCGCGCATGATCGCCTTGCTGCCACAGGTCAAGGTGATCTTCATGGTGCGTGATCCCATCGCGCGGATTCAGTCGCATTTCGTGCAGATGATTTCGAACACCGGGCGGGTCATGTCCCCGAGCGCGGCGCTGGAGCGGCATCCCGAGATTGTCGAAACCAGCGACTATATGCGGATCATGCAGGTGCTGCGCCACCATCTGCCGCAAGAGCGGATACTGGTGCTGTTTCTGGATGATTACGCCGCCGACAAATCTGCAACCCATCGACGGGTGCTGCAGTTTCTGGGGGCAGATGCGGGGGCCGGGCCGGTGGCGGCGATGGATGCTCAGGAACGGTCGCACACCCGCGAAGGTCAGGGCATTGACGGGCGGTTGCTTGGCTGGATGCGCCGGCAGGATTGGTATGACCGCGTGAACATGCGTCTGCCGCGGGGATTTGTGACAGCGGGCAAACGGGTGTTGCGCCGCAAGATCGAGGTCGATGAACAGCTTGACCCCGACCTGCGTGCGGCGCTCACTGCGCGGCTTGATCCGCGCTGGCAGGCCTTTCAGGCGCGGTATCGCCAGTGACGGTGTGGCCGGTTTGCGCAGCGGCGCGGGACAGCAGGCTCAGATACCGCTTGCCGCAGGCCTCGAGGCTGAGCGCATCGGCGACGTAGTCGCGGGGCCTGTATTCGGGCAGACGTGCCCAGAATTCATCGAACCTGTCGGGGAAATCCGCGATCCTGAACCGCTCGCCGCAACGCGCGTCGAAATAGGGCACCGAGGACACGACAAGCCCTTCGGGCGCCCATTTCGACTGATGCGGATCAATCAGGGCGCCTTCGTCCCAGGCCAGCACTGGCACGCCCGAGGCCATCGCCTCCTGATAGGCAAGGCCCTGGGTTTCGTGTTCGCACAGAAAGATCAGCGCGCGCGCCTTTGACAGCGCGTCGCGAAACGCGGCGAGGTGGTGATGGCCATAGCGCAGGGTCACGCAGCGCAGGCCGCGACGGCGCAGCTCGGCCTCGACCGGGTGCAGCAGGTCGGCTTGGCGTGCGTCGCGATTCCAGCGGATCTTGTCATAGAGGATGACGTCAATCGGTTTGCTGTCTTGCGACCGGTCGGGCCAGGCGGCGAGATCAATGCCGACGAACAGGGGATGCACCGCGTCGCCCAGAACCGGACGCCAGATTTCGCAGGGCCATTCGGATGGCAGTGTGACCACGCGCAGATTGTTCCGGGCGACCACCGCTTCGATCTGATCGGGGGGCGGCACAAAGCCGGGGCCAAACACCGCCGGGTTGGGCAGCCGCACCTGATCGAACACGCCGGGATAGCCGGAAATGCCGATGGGCCGGTCAGGATGGCGCCGGGCATGGGCAAAATCGTTGACGCGCACGGTGACGCCCTGGGTTTCAAGGCTGCGTTTGAGATTGCGAAAGGCGGTGTAGTAGCCGGTATAGGGCTGCCGCCGCCGCGCGGTGCGATAGAGATAGCGGGCTGTCCCATGCCCCCATGAAATGGCCCGCCCAAAGGGGCGATCCAGCGCCTTGGCTTCGAACCCGTGGTAAAACAACGAAATGTCCATGAGACTGCCTTTGCCGTGAAATACTTGTTAACCTGATTGAGCTGTCATGGGGTGCCATAGACCTCACGCTGAGGGCGCGAAAAGCAGCCGCTCAGCACTCCGCTGTGAAAGCTGCCGCGCATGATCCAGAAGGTGCAGCGCGATCGGTTGGCCGCCGCGCCCAGTGCGCGCGCGGCACAATAGACGATCTTGACCGTGGACCCGGCCATCAGCCGTAACCGCGTGCCGACGCTGCCGTTGATGGCACAATGGCTGTAGATGGCCCCGGTTTGACGGCGGCGGCGCACCAGCCAGCGAAAGCTCATCCGCGCGGGGGCCACCGGTTCGCGCACGATGGCGGCATTGTCGATCACCATGGTGACGCCCTGCCGGTAGAGGTTGAAAAAGAAATCCACGTCTTCGCCGCCGGTCCGGCCAAAGGCGTGATCGAACCGGGCCTGACGCACACGCGGATCGCGCAGATCAAGCAGCACGTTGCTGGAATAGCCGGTTTCCACCACATCGCCGCGCGGCACCGGGCGGTTGGAATGAAAATCATTGTCCCGCATCCAGCCGGGCGCATCCGCGGGATAGATCGCAACGGCTGGGCCCAGAACCACCCCCGCGTGGCTGCCTGCCGCCGTGGCCAGCAATTGCGACAGCCAGCCCGGATCGGCGATTTCATCGTCATCGAGAAAGGCCAGAAAATCGCCATCGGCGGCATCCAGACAGGCGTTGCGGGCAATCGAAATATTGCGCGCGGGCGCATGTACATAGCGGATGTCCAGATCATGGAGGGCCGCGAAATCCGTGACCTTTCCCATCAGCGCGGCCGTGTCATCATTGTCCGCCACAATGATCTTCAGCGCTGTATTTTCAGGCAGGTCAAGTTCGGCAAGGCTGCCCAGGGTCTCAAACAGGCTGGGTCTGCGAAATGTGCAAACACCGACACAAATACAATCACACAAACACATATCTCCTTTGGCGCAATATCGCGCCAATCACGCAAAACAAACAGTCGGATTAACCTGGCCCGGTCTCGGGGCTTGTGTCATTTCCTATCTTAACCTACCATCTATTTGTCACCCCGACGAACCGTTTTCGTGTGGTTTCGAGTAATTATTTTATTATGTTTGTCAGGAGTTATCCTTGGTGGGGCATAAATACAGTAAGCCTGATGCCGAAACGGGCGTTTCTGAGCATCTTAAGGACATTTCGGAAAATGTGGTGCCCATCAATCCCGGTCAGGGGGCTGTGCCGCTGATCGTCGATCTGGATGGGACGCTGGTCTGCGTGGACACGCTGCACGAATCCCTCATGTCGCTGATTTCGGGCAATCCGCTCAGGGCGTTTTCCCTGCCCGGCTGGCTGCGGTGTGGAAAGGCCGGGTTCAAGGCCCGCGTCGCGGACGAAGTGCAGGCCGATGCGCGCTCGCTGCCGTTCCGCGCCGAAGTGATCGACCTGATCGCGCGCGCGCGCAAGCAGGGGCGCCCGGTGTTTCTAGTGTCTGCAGCCGACCAGCGCCAGGTCGATCAGGTGGCCGCGCATCTGGGTGTCTTTGACGAAGCAATCGGATCAGACGGCCGGCGCAATCTGGGTGAGCGCGCCAAGGCAGAATATCTGGTCGACCGTTTCGGGGTGGCCGGGTTCGATTATGCCGGCGATTCCGCAGCCGATCTGGCGGTCTGGCAACAGGCGCGCTGCGCCATCACCGTGGCTGCGTCGGATCAGACCCTGCGCCAGCTGCGCAAGATGGATGTGCAGATCGAAGAGCTGGTGCCCAAACCCGGCCCGGTCGAACGGTTACGCGCCCATATCAAGGCGATGCGGCCGCATCAGTGGCTGAAGAACCTGCTGATCTTTGTCCCGGCGCTGGCCGCGCACAACCCGGCGGCGCTGTCAGCCGCGCTGCTGGCCTTTATGTCCTTCAGCCTTGCCGCATCAAGCGTCTATCTGATCAACGATCTGATGGATCTTGAGGTTGACCGCCAGCACCCGCGCAAATGCAAACGCCCCTTTGCCGCAGGCACAATTCCGGTGTCGCATGGGCTGGTGCATGCGGCGGCTCTGATCGTCGCGGCGGTGGCGCTTGGGGCGCTGACGACACCCGCCTTTCTGGCGGTGCTCGGGGTGTATCTGGCACTGACCTTTGCCTATTCGCTCTATCTCAAGCGCAAGCAGATGATTGATATCTGGACCCTGGCCGCGCTTTACACGATCCGCATCGTGGCCGGCGCGGCAGCCACGGGGGTGATGCTGTCGGAATGGATGCTGGGGTTTTCGATGTTCGTATTCCTGTCGCTGGCGGCCGTGAAACGGCTGTCTGAGCTGACCGATCTGGTCAAACGCGGCAAGGACAAGACCGCCGGGCGCGGCTATCTGACCAGCGACATCCCGGTCATACTGGGCGCGGTGCTGGCGGCGGGCTACAGTTCGGTGCTCGTCCTCGCGCTCTATGTATCGAGCGAGAACGTCGCGCGCATGTACAGCAATCCGACGCTGTTGTGGCTGATCTGCCCGCTTCTGCTCTACTGGATCAGCCGGATGGCGATGATTTCATATCGCGGCGAGATGCATGATGATCCGATCGTCTTTGCGATCAAGGATCGGGTCAGCCTGGCGGTTTTTGCCATGTCGGGCGGGATCGCCGTGGCCGGCACCTTTGTGGGGCCGTTCGCATGAGCCTGAGCCTGGATCAGCTGGTGCTGCGCTATGCAGCGTTTGCCGTCGTGGCGACACTTGCCAACCTTGCTGTGCAGCGCCTGTGCCTGCGCCTTTATGACGGCGCCTATGGGGTGATGATCGCCATTTTTGTGGGCACTGTTGTGGGGCTGGTGATCAAGTATCTCTTGGACAAGCGCTGGATCTTTGCCGATCAACGCTCGGGCCTTGCGACGCATGGGCGGCTCTTTGGCCTTTACACCGCGATGGGTGTGATCACGACGGTGATCTTCTGGGGCACCGAATACACGTTCTGGCAGATCTGGCAGACCCAGCCGATGCGTGAACTGGGGGCGGTGCTTGGGCTCGCTGTGGGCTATGTGACCAAATACAATCTCGACAAACGCTTTGTCTTTGCGCCGCAGGCGTTGGAGCCCGCCGCATGAGCATGACCAAATCGCTGTCCGGCTGGGGCAGGTGGCCGGTGCGCGACTGCCAGACGATCCCTTTGCGCGTCGATGCAGGGTTTGGGGACGGGCCCGGCTTTGGGGCCAGGACGGCCATCGCCCGTGGCAACGGGCGTTCCTATGGCGATCCTGCGCTGAACCCGGACATGACGGTCGAGGCCACGGCGGCCCGCCGCATGCTGTCCTTTGACATCGAAACGGGAGAGCTTGTCCTTGAAGCCGGTGTGATGCTGGCGGATGTGCTGTCGGTCTTTGTGCCGCGTGGTTGGTTCCCGCCGGTCACCCCCGGAACCAAGCTGGTGACGATCGGAGGCATGATCGGGGCGGATGTGCATGGCAAGAACCATCACGGTGCGGGCAGCTTTGCCGATCATGTGAACTGGTTCGATCTGCTCTGTGCTGATGGGCGCGTGCGGCGCTGTTCCCCTCAGGAAAACGCGGACCTGTTTCACGCCACCTGTGGCGGGATGGGGCTGACAGGTCATATCCTGGCGGCCTCGATCCGGCTGCAGCGTGTCGGGTCGGCCTGGATCCGCCAGACCACGGTGCCGGTGCCCGATCTCGACGGCGCGATGGAGGTGTTCGAAACCAACCTCGACACCACATATTCCGTGGCCTGGATCGACTGTCTGGCGGGTGGCGCGGACCGTGGGCGATCGCTTGTCTATCTGGGGGAACATGCCGAGCCCGATGCGCTCGAGGGTACATCCAGATCCGATCCCTTCCACCTTCCGCCGCGCCGCCGCAAACGCATGCCGATGGATGCGCCGGGATGGGCGCTCAACCGGCTGAGCCTGCGGGCCTTCAACCATGTCTATTATCGCGCGGGCTGTCGCGCAGCCGGACCGGGGATTGTCGACTATGACAGCTATTTCTACCCGCTGGACAGTATCGACAACTGGAACCGGCTTTATGGCGCGCGCGGATTTGCCCAGTATCAGTGCGCGCTGCCCCTGAGCACCGCGCGCGATGCGCTTCTTGAACAGCTGGATGCCATTTCGGGCGCGGGGCTGGGATCGTTCCTGGCGGTGCTCAAGCGGCTGGGGCCGGGGGCGGCGGCGCGGCCTTTGTCCTTTCCCATCGAAGGCTACACGCTGGCGCTCGATTTCCCGGTGTCATCACGGGCTTTAACCCTGCTGGACCGGCTGGACGAGATCACCATCGCCGCCGGTGGCCGGCTCTATCTGGCCAAGGACAGTCGCATGACCCAGTCGACAGCCGAAGCCGGATACGGGGCGGCCCTGACCCGGTTCCGCACGCTGCGCGCCGAAACTGGTGCCAGCGCTATATTCCAATCCCTGCAATCGCGGAGGCTCGCCCTATGATCCCGACCCAAAGCCCGGTGCTGATCCTTGGCGCACGGTCCGATATTGCCCGCGCCATGGCGGCCGAATTTGCGGCGCGGGGGCATCCGCTGATGCTGGCCGGGCGCGATCCCACGGGGCTCGAGCGCGATGCCGCAGATCTGGCCCTGCGCCATCAGGTTGCGGTGAGCGTGCATGCGTTCGACGCGCTTGAGCTGGATGCGCACGCTGCGTTCTTTGACGCGCTGCCGCAGATGCCGCGTGTGGTGGTGTGTGCCGTGGGGGTGCTGGGCGATCAGGACGTTGACGTCACCGATCCGGCCCGTGTGCGCCAGATCATCGACAGCAATTTCACCGGGCCTGCCCATGCGCTGGAAGTTGCCGCTCAACGCCTTGCTGCCGCAGGCGGACCGGCCGCCATTGTCGGGATCGGCTCGGTCGCGGGGGATCGGGGCCGGGCCAAGAATTACCTTTATGGTGCGGCGAAGGCGGGGTTTGCGGCCTATCTGTCGGGGCTTCGGCAACGCTATATCGCAAGCGACCTGCATGTGATGACGGTGAAACCGGGCTTCGTGGCCACCGCGATGACCGAAGGCATGGATCTGCCTGGGCCTTTGACATCTACGCCCGAGGCCTTTGCCAAACAGGTGCTGCGCGCACTGGATCGCAAACGCATGGTCTACTACGTGCCGCGCTGGCGGCTCTTGATGGGGATCATCACCCATTTGCCCGAGCCGATTTTTGCCCGGACCAAATTCTGATCCGGATCTCTAGCCGCTCAGCTCGCCCTCAACCGGGTGCTGCTTGCGTCGGGCTGCGAACAGGACCCCGCCCACCAGCGCCTGCAGCAGCACCATGGCCAGCGCGATCCATGCCAGCGAAACCGCAAGCTGTGCCGCCACGCCGAACTGGCCGAAGAGAAAGATGAAGATCTGTTCACGGATCCCGATGCCGTTTACCGATGCCGGAATCATCATCACGAACAGCGACACCGGTATGATCGCGAAATAACTGATCAGCGGCAGGTCGATCTGCAGCGCCTTTCCGATCAGGAAATAATGCAGCACGACATTGGCCTGAAACACGATCGAAATACCGATACAGCGATAGATCACGCCTTTCTGCGTTGCAAATGCCGCCGATGTTTCGCTGATTTTCTGCAGGATCCCAGACAATTTGCGCAACAGCGGGAGGGTCATCAGCCGCGCAAGGCCGCTGCGCAAGGGGCGGCTTAGAAACACCGCTGACAGCCCGGTCAGGATGGCACCCACCGCAAGCAGGATCCACCCGATCCCGGTGCGCGCGATCAGATCACCACCGATCGCCGGCAGGGCAAGCACGCCCAGAAACAGCAGACCGAACAACCCGGTCAGGCGTTCAACGAACAGGATCAAGAACGACCGCGTGTAGGAAGGCACCCGGTCCGACACATCCATCGCACGCATGAAATCGCCGCTCATCAGACCGGGCAGAAACGAGTTGAAGAAGATCCCGATCGTATAGGCGCGGATCAGCTCGATCAGCGGCACCACGAAGCCCTGTGCCCGCAGCAGGATCTGCCAGCGATACGAGCAGAGCAGATACCCGACGGTGTTCAGCGAAAAGGCCAGCAGCAGAAACAGCGGATCCGCCTGCGACATGGCCAGCCAGATGTCGTCCACATTGTCGATCTGAACATAAAGCAGATACAGGATCAGCGCGGCGCTGATCGTGAGTTTCACCATGAACGGCAGATAGGGGCGCAACCGCGCGACAAGATCCCGGCCCATCCCCTAGCCCCGCTTGCGGATCAGCTTGGCCGGGACGCCGCCCATGATGCTGAGCGGTTCCACGTCGCGCGTCACCACCGTACCGGCAGAAATCACGCTGCCACGCCCGATGCGCACACCGTCGAGCACCTTGACCCCGGCACCCAGCCAGACGTCATCTTCGATCACGATGCCTTTGCTGTCGAAGCCCTGCTGATTGATCGGAACATCGGGGTCGGAAAAGGCGTGATTGCCGGCGACGATATGACAGTGCCCGGCAATCAGGGTATTCTTGCCAATCTCAAGCCCGCCCTGACCGTTCAGGATCGCATAGGCCCCCACGAAACAGTCATCACCCAACCGGATCGACCCCGCATAGCCGGTTTCGAAATGCGCGCCATGCATGATCTGGTTGCGCGCGCCCAGCTCGACCGTCGCGTCTCGGCTCTTGATGTCAAAGAACACACCTTCGTCGACCAGCGTGCCATCGCCCAGCGACAGCCTGTTGGGGCACCGCAGGGTGACGCCGCGCGACAGCGCCACACCCTTTCCGCAGGAATTGAATAAACCGCGATAGAGTTTCTGTCGCAGGGCCAGTCCCAACGCGCCCGGGATATTCGAAAAGAACAGGATCAGAAATTCGTACCACAGCATCCAAAGGATGCTGTCCGTTCCGACCACCCGTGCCATGTATTTTCTGAATGCGCCCGCATCCTGGCGCGTGAGCGCTTCACTCTGAACCGTGTCAGACACGATAAACCACCTCACTTTTCAATCACTTGTGACAATACGCGTCGATCTTTTCTACCACAGCTCATTTCGTATTGTAAGGGTGTCGCGCAGTCGCATTTCAAGGTTGTCCCCAAATCAATTGTCACAACGTATTAATCAGGCGTAAAAAATTCGTGTTCGCGCCGAGATCTCTTGATTTCCTGTGCCTCTCTCTTTCTACTGGGCGCCGTAAATAGTGCCGAATCTTTATCAGTTTTTTACGTGTCAGGGTGTCATAGTGATCTGATCGCTGCGAACCTTGCCGTAAAACCGGGCCGAAGGGACCCGACTTTTCAACACCATGTCCTTTGATCAAGAGCTTGCCATT
Source organism: Marinibacterium sp. (assembly GCA_025800215.1). Lineage (GTDB taxonomy): Bacteria > Pseudomonadota > Alphaproteobacteria > Rhodobacterales > Rhodobacteraceae > JAOXSC01. The sequence continues at coordinate 29,223 of JAOXSC010000112.1, forward strand.
GGCATCGCCGGAACCGGGTGGATGGCCGAAACCATGGCAGCGAGTTTTCAACAGATCGGCATGCCGCTGCGCATCGCGGCAATCCTGTCGGGCCAGGCCGAGCGGGCCGGGCGCCTGGCGTCGCGCTATGGGGCTGCCGCCACGACCGAAATTGATGCCTTTCTGGCCAAGGTCGATGCGGTCTATGTGGCGACGTCGAACGCACGCCATTTTGCACTGGTGCGCTCGGCATTGCTCGCCGGGCGGCCGGTGCTGGTGGAAAAGCCCCTGACGATCTCGGCCGCCGAGACCGAAGAGCTGATTTCCCTGTCCCGTCGAACCCGCGTGCTGCTGGTCGAAAATTTCTGGACCCTGACGCTGCCGGCGCATCGGCGGTTGCGTGAGTTGATCGAACATGGCGGGCTTGGCGCCCCACGGCATCTGAGTTTCGATTTCAGCAGCCCTCTGACCCCCGAAGTGTTTCCGGGCCTGTTCGATCCCGTGGCTGGTGGTGTGTTGCTGGATCGTGCGGTTTACGGGCTGGCGGCGGCGGACGATCTTCTTGGGCCGGTTGTCGATCTTGCGGCGCAGATTGTTCGGGATGATAATGACTGCGATGTCACGGCCGCCCTGCTTGCGCGGCATTCCGGTGGGGCGACGTCTCAGATCTCGGTGTCGATGATCTCGGGCGGGACCAATACGCTGTCGCTGGGCTTCGCCCGCGGGCGCGCGCAGGCCATGCCAAGCCTTGGGGCCGAGCGTGTGGAAATCGTACCAATGTCCCCCCCGGCCGAGCGCGGTGCCGCGACCGCCGCCGGGATCAGGGGGGCGTTGAAGCGGATGGCGCCGTTGCGCCGACTGCGACGGGCGCTGCCGCCACGGGCCGAATTTCATGACTATGGCGGCGGCCTCTACATGCCGATGGCCCGGCATTTCAGCGACCTGGTCAGGGCGGGTGACAGCGAAAGCCCGGTTGTCCCGCTGGAGCTGTCGGCCCGCGTGTCCCGCCTTCTTAAACCACATCGGGGCGGGGCCGGATCTGACATGGAAACTGCCTGAGATGCGACATCTGAAGCTATTTCGCACCACCAGCCAGGCCGGATGCTGTCTGAAAGGCGGCAGGGCCCGAAAGCGCGCGGATACGAGGGATTCGGGTTGAAAGGCCTTGAGCGAAGGAAATTGAATATGTATTTTGTTTGGGAAATTCGAAGAGATGTGAGTGCAAATATCTGAAACCTTCAATGCTCTCATGTTTATGATATCGTTTGAATCAAAATGGCGATATGTGGGCCGTTGTGACGATCGAGTAAGAGTGGATACGAGTGTGAGTAATGGTCGAAAAATTCTGCACTGCTATTTATGAACGTGGTGTAAATTCGCCAGAACCTGAGCGCGATCCGGCTTGCCGGAGTTTGACGCTGATCGGGCCCTTGCCTTCGGACCCGGCGATTTGTTCATTTTAGGGGAGCTGCTAACGAAACAGGAACATCACGACGATAGGCTGGGACCGTGCGCACGCTGCGTGCATGGATGTGGCCCTGCCTTACGGAGTGATCTGATGATATCGCAAGTGACTTTCACCAGACATGATGTTGAGAATGTAGAAAGAGTTAGAGGTTTGTAATGTCGAATAAGGTAACGAAGGCCATTTTTCCTGTCGCGGGTCTGGGCACCCGCTTTCTGCCAGCGACCAAGTCGGTCCCGAAAGAGATCATGACCCTGGTCGATCGCCCGCTCATCCAATATGCGATTGATGAGGCGCGTGAAGCCGGGATCGAAGAGTTCATTTTTGTGACCTCGCGCGGCAAGAGCGCGCTTGAGGATTACTTTGACAACTCGCCCGCGCTCGAAGCCGAGCTGCGCAAGAAGGGCAAGACCGATCTGCTCGACATCCTTGGCCAGACCGATATGGACAGCGGCGCGATCGCCTATATCCGTCAGCATCAGGCGCTTGGCCTTGGCCACGCAGTGTGGTGCGCGCGGCGTTTGATCGGTGATGAACCGTTTGCCGTGCTGCTGCCCGACGACGTGATCGCCGCCGATCGGTCCTGTCTGCGGCAAATGATCGAAGCCTATGAAAACACCGGCGGCAACATGGTTGCGACCATGGCGGTCGCTCCGAACAAGATTTCGTCCTATGGCGTGCTGGATGTCGAAGAAGACCACGGCAGCGTGGTGCGCGCGCGCGGCATGGTCGAAAAGCCTGATGCCGACAAGGCGCCGTCGAACCTGGCGGTGATTGGCCGGTACATCCTGCGCCCGTCCGTCATGTCGCACCTGGAAACCATCAAGGCCGGGTCGGGCGGCGAAATTCAACTGACTGACGCCATCGCCAAGGACACCGAGAATGGCGAGGGCACATTTGGCTATCGCTTCCGTGGCCAGCGGTTCGACTGCGGGTCCAAGTCGGGTTTTCTGCAGGCGACTGTTGCCTTCGGCCTGGCGCGGGAAGAGCTGCAAGACGACCTGCGGCAGTTCCTCTATGACGTCATGCACTTGGATCGCGCTGGCGAATAACACGTTGCGATAATTAGAACAATACGCGGGGCAGTGATCTGCCCCGCGTTTCTTTTTTGGTCCCAGCAGGTTCTCACAAGTCGGCGCGGGGGGCGGTTGTTCACAGCCGGGCCCAGGAACTATGGCATCTGTCTGCCGCGCCTGGGGGCAGTGACCACGCTGCGCCATCTCGGGGTGCCTGCTGTGGGGTTTGGGTGCAGCAAAAAGGGCCCCGCAAGGGGGGCCGATTTGCCGTGGTGGTGTGGTTTGCGCGTTCGGGTGCCTGCAGTCTGACCACAGCCGAAGCGTCAGTATCCGGTGCGCGCCAGCACTGCGCGGGTTGTCCGAAGCAGGATCAGGAAATCCATCAGCACTGTTGATTCAAGCGCGTAACGCAGATCCAGCTCGACCCGCTCATCATAGGTCACATCATTGCGACCAGAGACCTGCCACAAGCCGGTGATCCCCGGACGGGCACACATATAGGCAAACCCGTCGGTCCCGTAGCGGGTGATCTCATCGAGCACGACAGGGCGCGGCCCGACGATGCTCATCTCACCGCGCAGCACATTCCAAAGCTGCGGCAGCTCATCAATGCTGGTCTTGCGCATGAACGCCCCCAGGCGCGTGACCCTCGGGTCGTTGCGCAGCTTCTGGGTCTGGGCCCACTCCCTGCGGGCTTCGGGATTGTCTTTCAGATGCGCCTTGAGCCGGGCATCCGCATCCACCACCATCGAGCGCAGTTTGAACATCTCAAAGCTGCTGCCATGTTGGCCAATCCGGTTCTGGGAAAAGAACCCCGGCCCGCCATCCCGCCGTATGAGTACATAACATATCGCGATGATCGGCAGTGCGAGGAACAGGAGCAAGGAGGACAACACGATGTCCGCCACGCGTTTCAATGGGCTTGCGATCCATCCAGAAATCAAACTCCGGTGATCGGAGCCTGTGTTGTCATTGGAATCGCCATCAATACGCCCATGGTATGGGTTTGTAAGATAGGTCACTGGTTACGCCACTAAAATCAGAATCTTGTTTTATGATTCAATATTTCGAACTTTCTGTAAATAGGGGTTTGATCCTTTTTTGACTTCGGGCAATTTGGTAGTTACAAATACAGATGCCAATTGGCGTCAATTAATTAACGAAATGATGTCCTGAACATACTGTGATTTGTCGTCAGCACGCGCTGCTATGGTCGGCGATGGATTTGATCACGCCACGAGGCATTCGCTTGGGCGCACTTTCATACCCTCGTTTCGCCATCGCGAGAAAACGACGACGTCAATTCTGGATTTTGATCAAAGGTTTTGAGAAAGAGATGCGACCGCCACCAAGCAAATGGCAGCGGCCGCACCCTTGTTCAGCCCTTTAAAACGCTGGCTGTTGACCTCGAAAGCGATCAAATCGCCAAGTAACAAGGTCTGATCCATCGCTGGGACACAAATGGGCATCTTACTATCACTCTATAACACCCCCGGGACAGGGAAAAATCTTCAACGATGCGAATTCATAAAACCCACCGATAGTCGCAGGTTAAAACAATTGTTCGCGATCCGCAATAGATTGAATTAACTTTGTATTCAGTTTGGCGGTGCATTAGAACTGTGAAAACTATCTGTGTACATGTCAAACTCTGTAACTCTTTGATAAAAAGAAACTGTTTATTCTTGACGCCACGTCACCTCAATTTCGCGCGATTTGAATCAGCTATTTTTGTGAGTATCCGGTGATGCGCAGGTCGGATCCGGGCTGGGGTCGACCGGCCTGAGCCCCGCAAACCGGGGTTGCAGTTCAGCGCTGGCAGACCCGAGTTTGGCACGGATCGTGGGCCTTTGCCCGCCAAAGTCGGGCCATGCGGCCGAGTCGGTGTCCCCGTGCCGAGTGTCGGGGCCGGGGGGCCATGCCCGCCGCAAGGGCGGGCATGGCATTGGTGTTTAAACGAACAGGAAGTCCGAGGCCGTCAGATCTGCAGCGTCGATCGCGCCGCCGTCTTCCAGCAGCAACAGCATGTCGCCGTTGTATTCGATCCGCACGCCGCCATTGCTGACATCGGCAATGTCGAGCACGGCAAAGTCGGACACACCGTTTAGCCGGATCTTGTCCGTGCCAAGCTCGAAATCCGCGATGCGGTCGGTGTCGCCATCTGTGACCAGATCGAACACATCCGCGCCCGTGCCCCCGATCAACTTGTCGGCCCCGGCCCCGTCGATCAGCAGGTCATCGCCCGCATCCCCACGCAGCAGATCGCGGCCTTCGCCGCCCGACAGGAAGTCAACCCCGCCGCCACCCAGCAGGCGGTCTGCGCCCGCGCCGCCGGTCAGGTCATCGTCGCCCGCGGCGCCGATCAGCCGGTCATCACCGGTGCCACCGTCAAGGATGTCATGACCTGCCTGGCCGCGCAGCTCGTCCGCGCCGGTGCCGCCCGACAGCCGGTCGTCGCCACGGCCGCCCATGATCTGGTCATCATCCGCGCCACCCCGGATCAGATCCGCGTCGCGGGTGCCGGGGGTAAGATTGGATGCGGCTGCGGTGTCGGATGTGGTGAAGTTGAAGGTCGATGTGTCACCTTCCGCGATCCCGGCATAGGCCTGACCGGCACCATCAACAAAGGCGCCATCGCTGATTTCCACGGCATAGCGCGTGTCGACGTCCAGATGCGCGGGCGGCGTTACCGTGACGGTGGAGCCGTCTACCTGCACCAGCAGCGGATCGGTGACATCAATGTCGGTCCGTGCGCCAGTGTCGCGATTGACCAGGGTGATGGTCCCGGTGGCAGTGCTGACCGCTTCGGTAAAGCTCAGGACCAGGGATGCGTCATTGCCGACCTCGCGCGCATTGTCGCCGGGCATGGCCGATTGCAGGAACGGGGCGGCGTCCGCGTCGAAGTCAACCTCGACCGGGGCATAGACCGATCCGTCCGACACAAAGCCAAGCCGACCGTCCGAGTTCGACCCCCAGGCAAAGACCTGACCGGTATCGCTGACGGCGATGATCGAATTCGGACCCGCCTGGATTTCGACGATGGTCACGTCATCCAGTTCGGCGATCTTGGTGGGCAGGAAGGACGCGTCGCTTGCTGCCGCCGGGTCGCCGTCGAGCCCGCCAGTCGGGCCTTCGTCATTGGGCCCCCAGGCATAGACATCGCCATCCGCCGTCAGCGCGATGGCCCAGCGGGCGCCGCCTTCGACGTCGATGACATTGTCGGGCAGGGCGGTCAGTTCCACCGGGATGCGCACATCGGCGGGATCGACCGTAAAGGTGCCGTCGCCATTGTCGCTGCCCACCAGCATCTGCCCGTATTTGGATTCGCCCCAGCCAAAGACGCGCCCGTCCGACGTCACCGCAAAGGATGTCCGCCCCACGGCGGTGACCCCGATGATGTCATCGGGCAGCCCGTCCACCTGGGTGGGGTCCACCACGCGGCGCTCGCCCGATCCGTCGGCCTGCCCGTCGGTGTTGCTGCCAAAGGCATAGACCTCGCCTTCGGCCGTCAGGGCCAGCGTATGCGACGTGCCCGACGACACCGCGACCACGCGCTCACCGCCAAAGACCTCGACCGGCGTGGGCACCATGCGTGTGTCACGGTCGCCATGGCCCAGCTGGCCATTGGTGTTGCTGCCCCAGGAATAGAGCACTCCGTCCGCATCCAGCGCAAAGGACACGCCATTGCCGTTTTCAATGGCGATCACGTCCACATCATCCAGCGCGTCGATCTTTTCGGCGCGGCTGCGGTCTTCGTCATCGCCCAGCCCCAGCATGCCGCGATTGTTGTGCCCAAAGGCATAGACATCGCCGTCATCGGTCAGGAATGTGGTGTGCAGCGTGCCGGACGACACCGATGTGATCGTGGCATCGAACCCGTCGGGCATCAGGATGGCCATGGGCGCCTTGACGTCAAACCCGGTTGTGCCGTTGTCCAGCTGACGGACCACGTTTTCGCCGCTGGCATAGATCACGTTGTCGCGCAGGAAGACCGAAAAATGGTTGCCAGCGCCGACGCTGGCGGCCACGGGCTGCCCTTCACCGGAATAGAATTCCACCGCGCGGGCGCGATCAAGCTGGGCGTCATAGCTTTCGGATCCGAACAGCACGGTTTCACCCGCATCAAAGAAATCGCCGTCACCATTGAGGTTTTCCAGCCGCACGATGCTGGACTGACCGGCAAAGCTGTTGGCGGTCAGCACAACGGTGCCATCATCGTCCACCGCCAGCGAGAACCCGATATCCGCGCCGATCCCTTCGGGCAGCATGTTGGCATTCCAGACCTCGCGCGCTTCGTGCACGCTGTCGATCTTGCCCGAACCATCCAGATCGGTGAGCCGATAGAGCTTGAAGATCTCGCCCCGGTCCGGGAACCAGGTGGCCGAGTAGAACGATCCATCTGCCGCAACCGCGCCCGCAATGTCGACCGGCGCGCCAAAGCTGGCGTCATCGGTGATAAAGGCCGTCACCTCATCGGTCTGGATGGTGCCGTCGCCATTCAGATCCTCGATCCGGTGGACCACATCGGGGGCGGTGCCCGTCAGGTCGGTCAGATAGGCGACATCGCCGTGAAAGCTCAGATCAAAGGGAACCGAGGTGTCGATGATCGTCTGCAGATCCAGCCAGAGCGTCGCTTCGCCCGCGTCATCGGCATCGCCGTCGCCGTTCAGATCCACGGTGCGATAGATCGCATCCTGCGGGGTCGAGCGTGTGCCTGCGTTGGCGATGTAGATCGCGCCGTCCTCGCCCTGCGCCACACCGTTGGGGGTGATGGTCGAAAAGCCCGCCGCATTGTCGGCCGAGAACCAGATCTCTGCCTCGCCCGCATCCTGTGCGTCCCCGTCATTGTTGCGGTCGCGCAGCCGGTACACGGCATCGGCGCTGCCATCGCCCACAAAGACCGACAGGTCCGCCGCCTGATGAATGGTGAACACGTTGCCCGTGGGCGACGGCAGCCCGCTGAGGTTGTTGGCATCGAAAAAGACGGTGGTTTCGCCCGCGCCGTCGGCCTTGCCGTTGCCATCCAGATCCTGCAGCAGCAGGACCTGATCAAGCCTTTGGTCTCCGACCAGGACACCATTGATCGTCGGAACTGTTATACGCGCCATGAGGCATTCTCCTGAGAGGGGGGAAGGCCTGGCGTCGTGCTGGGTCTTGATTAGAAAAGACGTGGTCCGTCGCGGATCGGGTCAGCCTGTGACCCCGCACGCCCGGATCGCGCAGCAGCACACACCACCCGAACGGGCGGCGGAAAAAAGTGGTGTGCTTGCGGTTGCGATAGGCTGCGGGATGTGTCGCTGGACGCGCGGGGCGCCCTGGCTGTTGCCCGATCCGACACGTTGGATCAGTCGCGGGTGCCTTAGTCCCGTTCGCACGGGGGCTCAACCCGAAATGCATGTATTTACGGGGTTTTTCGCCTGCCGGGCGATGCTCAATAGCGTCAGAGAGCCACCTTGTGCGCCCGCCCGCGCGCCACCAGCGTGTCGTTCAGCGCCTGAGCTTCGGGCGCGCCAGCCTCGAGCGCAAAGACAAACGCATGGGTCAGATAGAAGCAGGACGCATCGAAATCATCCTCAGCCTCTGCCAGATCCGCGGCGCGGGTGTAAAGCGCCACCAGCGCCGTCAGATCGGCGCTGGCATGGGCCGCAAGCAGGCGCACGTCCAGCTCGGCCTTGTCCATCGCGGGCAGGGTCACCCGACCTCGCGCCCTTTGGCGATCTGGCTGGCCACCCAATGGTGAAAGCAATGGGTCGGCCCGTCCATCGCGGGGGAAAAGCGGCCCCCGTCAAACAGGATGCCGTGGCGACCCTTTTGCATGCCTTCGACGACAAACACATCCTCTTCGAACACGGTTTTCCAAAGCGCGGCATTCTTGGCGCGCAGATCTTCGTGCTCGGGGCGGTCCTGCGGCGGCTTCGCGTAGTACAGTTCGATATGCTCGATGGTGCGTTCACAGCTGATCGGTTCAAGAATGAAGGCAAAGCCGTGATCGCGTTGAACGCCGAGCAGCACATTGGGATAGACCACGATATATTCCGCGCCTTCGTTCCATTTCGGATCGAGCCCCGGAAAATCATCGAGCTTTTCGCCGTTTTCCCCTTCGAACTGGCGATAGACATAGGTGCCCTGGCCCGAATATTTGCCCAGTTCGTTGATGTTGTAGTGATCTTCCAGCCGCGAATAGCTGTTCAGGCCCGGATGGACCCAAGGCAGGTGATAGCTTTCGCAGTAGTTTTCCACCGCCAGTTTCCAGTTCGACGCCAGATCCAGTGTCACCGACGCCCCGGCGCCGCCGTGATACATGGGCTGGTCGAAATCGCTCCAGCGGGCCATCAGCTCTGCGTGGACCTCTTCAAAGGCCGGGGCGTTGCCGTCGATGTTCACAAAGACCACGTCGCGCCAGACATAGGACCGGATCCGCAGCAGGCTGAGTTTGGAAAAATCCATGTCCTCGTGGGTGTTCTGACCCGGTCCGCCCACATGGGGGGCTGCGCGCAGCTCTCCGTTCAGACCATAGCACCAGGAATGATAGGGGCAGCGGATGGTGCCGCGGATGTTCTTGGGCTCGCTCACCAGGATCATGCCGCGATGACGGCATGTATTCTGGAACACGCCAATTTCGCCCTGGCTGTCGCGCACCATCAGCAGCGGCATGCCCAGGAATTCGACCGGCTTGGCGTCGCCCGCTTCGGGGATGTCCTTGCCGAACCCGATGCCTGACCAATTGGCGAACAGAACGGATTGGCGTTCTTCGGCAAAGGTGTCGGGGTCGATGTAGTGGGCGTTGGGCAGGCCATTGGCCTGGTTCACGGATGTCAGAACGGCGGCAAGTGGGTCGTGCTTGTTCATCTTTGTGCTCCTGGCTGATCCTGCTTGGTCCGGGCTATTGGACCCCGGCGGGCGATGCGCGCAATATCAGAAAAGCTCATCTTTGGATGAGCTGACCTAAACCGAGCCGCTGCGCAGCTCATCCAGGATCCAGCTGCGCAGGGCCTGGGCCCCGTCGGACATGTTGGAACGGCCCACCAGATAGAACTGATGCGGCGCCATCAGGTGATGGTCACCCACCGGGACCAGTTGACCGGTTTCGAGCATCGGGCGGATCAGCCGCTGCCAGCCAAGTGCCAGCCCCGCCCCGTCCTGCGCCATCTGCAACGCGACAGAATAGCGGTTCACCCGCACCCCGTCGCGGATCGGCCCGTCATAGCCAAGCGCGCGGAACCAGTCGGCCCAGGTGGTCCAGCTGCGATCCTGCGACTCCAGAAAGATCAGCCGCTGCTGGGCCAGCGTGGCCAGATCCGAACCCACCAGCCCCTGCGCCAGATCGGGGCTGGCCACCGGCACAAGCCTGTCGCGATAGAGCGGCGTCTGTGTCACCCCGGCACGGTGTTCCGGCCCATAGCGAATATACAGATCCACATCGGCCCTGTCCCCGAACAGCGCGTCCTGCGCCACCTGGTTCACATCCTGGCCGGGGGTGTGGCG